>DATERS010000098.1:0-24295 GCA_035271365.1 Thiopseudomonas sp.
CCGCGGGCGCGCAAAGGGGGTACTTGCAAGGCAAAGGTTTCTAAACGATAAAATAAATCCTCACGAAAGCTGCCATCAGCAACAGCCTCAGTGAGATTGCGATTGGTTGCGCCAATAATGCGCACATCCAGCTGGATTTCATGATCACTGCCGACTGGGCGTACTTTGCCATCTTGCAGCACACGTAATAATTTGGCTTGTAAGGCTAAGGGCATTTCACCCAGTTCATCGAGTAATAAACTACCGCCATTGGCTTGCTGAAATAGGCCAGCACGTTGCGTACGCGCGCCAGTAAAGGCTCCAGCGGCATGGCCAACAAACTCACTTTCCATCAGTTCGCTGGGAATACCACCGCAGTTCACCACCATATAGGGGCCATCACGACGGCTGCTTTGATCGTGCAGCGCTCGCGCCACCAGTTCTTTACCGGTGCCGCTTTCTCCTTGCACTAAAACCGGGCCGTCGGCATCAGCAATTTGCCGTATTTGATGAAATAAATGCTGCATGGCGTGGCTTTGGCCAATCATGCCATTGAATTGTTTAACGGCCAGCAAGCTTCGGTAGTGCTGTACTTCGTTACGCAATTTTCTGTTGTCTAATAAACGGCGGACAGTCAGTAGAAAATGATCCATCTCTAAGGGTTTAGTTAAAAAGTCATCAGCGCCGGCTTGTAAGGCTTTGACTGCTTGTTGCACTGAGCCAAAGGCGGTGATAATCAGCACTGCAGGCGCTGAATCGGATAGGGCAAGGCTGGGTAATAAGCTCAAACCATCAGCGCCGGGTAGGCGTAAATCACTGATCAATAAGTCGGGTGCTTGCTCTGCTAAGATCTGTTTGCCTTGCTCGGCATCGCCGCAGGCCGTGACTTTATAGCCTTCAGCTTCCAGTTCTTCTTGCATTAACTCGCGTAATCCACTGTCATCTTCGACCAGTAATATCGTTTCAATTTGGCTCATGGTTGCTGATCCTTTTCGCGGGTCGCGAGTGGTAAAATTAAGCGCACTTCACAACCGCCTTGTGCTCGGTTATTCAAGCTTAAGTGTCCGTGATGCTCTTCGACAACAGTACGCACAATTGCTAAGCCGAGGCCGGTGCCTTCACCGGGGGATTTCGTGGTGAAAAATGGCTCAAGCAAGGTATCCAGCGAAAGCTCTGAGGATAAACCAGGGCCATCATCCGTAATGCGGATGGTTAATTCAGTGTTGTCAGCGCTCACTACGATACCAATAGTGCTATGTGAAGCCTGTATCGCGTTGCGAACCAGATTGAGTAACGCCAGTTCTAAACGGCCAGCATCACCATGCAGTGTGGGTAAGTTATCTGGGATATCGGTGCTGAGTGTGCGCTGACTGGCTTCTAACTCGGGCTCGATTGCGGCAATAACGTCGGAAATCAATCGAGCAGGCGCAATGGTTCTTGTCTGAGTTGAAGCGGGGCGGCAATAATCTAAGAGTTGCCGCACGGTGCGCGTGAGTCGATCCACTTGGCTACGAATACCGCTGACATTACGCATGGCCTGTTCATCGAGAAGTCCTGAACGCTCAAGTCGTCTGGCGCGGCCATCAATCACGCTTAAAGGCGCACCCAGTTCATGGGCAATACCTTGCGCCATACTGCCAATAGCGACCATTTTTTCATTGTCTTTTAACTGCGCAACGAATTGTGATTCTGCTGCGCGATGGGCATCCAACTCACGATTGGCCTGCTCAATGCTATCGAGCATTTGGTTTAAACCTTGGGCAATGCTAGCCACTTCGCTGGGACCTTCTAAAGCGGCACGATAGGCTAAATCACCTTCAGCCACGCGCTGCATATGCGCCAATAACTTATCGACATAGCGACCAATACCACCGTAATGGCCCAGTAATACCGCTGCTAAAATTCCCAAACTAAAGACACCCCACACCAGCCAAGCGATCACTGTGAGCTGGTGCAGCGCTCGGCCAAAGTCGCTGGCTTTGCGAGTGACTTGAATAAAACCTCGAATCTGATTGCTTGTATCAAAGAGCGGTAGAAAATGTGAAAACAAGCTGCGGCCTTTAATGCGGCTAAAGGCCTCTTGGCCCTCTCCGGTGCTACGAATACGCGCTGGGATGGTTGTGTCGGACAAGTCTGTTTCGGTGATGCCCGCCGAAGCAACACGGTTGCCATTCATATCAAATATTGAGGCGCCATACACTTCGCCCAATACAAAGACAGAGTCGAGCGCTAAATTTACCGCCTCTATATCGTGATTATTGAGCGCCATTCCGACAGGCAAGCTAATGGCGCGACCAATTAACTCTAAGTCGTTTTTTAAGCGCTGATTTTGAAACTGGTTAGCTTGATCTAGGCCAAAACGAATCCCTAGCGCGGTTAACAGCACTAAAGGCAGCACAACAAACAATAATAAAGTGCGTTGTAAGCTGCTCAGCCCAATAAAAGGCCAGATGGATGCGTGTGTGTTGTTTTTGAACGTATCTTTATTTCTCATGTGTAATATTTATACATGTTAAGCATCGAAGGTAAAGACTAAATATCTTTAAAAATTCATAGGTTCTTAATTTGTTGAATTAAATCAATGAGTTACGAGAAATATAAAAACTTGGCATGAAACGTGAAGTGTATTAAGTACTTTAAACAAAAAGGTAAGCATTAATGTTTGATATTAAAAAGCTAGTCGTAGCGGTTTCGTTTGTAACTTTAGGTTTAAGCACCTCTGCAGTGATGGCGCAAAATAGTGCACCAGCAGCAACCAATGGCGTGCCTGCTCAGCAGCAAGAGCAGAGTGCGGTCAGTGATGCTGAGCTGAAAAAGTTCATCAATGCCAATATAGAAGTGTCGCGTGTTCGTGAGGAATATGCTGAGCGCTTTAATAATGCAAAAGACCAAGCGATAGCGCAGAACCTTCAAGAAGAAGCGCAAGAGAAAATGTTAGGTGCTGTCGAAGAGTCGGGCTTAGATGCGACAACCTACAACACCCTGTCTGAACATGTTCAGTCCAGCCCAGAGCTGCAGCAGCGTATACAAAAGCTACAATAAAACTAGCTTTATTCGGGCAAGACACCTGAAACTGCAACCTTAAGTAGTCAGGCCTAATCAACGCCTTTCCGGAGTGGAGCCTTATTAAGCTTTATTCCGGAAATTGCGTATCTGCCCCATCAGCCTATAACACTCTAATTGCATTGCAATAATTGGCTGATCTATCGCGCAGTACTTTTAAAGTGCATATTCTGCATAGGATCGGAATTCAGTACCCGTCATGCCTTTCTAGATTGCCAGCTGTTTTCGTCTGCGGGTTAACCCTTAACCACCGCCAGCGGCTGCAATTCAATCTGTATATCGACTAAATCAGTCTGATTGCTCATCACTTCATCAATATCTTTGTAAGAGCCCGGCGCTTCATCCAGATCCTTACGGTTGCGGATGGCGTGCAGTATGCCGCGTTCTTTTAGGGCTTTGACCTCTTCTTTTAAGTCCAAGGTTTTGCGCGCCTGCGCACGACTCATAATGCGACCTGCACCATGCGCACAGGACTCAAAAGACTGGGCTTCACCTTTGCCCTTCACCAGAAAAGAGCGCGTACCTTGTGAGCCCGGAATCATGCCCCATTCGCCTTTGCGTGCGCGGGTTGCGCCTTTGCGATGCACCATCACCGTTTCACCAAAATGTTCTTCTTCAGCGGCGAAGTTGTGGGGTTTATTGATAAAATCTGAGAACTCGACCTCGGGTAGCACTTCGGTAAAAGCGGCTTTGGCGCGTTCCATCATCAGCGTGCGATTGGCTAGGGCAAATTCTAGGCAGTAGTTCATTTCATTTTTATACAGCTCGAAATATTCAGATGACTCTGGCAAGTAGGCTAAATCAGTGGAGACATCTTCGCCGGCGGCGATATTTAATTCCTTAGCGACATCATGGTAATGATTGGCCACAGTAAAGCCGATATTGCGCGAGCCGGAGTGGATCATAATCCAGATAAAACCATCTGAGCCCTGTTGAATCTCGATAAAGTGATTGCCGCTGCCCAGTGTGCCAATTTGAAACAAAGCCTTTTCGTACTCTTGTTCGACGATGGGTAAGTGGCCGGTAATTTTGGGCATCCAAGCTTCGTCTTGTGCAGTTTTATGCTGATTAAAACCCACTGGAATGGTTGCACGGATGATTTTGATAATGTCTTTTAAATCATCGGTGTCGATATCGGTCAAGTTAGTGCGTAAAGAACACATGCCACAGCCAATATCCACGCCAACGGCATTGGGGATAATCACGCCTTGGGTGGCTAATACAGCACCAATTGGCATGCCGTAGCCTTGGTGGGTGTCGGGCATAATGGCGATGTGTTTAAAAGCAAAGGGTAGGTTGGCTAGGTTGCGAGCTTGCTCCAGTGCACCCTCGTCCATTTGATCTTGGTTAAGCCAGAGTTTGATTGGCAGTTTTTCAGTGGTAATGGTCGCTTTTCTATTTGTGTGCATAGCATCATCCTTAGATTGGCAGGGATGGGTATCTATCTGCGCCAGCGCACTGTCTCAGCGTACACCCTCGATCCTCTGGATTGCCCGGTAAACATAGCGTTTGCAATGTATCAAGGCAAATTGTAAAGAAGGTGGACTCTATTTAGATACCTGTGTCGACGTTATGACGCAGGTGTTGTTGATAAAAAACATGTATCAGTATATCCAGAACTCATATATATATTGATCATCTAATCGTGAGCGCCGATTGACTGCAGAAGTTGTATATATCAGCTTATGACTATAGGGTCTATATCATTGGTATCAATGTTTTTGCATGCCTAATCTGATTCGGCTCTGTCCGCATTAGCGCAATGCGCCCGCATTAAAGACGTGGCTGCTCATTATAATTGACGACGTTATCCAATACTTATAAGTGAGGCATGATGCTGCACTTTATGGGTAAGCTTTGATCCTGACAGAATAAATCATCGATTCAGCCTTCAGCTGTCATCAGATTGTTCGTCAAGATTCGACGCAGATTGACGGTGGCTGCCGACGGCACGCTGACTGTGAAGATAGAGTCGATTTTGCAAGGCGGTTGCCTTCGTATAGAGCAGGGTTGCCGAATAATAATTCTTTACAAGGAGGTACTATAATATGTCTGAATCTGAACTTTCACTCCATGACAAAGCAGAGACACTGTGCACGGTCCAGTCTGCCGAGCGGCCGAACCTTCGTCATGTGCTGGCCTGTGTCGATACTGCGTCTTTCGCAGAAACTGTATTGGCGCATGCGGCGGCGGTGGCTAAGGCTGTTGGTGCACGCATGACAGTGATGCATGTACTTGAGTCGTTCACGGCTCATGAGCCCATGGATCCGGTAGAGTGGACGCAACGTCACTGTGATACGACTGCGACTTTGCATCAGCGTATGTTGCGCTTTGGTGATCTGCACGCTGATGTGGTGATTGTCGCTGGCCCGCCTGCTGAACGTATCAGTGCATGGGCGCAAGATAATGCAGCTGACTTAATTGTGCTGGGCCGTGGTGGTGAAAATCACGGATCTTTTATCGGGCTGGGTAATACAGCGCGCCGGGTCGCAGAGGTTGCTAACGCGTCAGTGTTGTTGATTCCGCCGATGGAGCTTGGCGATACACCAGTACGTTATAGTAAGGTGCTGGTCCCGCTGGATGGCTCATCCCGTTCGGAATGTGTTTTACCCCTTGGACTGGGGATTGCTGCAGCTCATGGCGCTGAAGTGGTGCTGGTGCATGTCGCTCCGAAAGTTGACCTGATCGAATCCAATCTGCTAAACGCCGAAGCTATTGCCTTGCGCGATCAACTCTATCGCCACAATGAGCGCGCCGCCCGCCAATACCTTGATTGGCTACGAGCGCGATTGCCTGCTCCACCTGTTACTGGTACTCGCTTATTGCCCAGTGGTGATACACGTCGCGCGCTGGCACATGCCGCTGTTGAAGAGCATGCTGATCTACTGGTTCTTTCCGCTGCGGGTAAGAGCGGACACGCTGATATTTCGGTAGGTAGTGTTGCTGACTATCTGATTAATCGCATGGATATCCCAGTGTTACTGGTGCGGCAACATAAGCTCAAGCCGTCGAATAATGGTAAGGCACCATGCCATGCTGCGGACGCGAGACAGCCAAATCAGGGGATGATATGACACAGAACACAATACCACTGCAAGATACCACTGCTTCAACCAGCGCCTATGCGCACGACGCCGCCGCAATGCGCGCACGTCACAACATCGTTGAGGGGCAGCCTGAAATGGCTGCCTCTTGGCAGAATATCTCGGCACTCCTGCCGTGGCTGGACCAAGCGCATAGCCATTGCGTTAAACCGTCGCCTCGTCTGACCAAAGCGTCGGAGTGGTTGCTCGATAACGAGTTTCAGTTGCGTCGTGCTGTACGTCAGGTGCGCGAAGACTTACCCATTTCGTTCTATCGACGCTTACCGCGACTGGCTGCGCCTGAGTATCAAGGTATTCCGCGTGTTATGGCGTTGGCGCGAGGCATGCTCGATGTGGCACAAGTACAGATCGGTCTTGCGGGTGCGGTCGAGTTTGTCAATGCCTACCAGGTCGAAGGACCGCTGACGATCGCCGAGCTTTGGGCGTTTCCAGCGATGCTGCGCTTAGTCTGCTTGGAAGAGCTGGTGCAGTCGTTTACTGAGCTCTTACCTGAACTTAAAGCTCCATTCGAGCTGATACCGCGCTCTAGGTTGCACAAAAATCTTGATCCAACTGAAAATGTTTCACGTGCGATTTCTGCGCTTGTGGCGATCTCGAATATTCCGTGGAAGACGTTCTTTGAGCACGTCAGCCATGTTGAGACGATTCTGCAGGGTGATCCTGCTGAAGTGTACTCGAGCATGGATTTCGATACCCGCGACAGCTATCGCAAGGCCGTTGAAGCCATTGCTGATCATGCGCCCGCCTCCGAGTGGGAGGTGGCTGCGGCTGCAGTGGAATTGGCACGCTCGTATCCTGGTGAGCGACGTTTAGGGCATGTTGGTTGCTGGTTGGTCGCTGAAGGCCGTGCTGAGCTTGAGCGCAAGGTTGGTTTTCGCGCTGGCTGGCGTGCACGTATACGACGCAAGATCATGGCTTATCCAGGGCGTAGTTATGCTGGAGCACTGGCAACTTTCAGCGTAGTCGCGCTGCTCTTTCCGATCATACTGCTGACTCTACTCAACGCTAGTATTGCCGCATGGGTAGTAGGGTTGCTGCTGTCGTTAGCACCAGCGATGATTATTGGCGTGACACTGACAAACTGGCTGGTGAGTCGATCTGTTCCACCCCGAGCACTGCCCAAACTTAATGTTGAGAAGGGGCTGCAACCGGGCTGGGAAACAGCACTGGTGATGCCGATTATTCTGCGTAATCATACTGAGGTTGATTCACTGCTTGAACGTCTGGAAATGCACTGGTTGTCGAATCCGGATCCGTTGGTCCGTATGGCGTTATTGAGTGATCTCGCCGACGCTGACTCAGAACATATGCCAGAAGATCAGCCTATTGAAGACGCTCTTGTTGCCGGCATACGCCGCCTGAATACGCGTTATTCTGAACATGCACCCTTTGCTCTGCTGCACCGTCGGCGTCGCTGGAATACTGCCGAAGGCAGTTGGATGGGGTGGGAACGTAAGCGCGGGAAACTTGAAGAGCTGGTTGGCCTTATTCAGGGCCACCAGACCGATATTTTTGCTCTGCGTGAAGGTGATATCGATACCTTGTGTCGAGCGCGTTTTGTCGTCACGCTAGATGCGGACACCCGAGCACAGTCCAATGATATCAATCGACTGGTGGGAACGTTGGCGCACCCACTGAACCGTGTTGAGTTTGATGCTGACACTGGTAAACCAGTGTGCGGCTACACCTTTATTCAGCCTCGGGTCGAGATTTCACCTGATGCTGGTGGCCGATCGCTATTTACCTATCTCTATTCTGGCGATACCGCGATTGATATTTACAGTCGTGCGGTGTCTGATGTCTATCAGGATCTGTTCAGCGAAGGCATCTTCACCGGTAAGGGTGCGTTTGACGTCGCTGCATTTCACCAGTGCCTACAAAATCGTGTACCGGAAAATGCAATCCTCAGTCATGACTTATTCGAGGGTCTGCACGGTCGCGCTGCGCTTGCCAGCGATATCGTTTTTTATGAAGATTTTCCCTCCAACTACTTGTCCTATGCGCGACGTGCTTTGCGCTGGATTCGTGGTGACTGGCAGCTGACGCCTTGGTTGGGTGGCAGCGTGCCAAGCTGTAACGAGCAGCGTGTGGCTAGCCGTTTTTCAATGCTAGACCGTTGGAAGATGCTCGATAATCTGCGTCGCAGTCTGATTGCCCCCATGTTGATTGCTTTCGCGACAGCGGGTTGGCTGTTGCTGCCAGGCCACGCACTGATCTGGACCATGCTGGCCATCGGCGCGCCGGCGTCTTATCTATTTATTGATTTGGTCACGCGCTTAATACATGCGCGGAAACCCGGCTCCACACGCAACATCATGCATCCGCTGGCTGACCATGCTGGCCGCTGGTTATTGGCGGTTACTTTCTTGGCGCATGAGGCTGCGGTTGCTACAGAAGCGATCGGACGAGCCTTGTGGCGTATGCATGTCTCGCACCGATCTATGTTGGAATGGACGTCGGCGGCTCATTCCGCTGCTGAAGTGTCGCAAACTCAATTAGGGACTTGGCGTGAAATGGTTGCTGCGCCAGCATTGGCGACAGTGATCGCAGTCACTCTTGGCTGGCTTAATCCCGCGGCTTTGTGGGGTGCTGCACCCTTGCTACTGCTGTGGTTTATCTCACCGCAGATTGCCTGGCTGATCAGTCGCGAGCGAGAACTGGTAGCGGAAGTTCTAGGGAAAGAAGATCGACTTTACCTGCGACTGGTTGCTCGCCGCACTTGGTTGTATTTTGAAACATTCGCAGGCCCTGACGATAACTGGCTGCCGCCTGATAATTATCAGACTGCTCCGCACGAAGATATCGCTCACCGCTCCTCACCGACCAACGTGGGTATGCTGTTCTTAGCGGCTTTAACAGCGTGGGACTTGGGTCATATCGGACGTCGAGATCTTGCTGCACGTATGGCTGCTGCACTGGACGCTCTTGATCGCCTGGAAACGCATGACGGTCATACGCTGAACTGGTTTAACACGCGAACACTTGAGTCGCTGCAGCCGCGTTATGTTTCAACGGTTGATAGCGGTAATTTGGCGGTCAGTCTGCTGACATTGGCTGCCGGTTGCCGAGAAGCTGCGATCAGTCCTGCGCTGTGTCCTGAGCGTTGGGATGGTTTTAGGGATGCTCTGCATCTGCTGCGTGATGCTGTTGCTGTTCTGCCCAAGGGAAAACGGGTGGCCATGACCGATGACCTTGATGTTTTGGTCAATCAAGTGCTGAGCCTGCGCAATACTCCAGACGATTGGCACTCGGCGCTGCTGAGTCTCGAAACCGATGACTGGCAGCCGTTGCAAATGCGTATCTCCAAGGTATTGGAGGCTGGTATTGAGGCGGACACACATGAAATCTATTTGTGGCTGAAGCGCACCGATCACCACTTAATGACCATGCGCAGGGATCTTGACGCGCTAGCGCCTTGGTTGCTCTTGATCGAAACCGCGCCGACTGAACTGCAAGGCGTATCGAGGCTGTTGAAGACACTGCCCCGAGGCGATGCCTCGCTGGCTGAGATGACCAGCAGTCTGGATACTGCGCGTGAAGCTCTGGCGCAATTGGCTCCAGTGGATTCGAAGAGTCTATGTTGGGTTGTTGATATGACTAAGGCGCTCGATGGTGGAGAGCAGGTGTGTCGTGAACTTCACGACAATTTCCAACAGTGTGCGGCACGAGCAGAGGCGCGCGCCTTTGCTATGGATTTTCAACCGCTGTATGACGATGAAAGTAGTACTTTCTTTATTGGTTACAACCTCGACTCCGATCATCTTGATGTACACCACTACGACCTGTTGGCGAGTGAGGCGCGTCTGGCGAGCTATTTTGCAATCGCTAAGCGTGACGTGCCTGTTAAACACTGGTTCCATTTGGGACGACCTATCAGCAGGGCGGCCGGTTCACTGACGATACTGTCATGGAACGGCTCGATGTTTGAGTACCTGATGCCGGCGCTGTTATTGCCGAGCGAAGAGGGTCGACTTCTCGGTCAGAGTGAGCGTGCTGCCGTTGCGGCGCAGCAACGTTATGGCGAGAAGCTGGGTCTGCCTTGGGGTGTGTCGGAATCGGGCTATGCCGCACGTGGCGACTCGCATCATTATCAGTATCAAGCGTTTGGCGTGCCGGGACTTGGCTTAAAGACAGGTTTGGCTGATGACTATGTTGTTGCGCCTTATGCCAGTGCTTTGGCGCTGGGCATTGTGCCGGTTGCGGCGACATCCAATCTGCGTCGTCTAGATAAGCTGGGCATGCGTGATCGCTATGGGTTTTTCGAGGCAGCGGACTTTACCCCAGAGCGACTGCCGGTGGATGGTGGTTTCTCACCGGTGCGCTCCTATATGGCTCACCACCAAGGCATGATCAGTGCTGCGATTGGTAATGCGCTCAACGATGATATTTTGATCAAACGTTTAGGCCGTGATCCGCGGATGCGTGCCACCGAGTTGCTGTTACAGGAACGTATCCCTTGGGAGTTCCCGCCTGAGCAACCGACTGAGTCTGAAGTCATGAGCGCCGATCTAACCCGCGTGCCAACACCGGCATTGCATGGCTGGACGGCAGAAGGTCGTACCGGTCCACAGCTGCATGTGCTGGGTAATGGCAATCTGGCCACTTGGGTCAGCGATGCTGGCGACAGTGCACTGTGGTGGAAGGGTCAAGCGCTAACGCAATGGACAGGTGATGCCATCCGTCGCGGTGGCGAGTCGCGGATTTATCTAAGCGAGCGCGACAGCGGTGCGATTTGGTCACTCGGCGCAGACAACTCAAAGCAGTTATCTGACACCAGTTACCATGCGCATAAGATCGAGTTTCAAGAGCGCAGGGAAGGTCTGTCAACGAATCTTGAAATTGTGATTGCACCTAGCGATGATGTGGAAATACGCCGCGTGACACTCTCCAACGAGGGTAATCGAGTACGTGAGTTGGATGTGACAAGTTATGCCGAGGTCGTGCTAGCACCGGCGGCCAGTCATGAACGTCATCCAGCTTTCAGTAAGCTGTTTATCCACAGTGAGCGTTTGCAAGAACAGAATGCACTGGTCTTTAAGCGTCGCTCACGTCGCCCCGATGATCGTCCGCCAGTCTTGCTGCATAGCATGCTGTCGAGTGATGCTGCGGTGACGACTGCTGGTTTTGAAACTGATCGTCGAAGCTTTCTCGGGCGTCATGGCAATCTACAACAACCGCAGGGCGCCGCTGAAACGCTGGATGGCAAGATGGGTTGGACGCTTGATCCGATTATGGCGCTTCGTGCGCATGTGGTGCTTGCGCCGGGTGCGCAAGTACGTATTGATTTTGTCACGATCGTGGCCGGTTCACGCGAGGCGGTGCTGGATATTGCTGAGCGCTTTGCTACCGGTCCTGTACTGGACTGGGCTGCGGAAGATGCGCTGCGTACAGCTGCGCTCGAAGCGCAACGTCTCGGACTTGATTCGCGCACATTGGCACAAGCGCAAGCTTTATGCCGTGACTTAGTGTTCCCTCGAACACCACCGGTGCGCTGGTTAGCAACTTCAGGCGCGGCATTACCAGCCCAGCCCCATCTTTGGAGTATGGGACTGTCGGGTGATTTGCCGATCGTATTGGTGCGAGTTGTCGACAAGGCCTATGTGGCGCTGTTGCCAAGTATTATTCGCGCCCATCGTTGGTGGCAGCGCTGTGGTCTTCAAGTCGACTTGGTGTTTCTGCAGGAAGGTATTTCGGGCTATCAGGAGCCGATTCGTGACTTGTTGTTTGCCGCTCTGCGTGAAACAAATGTACCTGAGGGTCTGGGTGGCAATGGTGGTGTTCACTTATTGGCCACTGAGCGGATCGGTGCTATTGAGCTGCGTACGCTTGAAGCAACGGCGCGGGTAACACTCGATGCATCGGCAGGATCACTTGCTATGGCGATGGCGCCAGCGCTACCTGCGCGCAATCCTTTGCCCCGTTTTCAGCCGTTAGCAGCATCTGTGCCTGAGACGATGCCTGTACCGGCATTGGTGCGCCCTGATAATCTTCTTTTTGATAATACGATTGGAGGCTTTACCCCTGAAACTGGCGACTATGTCATTCATCTAGAAGAGGGGCGGATAACACCGACACCTTGGTGCAACGTGCTCGCCAATGAGAATTTTGGCACGATTGTTTCGGAGTCGGGACTGGGCTTTACCTGGTGCATTAATAGTGGTGAGCACCGTCTCACCCCATGGTCCAATGACCCTGTGCTCGATCCGCAGACCGAAGCGCTGTATGTGCGCGACGAGGAAACAGCTGAGATTTGGACGCCGACTCCATTGCCTGCAGGTGGCGGTAAAACCTGTCAGATTCAACACCATGCTGGCGCTACAACTTGGTTACGTAATGAGGAAGGGCTGGAGCAAAGTCTGACGGTCTTTGTGCCACCTGAGGCTCCAGTTAAGTTGGCGTTATTGACTCTGACTAACCCGAGTCAGCGCGGGCGTCGATTGACTGTGACTTACTATGCTGAGTGGTTGCTGGGTTCAATGACCAGTGCATCACGCCCGCATTTGGCCTGTGGTTTTGATGCTGAAAGCCAAGCGCTGATTGCGCGCAATGATTGGAACCCGGAGTTTGGTCAGCGCACTGCGTTTCTGACGGCCAGCCGTACACCGCACAGCCTAACCTGTGACCGTGCAACCTTTCTGGGACGATACGGTGATCCGGCTCGTCCTGCCGGCCTTGATGCTTGGAGTCTGGACGGAGTGCTGGATAATGTGGCTGATCCCTGTGCGGCCTTCCAGGTTCATATCGATCTAGCGGCGGGTACAACTGAGGAGGTTGTGTTTGTGCTGGGTGAGGGACGTGATCCGGCCGATGCCGCGCAACTAGCCAAGCATTGGGCGAATGTTGCAACCGCTCAACAGGGATTAGCCGACAACGCTGCGATTTGGCAGCAACGACTGGGCGTGGTGCAGGTCACCACGCCGGATCCGGCTCTTGATCTGATGATTAATCGCTGGTTTAACCAACAGACTTTTGCCTCACGTATCTTGGCACGAGCTGGATTCCAGCAGGCCGGTGGTGCCTTTGGTTTCCGTGATCAACTGCAAGATATGATGTCGCTGCTATTTATTGAGCCACAGCGGGTGCGTGCGCATATCCTTGAAAGTGCCTCGCACCAGTTCGAAGAGGGCGATGTGCTGCATTGGTGGCATCCACCGCTAGGACGTGGTGTTCGAACGCGTTGTTCGGATGATTTACTCTGGCTGGTGTATGCCACGGGTCGCTATATTAAGGCGACTGGCGATATCTCCATTCTGGACGAAAACGTTGCATTCTTATCTGCGCCACCATTGAAAGACAGCGAGAGCGACCGTTATGCGCCGTTCGAGCTCGGTGCAGAAAGTGACACATTGTTTGAGCACTGCCGACGTGCGCTGGATCGTGGCGTGACGGCTGGGGTGCATGGTCTGCCGCTGATCGGTATGGGCGACTGGAACGATGGTATGGACCGGGTTGGTAGCGAAGGGCGTGGCGAAAGTATTTGGCTGGCTTGGTTCGCTGCAGTCTGTGTGGACACCTTTGCTGACCTGTCCGGCGAGATTGGACGCAAGGATCTTGAGGGTCTCTGGCGTCCACGCGCTGATGAACTGCGCCGCGCAGTGGATGCTGCAGGCTGGGATGGTGATTGGTATGTGCGCGCCTTTGATGATGAAGGTTTGCTGTGGGGGTCAAAAGATTCCGAAGAATGCCAGATCGACAGTATCTCCCAGTCTTGGGCGGCACTGGCGGGCGGGCTGTCACCTGAACGAACAATCACGGGCGTCAATGCTGCGACTGAACGCTTGGTTGATCGCGATGCGCGCTTGGTGCGTTTGTTAACACCACCTTTCAATCAGACCCCACGTGACCCGGGTTATATTCGTGCGTATCCGCCCGGTGTTCGCGAAAATGGTGGCCAGTACACCCATGCTGCAGCGTGGCTGGGCTTAGCTCATGCCCGCTTGGGTAATGGTGATCAGGCCTACGAGATCTTTGATCTGATCAACCCCATCCGTCGTAGCGATAGCCTTGAGGGCGCGGAGTTATATCGTGGCGAACCTTATGTGCTGGCTGCTGATATACGTGGCGAAGGGCCTAGCACAGGTCAAGCGGGTTGGACTTGGTACACCGGCGCAGCGGGTTGGAGTTGGCAGTTGGCAGTGGAGGGTATTCTTGGCCTGAGCTTGCAACGTGGCGCAGTTAAAATCGCACCACGCATCCCAACCGACTGGGGTGAAGCAACAGCGCGTATCAAGGGGCCCAATGGCGTGTTGATTATTAGCATCGAAGATCCTGAACGGATCGGCACAGGGCAGGTCGAACTTAAAGTAGACGGACAATCAGTGGACGGCGATAGCGTGACCATCCCGACCGATGGAACGGAGCGTTATGTGATCGCCCGTTTACGAGCGCTAACGTCGGATTGATCGACAAGGCTTGAAGTGAATTGTTGCGGGTTGTTGTTCTGAGGCAATCCGCAACTGCACCTCAGTTTATGCATGACTATTGGATGTTGGACTTGGTTAAAAAAGCTGTCTATGCTCAAGGTACTTACGAAGAGTTGAATAACACTCTTTATCCATGTGTAGTGATATGCAGGTGGGTACCTTGTTCTTCTTAAGTTCGGGTTGGGTTGACGCGCCGCCCGGTTGTTATATCTTAGCTGCGTCGACGTTTTTCACATGAGGTGAACTATGCAAGTACCTTTGGATATTACTTTTAGAAACGCAGAACGTTCGGATCCAGTGGAAGCGGTTGTGCGTGAACGTGTTGATAAACTCGGTCAGTATTTCGACCATATCATTTCGTGTCGTGTGACGCTGGAAGTGCCCAATCGCACTCCACACTATGACGTGCTCAATCACAAGGTCAGCGTTGAACTGAGTGTTCCAGGCGACGAGTTAGTGGTTTCAAGCGAGCCGAACGAGCACGATAATTTTAATGATATTTATGTGACGATCCGCAATGCCTTCGACGCGGTAGAACGACAGTTAAAGGATTATGCTTCACAACTGAAAGCGCCGCGAGTGATGCAGGAAGATTCGCCCTATGCTGTCGTCAATAAGATGTTCTTAGATAAGGGTTATGGTTTTTTACTGACGCCGGACGAGCGTGAAATCTACTTTCACGAAAACAGCGTCGCAGCGCCGGGCTTTGATAGGCTGAATATTGGCGATACCGTGCGTTTTGTTGAAGCACGTGGCGATGATGGTCCACAGGCCAGTCATGTGAAGAATTTAGGCCGTGATAGTGCCAATATTTACCCCTCGCCTGATCCTAAAGTGCTCTAAGAGCAGAGACCTATTGTGTCAGTGATTCGCCTCAAGATTCTTAGCTGGTGGCTAAGGGTCTTGTTGGAGAATACCCCCTCTGTTGTTGAGAAAAGTAACTGTCCAACCCCTATCTAAGCGCCTTCTAAATAATTCATCAATAATTGAACGTGACCATCGTTGCGTGCTTTAGCGTATCTTACTCATTATTACTGTTCTGTCAGTCAGCATGGTGTGCGACTGGCGCGTTGTTTAATGGAGAAAAACCATGAATCGTGGAACCCAAATCAACCTTTGGTATGTGCTGTTTGCTATTTTGGGCGTGGTTTTTCTGCGTGATATTTGGGTGCAAACGCAAACTGTTGAATCCATTCCTTACAGTCAGTTTGAAACCTACCTTGAGCAGGGTGCGATTGAAAACGTACTGATCGGCAGTAACACCATCAAGGGCACTTTTAAGTCGGCACACAATGGCAAAACGGGCTTTGTCACGACCCCCGTGGCACCAGAACTGGCTGAGCGTTTAAACACTGCCGAGGTCACCTATGCTGGCGCAGTGGAAAATACCTGGTTGACCAGCTTATTATCTTGGGTGTTACCGGCACTGATTTTTGTTGGTATCTGGATGATCTTGATTCGCCGCATGGGTTCTAAGTCAGGCATGGGCGGAATGATGTCCATCGGTAAAAGCAAAGCCAAGGTTTATATCGAGAGTGATACTAAGGTGACCTTTGCTGATGTGGCTGGCGTGGATGAAGCCAAAACTGAACTGCAAGAAGTCATCGATTTTCTACAAAATCCTAAAGAGTACGGCAGCCTCGGTGCGCGCATGCCCAAAGGGATTTTGTTGGTGGGGCCACCGGGTACCGGTAAAACACTGTTGGCGCGCGCCGTTGCTGGTGAAGCACGAGTACCGTTTTTCTCCATTTCCGGGTCTGAGTTTGTGGAGATGTTTGTCGGCGTAGGTGCCGCGCGCGTACGTGATTTATTTGAACAAGCGCGTAAAGCCGCGCCAGCGATTATTTTCATTGATGAGCTGGATGCACTGGGTCGCGCTCGAGGTGCCGCGACCGCGCAAGGTGGTAATGAAGAGCGTGAGCAAACACTCAATCAGCTGTTATCTGAGCTGGATGGCTTTGATCCGGGTGAAGGGGTGGTGTTGCTCGCGGCAACCAACCGCCCAGAAATTCTTGATCCAGCATTACTGCGTGCGGGGCGTTTTGACCGCCAAGTACTGGTGGACCGTCCCGACCGCGCAGGCCGAGTGCAAATTCTTAAAGTGCATATGAAAAAAATTGTGCTGGATGCGGGAATGGCACTGGACGATATAGCTGCATTAACGACAGGTTTTTCCGGTGCGGATCTAGCTAACTTGGTCAATGAGGCGGCTTTACTGGCCACGCGCCGTCGCGCAAAAGTGGTGACTATGGATGATTTCACTCATGCCATTGAGCGCATTGTGGCGGGTTTGGAAAAGCGTAATCGCCTGATTAATCCATTTGAACGTAAAATCGTTGCTTATCACGAAATGGGCCACGCGCTGGTCAGTATGGCGCTGCCTGGGGTGAATAAAGTGCACAAAGTATCGATTATCCCACGGGGTGTCGGTGCCTTGGGTTATACCATTCAACGTCCCACAGAAGACCGTTTCTTAATGACTGAAGCTGAGTTGCGCGACAAGATTGCCGTGCTGCTGGGTGGACGTGCAGCAGAAAAATTAGTCTTTGGTCATCTGTCCACTGGGGCTGCAGATGATTTGGCTCGAGCGACTGATATCGCCCGCTCGATGGTGGCGCGTTACGGCATGGATGCCAATTTAGGTGGCGTCAGTTATGAGGCTGAGAAACACAGCTTTCTGGGTGGCAGTGCTCCGGCATATTTTGAGCGCGGTTACAGCGAGGCCACCGCTGAGGCGATGGACGTTGCTGTGCGAGATTTACTGCAAGAGGTAGCTGCACAGGCATTGGCTATTCTGACAAATAATCGAGATGTTCTAGAAAAATCTGCCAGCCACTTGCTGGAAGTGGAAACACTGGATGAAACCGCGCTTTATGAATTGACCAGTGGCTTGCGTCCAGCGCTGCCGAGCACGGTTGAGCTGGCGATCAGTCAACAGTAGCTCCAAGAGTACATCAGTTAAGAAAAATGTCTTAGGTTAGCTGCGGTATCCAATAGCAGAAGCCCCTCGTGATCATGAGGGGCTTAAAGTGTTTGCGTAATAACCTTGCTTACACTGCTGTTATTCAATGCAGTTGTGAGTAGTCTAGGTTTCTGAATCAATCAGCAAGGAGCATGGCATTATGGGTTTTTTCAAACATTACTTTGGCCGCTATCTGGCGGCCCGCCAAAGCAAAAACCTATTCCGTCGTCGTGCCATTCTTGAGCCGATGCCGCGTGGTAAGCGCAATAGCCGGCTGTCAGATACGCTGAACAACCGGCTGGCCATTCAGGCGCGTGCTGATTTGGCCGAGTTGCTGGCGCAGTTGGGTACCTCGGAGCAAGGACTGAGCGACGCCGAAGCCGAAGTGCTACGCGAGCAATATGGACCGAACGAGGTTGAGCACGAAGGTGCTGTGCGCTGGTGGCGGCATCTTTGGCTCAGCTATAACAATCCATTTAATCTACTGCTGACCCTGTTGGCGGTAGTGTCAGTACTCACCAAAGATATGCACGGTGCTGTAGTGATCACCGTTATGGTGGTGCTGGCAACCTTGATCCGCTTTTATCAGGAGCGTCGCTCCAGTCAAGCCGCGCAGGCCCTTAAAGCACAGGTCAGTAATACCGCCAGTGTTAGGCGGCGCACCGCTCAGGTGATTGAGCCCAGCACGCGTCATTTGCTGGGTGATACCGTTGAAATCCCGATGCAAGAATTGGTACCTGGCGATATTGTGCGCTTGTCGGCGGGCGATATGATTCCAGCGGACTGCCGTGTACTTACCGCAACCGACTTGTTTCTCAGTCAGTCAGCGATGACTGGCGAGTCTTTACCGGTAGAGAAGTTCGTTATCGCTAAAGCCACATCTGATTCCGCGCTGGAGATGGATAATCTGGTGTTTATGGGCACCAACGTGATTTCCGGTATGGCCAGTGCGGTGGTATTGGCTACGGGTAACAGTACTTATTTTGGTACCTTGGCAACACGGGTGACCCGCGCGGCCACTGCGGATGACATTAATGCCTTTCAGTTGGGCGTGAATAAAGTCAGCTGGTTGCTGATCCGCTTTGCTCTGATCATGGTACCGCTGGTGTTGTTTATCAACGGCTTCACTAAAGGTGACTGGTCCGAGGCGCTGCTGTTTGCTCTGTCAGTGGCCGTTGGGTTAACGCCTGAAATGTTACCAATGATTGTCACCTCAACCATGGCCCGTGGGGCAGTGGTGCTGTCGCGGCAGAATGTAATCGTCAAACGTTTAGATGCGATTCAGAGCTTTGGCGCTATGGATGTGCTCTGTACTGACAAAACCGGCACCCTGACTCAGGACAAAATTGCCTTGGCTCGGCACATTGACGTCGAGGGTAATCAATCTGATGAGGTGCTGGGTTTTGCCTACCTCAATAGCTACTTTCAGACCGGTCTGAAAAACCTACTCGACCGCGCCGTACTGGATCATGTTGAGTTAAAGACTGAATTAGACGTGGTGCGTGATTACCGTAAAATTGATGAAATTCCCTTTGATTTTGCCCGCCGCCGTATGTCAGTGGTGGTGTCTGAACGCGAGCAACACTATGAGCTGATCAGTAAGGGTGCTGCGGAAGAAATGTTCGATATATGCACCCATGTGCAATATGGCGGAGAGGTCTATCCATTAGATGAAAGTCGGCAGGCGCGTTTTAAAGAAGTACTGCGTGGGCTGAATGAAAGTGGTTTGCGCGTGATTGCTGTGGCTATGAAGGAGATTGCGCCGGAGCAAACAGTCTACTCAAAAGCCGATGAGTCCGGTTTGACCTTGGTGGGTTATATTGCTTTTCTCGACCCGCCGAAGGAATCCACCGCGCCGGCACTGAAAGCCTTGGCAGAGCATGGCGTTACCGTCAAGGTGATCACCGGCGATAATGAGTTGGTGGCGGCTGAGGTATCACGTCAGGTGGGGCTGGAGGTTAAAGGTCTAGTGTTGGGGTCGCAGATCGATGCCATGAATGATCAGGAGTTGGCGGTTGCGGTAGAAAGCAATACGATTTTTGCCCGTATGTCGCCGCTCAGTAAGGAGCGCGTGGTCCGCTGTCTACGGGGTCTAGGGCATGTGGTTGGCTTTATGGGCGATGGCATTAACGATGCTCCAGCGCTGCGCGCTGCGGATATTGGTATTTCCGTAGACGGTGCGGTGGATATCGCCAAGGAAGCGGCAGATATCATCCTACTGGAGCGCAGCTTAATGGTGCTCAAGGATGGTGTGATTGAAGGCCGTAAAACCTTTAGCAATATGCTCAAATACATCCGCATGACGGTCAGTTCTAACTTCGGTAACGTGTTTTCCGTATTGATTGCCAGTGTGTTTCTGCCGTTTCTACCGATGTTACCGTTGCAGTTGTTGACGCAGAATCTGCTCTACGATATTTCGCAGATTGCCATTCCTTTCGATAACGTTGATGAAGAAGAGGTCAGTCAGCCGTTGACCTGGAATGCGGATGGCGTCGGGCGCTTTATGCTGTTTTTTGGACCGCTGAGCTCCATATTTGACATCATTACTTTTGCGGTAATGTGGTACGTGTTTATGGCCAATACTGTTGAAAACCAAGGGTTATTTCAGTCCGGTTGGTTTGTCGTGGGTTTACTCACACAGACGCTGATCGTGCATATTATTCGCACCCCGAAAATGGTCTTTATTGAAAGCCGCGCGTCTGCCTCTCTAATAGCGGCGACGCTTGTGATTATGGCGATTGGTATTATCTTGCCCATGAGCCCACTGGCCAGCTACTTTAAAATGGAAGCGCTGCCCTGGCCTTACTTTATCTGGCTGTTTGCTATCGTAGCCGGTTACGTCGCACTGACATCGCTGATGAAACGCTATTATATTAAGCGCTTTGGCTGGCACTGATAGTGCCTCCTTGCGGCGGCTTTGTGGCTGTCGCAAGGAGGGTCGTCCACGCGACAGCTGAGGGCACATGATGGTTTGATATGAGTGTTGTGGTTTTTACTCAGGGAAGCTCCAGCCGTCAAGGTCAATCCTGAATATTCTGAATGGTGCATCCGCTCTGGCGGTATCCGCACGTAAGTTGAAAACGGCACGCCGCTGCTGGCCGAAGTTGGTGAAGTCGACGTTGATGGTGATCATGCCGCGAAACATCGGCTGATCCGCATCGGCTGCGATACGCGTGACTTCACCCTGGAAGTCCTGTGCGCCATACAGCACATCTGCTCCATGCCCATGTAAATCATCAATAATATCTAAGAAAAAGTACTTCTCGGCTTCTGGGCTTGTAAAAGGGTTAGCCGCTTGCGTATTGGCTTGCTCGAAAGCGCTATACAAATCACGCACCAGTGTTGCTGCGCCATCGATCAATGGGTCACCGGACTGATCTAAGGTTTCACTGGATACGGCTTCAAGGCCATCGGGAGTGATAAAACGTTGAGCCACCCAGCCCGCGCGGTGTAGATCAGCGCTGCGGATCAGGCACCAGCGCGGTGGTAAGGCTTGGATTTGTGCTTCGCTCATTGTGCTGTAATAGCCCTGTGGCAAGTAGGGCACACAAGTGATTTGTTGCAGGCCTGTTTCGTTGGAAGCGAATTGCTCAATTGTTGAATAATCAGTACTGGGCCCCATGCGAGCATTCAGGGTGTCGCCTGTTGCAACGCCAGTCACGCGCCAAGAGTCTGGCCCGTGACCATCAATGTCGGCCTGTGCTATGGGGGCGATACAGGCGAGAAGAGTCGTCGCAATGGCGGCAATTCTCATAGGGTTGGGCAGGGTCAATCCAATTGTTAAGTGCATGACTATTTCACCTCTACAATAGAACGGCCAAGCAGTTTGCGCCCAGCAAAATCTAGAAATCTGACCTCATCAAAGCCTTCTATGACAGACTTTGGAGATTATGATTGCACAGGGGTGTCAGATATGGACCGTCCGTTTAGAGGGGTGATAAAAAAGGATATCCACTTCCAATAAGGGTTCTTGGAGTCTAAATTGAGGGTGCCTTTGTGTTTCTGTAAGTTTTGCTTGACGTTTAACTGCCCGTTTATGGCTGTGTTTTGAGATTGCTTAGGTAGGCTTGCCGAGTAAAATGGCGGCTACAGGCTGTCAAACATCAGTCCATAAGGACGGGCGATCGCTGTTTGGATATCGGACAGTGCAAATACCTTGAAAAACTCCGCAAAGCGCTGCTCTTGAAACCAGATCTGTACCACTGGAACTGTCATTACGCGCTGCTGTGCGCAAAGAGTTGCACCATCAGCCTGACAGTCAATATAGGCTGCCTGCATCTGTGGAAAGTGCTCAGCTAATAGCTGAGTTAAACGAGGTTTAAGCGACTGACATACGCCACAGCTCTGGCCGCCATACAGCAGTAATGCAGCGGGGTGCTCGACCAGAAATATATCCAAATCTTGCTGGCTACTTAGAATATGCATAGATTTTCTCGCTGTTGATTAAGCTGTAATAATATTACGACTTTTGTAGGGTTATATAGACCTTATATACGCTTTTAGCCTATATAAAGAGGCTTTTTATTACCTACAGTTCTGTTACAGTCGAGACTCAAGAATTTGCAGGAGGCTTTTTATGTATTACGTTGATATGCCAAGCGCCGAAGAAATCGGTGACCTCAACCTAGTTCGTTCAGATGCATGCATCTCGATCTATTTGCCGACCACACCGGTTAGCCGTGAAACCGAGCAGAGCCGGATTAATTTAGGCAACCTCGTCAAGAAGGCTGTTGCTCAGCTTGAGGCTGCGGGTCTAGATAAGAAACGTATCGCGTCCTTGCAAGAGCAGTTCGCAGACTTGCTGATTGATGAGGAATTCTGGAACCATCAGGCCAATAGTTTAGCAATTCTAGCCACACCAGACTCACTGCGTACCTACCGTATGGCGAATCAGCTCAGTGATATTGCTGAGGTATCCGACCGCTTCCACCTGAAGCCGCTATTGCGTGCCATTACTTTCCCACATGCGGCGCATGTGCTGGCGCTTTCCGAAAATGCGGTAAGACTGATTGAAGTCTCTGCAGATTTACCGGCTCGTGAAGTTGTTGTGCATAACATGCCTACAGATGCAGTTACTGCGGGTGGTAAGGTCGTTGATAAAAACTATTCTCGCATCGGTCATCGACATGGTACGGAGGATGAGGGGCACTATCTGGCACGTTTTGTACGCAAGCTAGATGCTGCGTTACGTCCTGTTCTTAAGGGCTCAGATATCCCGCTTATTTTAGCAACAACTAAGCAGCTGGAAGCATTATTCCGTTCGATCAGTGTTATTCCTGCACTGAAAACGACTATTTCAGGTAACCCTGAGCATTTATCCGAAGCAGAGTTGGCGACTGCTGCACGTCCTGTACTTGATGCTCACTATGCTGAAAAAATTCAGGATTTCCACCGTTTATTTGATCAGCGCACCGGTCAACAACGTACAACCACTGATATTACCGATGCTGCGCGTTTAGCAACGTTCGGTGGTATTGACAGACTTATGGTTGATATTGACGGCGTGATTGATGGCACGATTGATCCAGAAACAGGCATAGTGTCTTTTGCTGCTGAAGGCAATGCGGTGAACTACGGTATCGTTGATGAAATTACAGGTCGTGCATTGCGCACCGGCGCCAAGGTTATGGCTGTACGTAGAGCTGATATCCCAGGTGGCCAAGATTTAGCAGTGATTTCACGCTATCCGATCTAAGCCTAGTTTGAACAGCTAAAGCACTTTACTGTGTATTAAAATAAGCGCGTAGTACCGTAAGGGCTGCGCGTTTTTTATTTTTAAATCAGTTATATCGGTAAAACAGTTGTCATAGCCTTGTTGCTTGAGTAAAACTGAAGCTGTCAGCTATAAAATATTAAGTCAGACATCAAACTTTCTAGTGCATGGTGAGATTCTATGAGACACAGCGAAGGACATCGAACGCATCGAACTGGTTGGCTGCGGGCAGCCGTTTTGGGTGCCAATGATGGCATTGTTTCTACCACGAGTTTGGTGTTAGGCGTTGCTGCATCGGGAGCGAGCACACAAACCGTTGTTATTGCGGGTGTTGCTGGTCTTGTCTCTGGCGCTATGTCCATGGCGGCTGGCGAGTATGTCTCTGTCAGTTCGCAGGCTGATACTGAACGCGCGGATCTGGCTCGTGAAAGTGAAGAGTTGGCCACTCAGCCTGATCATGAACACGAAGAACTGACCTTGATTTATATCGAGCGAGGTTTAGATCGAGCTTTGGCATCCAGTGTAGCGACGCAGCTGATGACGCATGACGCACTCGGTGCGCACGCTAGAGACGAACTGGGTATCTCCGCTACGCTGACGGCAAAACCTGTACAAGCCGCCTTTGCCTCGGCCTCGATGTTTGCTGCCGGAGCGGCGCTACCACTGTTAGTGGTTTTAATGATTCCAACTGCTGCGCTGATGTGGAGCCTCGCTGGAAGTGCTCTGGTGTTTCTTGCGCTATTAGGGGGTATGGCAGCCTATGCAGGCGGTGCTCCTTTGTTACCGTCGGTATTGCGTGTGTCCTTTTGGGGAGCGATAGCAATGGGCTTAACCACCGTTGTCGGCACATTGTTTGGGGTCGCTATCTAAGATTAGAGCGACGCCTTGCTGTGTCTTTAAGCTTATGCTTATGTGGCTTATGATCAATGGACTGAAATGACCTATAGGAGCCTATGATGACAACAATAAAAAATCCTCATGAACTCGCTGGCTGGCTGGTTGAGCAGTCGCCTGATGCAACTATTTATTCTGATAAAGAAGGCCATATCCG
>DATERS010000099.1:0-29781 GCA_035271365.1 Thiopseudomonas sp.
GCTAGCAAGCCCAGCAGGCCCCCATAAGAGCGACCGCACCTGTTTGCCCCCGTAAGAGCGGGCCATGCCCGCGACTGCTGCATTCCCTGCCATAAACAGGCTGCAGATAGCATACGGAACTGCTAGAGATGATGTTTCGTGGTAGAAAGCAAGGGCTGCGTTGCAGCCATCGAAGGCATGGCCAGCTCTTACAAGAGCGACCGCACCTGTTTGCCCCCGTAAGAGCGGGCCATGCCCGCGACTGCTGCATTCCCTGCCATAAACAGGCTGCAGATAGCATCATAGGATGGTCTTTGCTAAAGCGCTACGGGGAAATGCTAGAATTGTACTTGGCAATCAGTAATTTTTGTAAATAATATCTATTTTAAGAATCATAGTAACGCTGTAGCGTATGACGTATAGAGGATTTTATTGTAGATAATGAAAGCAATGGATGTAGATAATATGCCGGTATTTGCACATCATGACATCTCGCCAGCAAACCCCAACGCCCTTGCAGGCGCTAACCATCCCCGCGACTATCGCTCACCAAAAAACACCGTTATGCTCTTATCCAACCAAACAAAACCCAGCAAGCACAGCACGCTCCTGTAAGAGCTGGCCATGCCTGCGACAGCGCTATAGCAAACACCACCGCGCTAACAAACCCTCATAATGACTACGAACTAACCGCTCTATAAGGTAAACATATTGTGCTAAACACATGGATTGATGCTTTTTATTCTATAAAACCCGATGCCCATACCCCAGCTCAAGCAGTGAGCTTTGGCACATCGGGGCATCGTGGTTCTTCTTTACACGCCAGCTTCAACGAGCTGCACATCCTCGCCATCGCCCAAGCCGTGGTGGATTACCGCCAACACAAGGATATCAACGGCCCGTTGTTTCTCGGCCTAGACACCCACGCCTTATCGCGCCCCGCTTGGGATGTAGTGTTACAGGTGTTAGTCGCCAATCAGATCAGCGTACAAGTCGCAGTAGAGCAGGGCGTCACCGCAACACCTTTAGTCAGTCGCGCGATTTTGTCCTATAACGCACAGCGCACAAGCGGCTTAGCCGATGGTTTAATTATCACCCCGTCGCATAACCCACCTGAAGATGGCGGGATTAAATACAACACCCCCGATGGCGGCCCCGCCGACAGCGATGCCACCACATGGATTGAGACCCGCGCCAATCAGTATCTGCAGGAGCAATGCACCCAGGTCAAACGCATCAGCCAGCAGGAAGCACTCAGCCAAGTACAAGAATACGATTACGTTGCCCAGTATGTGGCTGAGCTTGAGCAGGTTGTTGATCTGCAGGCGATTCGTCAGTCGGGCCTTAAGTTAGGTGTCGATCCCATGGGCGGCACCGGCCTTGTGGTCTGGCAGGCGCTGGCGCTTGATGCAAAGCTGAATATTAGCGTGGTGAATACCAGCCAAGATGCGACCTTTGCCTTTATGCCGTCTGATCATGATGGCCGTATTCGTATGGATTGCTCCAGCCCTGCCGCTATGGCCAATCTGCTCGCCATTCGTCAGCAGTTTGATTTGTCCTTCGCCAATGACCCCGATGCCGATCGGCACGGCATTGTTGATGCTGCTGGCTTAATGAATCCCAATCACTTCTTATGCGTGTGCGTTGACTATCTGTTAACCCATCGCCCTGAGTGGTCAGCAACGCTGAAAATTGGTAAAACGCTGGTGACCTCATCATTAATGGACCGCGTCGTCGCTGCGCATGGTCGTGAACTGTATGAAGTCCCGGTGGGCTTTAAGTGGTTTGTTGAAGGCTTACACCAGCGCTGGCTGGCCTTTGCTGGTGAAGAAAGCGCTGGCGCGAGTTTATTGACCTTCGCTGGCGACACCTGGACCACCGACAAAGACGGCATTGCCCTGTGCTTACTGGCTGCCGAAATCACCGCCGTCACCGGTCTCACGCCCTCCCAATACTACGCCACACTTACTGCCGAGCACGGCCATCCGTACTATCACCGCATCGATGCTGCCGCCACACCTGAGCAAAAAGCCGCGTTTAAACAACTCAGCGCGGAACATATCCAAACCAAGGTTTTGGCCGGTGAAGAGATCAGCGCGATACTGCTCAACGCACCTGGTAATGGCGCTGCAATCGGAGGGATTAAAGTCTGCACCGCCAACGGCTGGTTCGCCGCCCGCCCCAGCGGCACCGAAAACCTCTATAAAATCTACGCGGAAAGCTTTATCAGCGAACAGCACCTACAGCAGCTCATTGATGAAGCACAGACGCTGTTGGCCAGCGTCTTGTAGTGCGCAAATAATCCTGTCTGTCGGTTGTGCAGCCGGCAGCAGGGCAGAGCCGCTTCAACTACCGGTACAACCACTGTTGCAAAAACGCAAAGCAGACCTGCACATTTAACGATTCCAATTGCCGCGCGTCACTTCGACAATGAGCGCACTCAACTACAACTGGAGAACAACAATGAGTGAGTTTCCGACCCTGTTTCAACTGACCGGCAGCGAACACCCCGCCGTACAATGGCAAGATGCCGTGCTGGTGATTATTGATGCGCAGAATGAATACCGCATCGGCGATATGCAGTTGCCGGATGTCGAGCCGGCCACAGTACAGATTCAACAGTTATTAGCCGCGGCGCGCGCGCATGGCAGCCCCGTTGCCCATATTCGCCATATCGGTGTGCCCGGCTACTTGTTTGATCCAGAGGGTCCACGCGGACAGATTTTCTCTGAGCTCACGCCAGTCGAGGGCGAAGCGGTGATTGATAAGCCCCTGCCCAACGCCTTTGCCCACAGCAGCTTACAAGCGTTTGTGCAAAGCACCGGTCGCACTGATTTGATTGTTTGTGGCTTTATGACCCACATGTGCGTCAGCGCCACCGTACGTGCGGCAAAAGACCTTGGCTACCAAAGTACCGTGGTGGCCGATGCCTGCGCCACGCGAGCCTTACCCGGTCTAGCCAAAGGCCATTTGGATGCCAAAGCACTGCATGAGATGGAACTGGTAGCCTTAGCTGATTTCTTCGCCTGCGTGGTTAAAGACGCCGCCGCGCTAGGCGCATAAGCACAGCCGCAACCGTCTGCGCTGCAGCACAGACACAATCTCGGCTGACAAAGCTGGGGTTGTGTTGCTCTGGATCAGCGATAATTCGTCTTAACCACACAGATGCTAAGCATAAATATTCTGTTAGAAGACTAGTCAAACTGTGCAGAACGTCATAAACTCCGCCATCAGTTAAACGGATCACCTTGGCGCTAGTATAAAAATGCTCGACGCGAGCACAGCGCCCAAGCTGATGTTAAATCGATATATAAGTCTGTGGTCAGCCTGTTGTCGCACATGATTGCACAACCCTCACTGCGCTAAAAAGCCTAGCAAACAGACGTGTTATCCAGTGCAGTTTAGAAGGGACTTTAGTGAGCCATGGCCAGTCAATGCCGCTTACACGCAATTGCTGATGCAAGACATCCTCTAAAGCAAACCATGCTTATGAAAGAGCGCGCAGTCTATGGCGCGCCACTTCAAACTAGCGCACAATCCGCTCGACCACAGCCTCAACAGACTGCTCATGACAATATGGCGTGGTCGTATTGAGCATGAAACAAACCTCCCCCGCAGCCGAGCACAGCGCAGCTGACCACAACTGGTATGTGGTGTTGACCAAGCCCAAGCAAGAGCTGCGCGCCCAAGACAACCTTGAGCGCCAAGGCGGGAGCGTTTTTTTACCGATGTTAGCCATCGAGCGTATCAGCCGCGGCCAACGCGTCATGCGTCAAGAGCCATTATTTCCCGGCTATTTATTTTTACAGGCCGACGCACAAGACCCTATTTTAAGTAAAGTGCGCTCCACCATGGGCGCACGTCAGTTGCTGACCTTTGCCAGCCAAGTGATGACCGTCGATAACAGAATAATTGACGATTTACGCCAGCGCAGCAACACAGATCACACTCCTCAGCAATTTAACGCTGGGCAAAGCGTCACCCTACACAACGGCCCCTTTCAGCACTATCAAGCCCTCTTCAAAGAGTACGATGGCGCGGAACGAGGCATTATTTTGCTCAGCCTACTGGGTAAGCAAAACGAATTATTGATCCAACTGGCCGACCTGCGTGCAAGCTAACGCATAATTGACCAGCACAATTTAAAACACGATGCGCCTCCAGGGACTCTGCGCGAACAACCCTAGGGCGGTAGCGTGCCTGAAGTAAAAAGTTTAATAAATAATCTGAAATATGTTCGAAATTTAAAGGAACTTAGATGAACACACTTGACTCCGCCAAAATCGCTATCATTGGCCTCGGCTATGTAGGGCTACCTTTAGCAGTTGAATTTGGCAAGCATTACGATGTGCTGGGCTTTGACATCAATCAAAAACGCATTGATGAACTCCAAGCAGGCCACGACGCAACGCTAGAAGTTGCAGATGCTGAGCTTCAAGCTGTAACCAATCTAAAGTACAGCAGCAATCCAAAAGATCTCGAACAGTACAACGTTTATATCGTTACTGTACCAACGCCGATTGATGAAAATAACGCCCCAGACTTAACACCTTTGCGTAAAGCCTCGGCGATGCTGGCCAGTGTTATCCAGCTAAACGATGTGGTTATTTACGAGTCCACGGTGTACCCAGGAGCCACAGAAGAAGTTTGCATTCCAATCATCGAGAAAGGCTCGGGACTTGTGTTTAACGTTGACTTTTATGCAGGCTATAGCCCAGAGCGGATTAACCCTGGTGATAAAGTAAATACCCTGACCAAAATTAAAAAAATCACCTCAGGCTCTACTCCAGAAACCGCTAAATATGTCAATGAGCTCTATGCTTCAATCATTACAGCAGGGACTTATTTAGCCAGTTCGATGAAAGTTGCTGAGGCCGCTAAGGTGATTGAAAACACCCAGCGTGACTTGAATATTGCGATTATCAATGAGTTTGCCAAGATTTTTAATTTGCTCAATATTGACACTCAAGAAGTGCTCAACGCAGCAGGCACTAAATGGAACTTCTTACCCTTTAAGCCAGGCTTAGTCGGCGGCCACTGTATCAGTGTTGACCCGTACTACTTGACCTATAAAGCTAAAGAAGTCGGCTATCAGCCAGAAGTGATTTTAGCCGGCCGTCGTATTAACGATGGCATGGGGCAATACACCGCCACTCAGCTGGTTAAAGCGGTTAGCCGCAAAAAAATTCATATTGATGAAGCGCGTGTACTGGTGCTAGGCATTACCTTTAAAGGTGACTGCCCAGACGTACGTAACACCAAAATCGTCGATATGATTAAAGAACTCGAAAGCTACAATATGAACGTTGATTGCTACGACCCTTGGGCTAATCCAGCAGAAGTTCAGCATGAATACGCTATTAAGTTAGAGCCTGAAATTCACTCGGGTGCGTATGATGCCATCGTTCTTGCTGTTGACCACGAAATTTTCAAAACGTGGGGCGAAGAGAAAATACGCAGTTACGGTAAAGAGAAACATGTGCTCTATGATGTGAAATATGTCTTACAAAAACATGAATCGGATTTACGTCTGTAACACTCCCTGTGTATTACTCTATTGATTTGAGGTTAAAGCGTATTATATGAAGAATTTTGCTCTGATCGGTGCTGCTGGCTATATTGCTCCACGCCATTTAAAAGCCATTAAAGAAACCGGCCATAATCTGGTCGTCGCTATGGATATCAACGACTCAGTCGGCATCATGGACAGCCACTTTCCTGAGGCTGAGTTCTTCACTGAGTTTGAAGAGTTTTCAGGTTTTGTTGAGGACTTAAAGCAGAAAGGCGAAAAGCTCGACTACATCGCTATTTGCTCACCCAACTACTTGCACTTACCGCACATGAAGTTTGCTCTGCAAAACGGCATTGATGTGATTTGTGAAAAGCCTTTGGTCCTCAATACCGCAGATTTAGACACCCTAACCCGCTACGAAAAGCAGCACGGTGCTAAGGTTAATTCAATCCTACAGTTGCGCTTGCACCCATCGATCATTGCTCTGCGCGATAAAGTGCAAGCTGCACCGGCAGATAAAGTCTTTGACGTGGACTTAACCTACTTAACCTCACGTGGTAAGTGGTACTTAAAATCGTGGAAAGGTTTTGATGAAAAATCCGGTGGTGTAGCCACCAATATCGGTGTGCATTTTTATGACATGCTGCATTTCATCTTTGGCAAAATCATTCATAACGAAGTGCACTACCGTGACGAGAAAACCTCATCGGGCTTTTTAAAGTACGAGCGCGCTAATGTGCGCTGGTTCTTATCCATCGATGCCAACCACCTGCCAGACAACGCGGTACACGGTGAAAAATCTACTTACCGCAGCATTGATGTGGAAGGCGAAGAGCTGGAGTTCTCTGGTGGTTTTACTGACCTGCACACACAAAGCTACCAGCGCATTTTAGAAGGCAATGGCTACGGCGTAGAAGACAACCGCGCCGCCATTGAGACGGTAGACGTCATGCGTAAATCACCATTGATTGAAAACCCAGCGAACCCCCACCCATTACTGGCAAAGGTGTTACATGGCTGATTATTACCAGCACGAAAGCGCCATCGTCGATGACGGCGCACAGATCGGCGCAGACAGCCGAGTTTGGCATTTTGTCCATGTGTGCGGTGGTGCACAAATCGGTAAAGGTGTGTCCCTCGGGCAAAACGTTTTTGTTGGTAATAAAGTGACCATTGGCGATCATTGCAAAATTCAAAACAACGTCTCGGTGTACGACAATGTACATCTTGAAGATGGTGTATTTTGCGGCCCAAGCATGGTCTTCACCAACGTCTACAACCCACGCTCACTGATTGAACGCAAAGATCAGTACCTCGACACCTTAGTTAAAAAAGGCGCAACCCTAGGTGCCAACTGCACTATCGTGTGCGGCGTAACTTTGGGTGAGTATTGTTTTGTGGGTGCTGGCGCAGTGGTGAATAAAGACGTACCCGCTTATGCCTTAGTGGTGGGCGTACCTGCCAAGCAAATCGGCTGGATGAGTCAATACGGTGAAGCTCTAGAGCTGCCACTAACTGGCAATGCCCAAACTGTTTGTGATCACACCGGCGATACTTATGTTTTGTCTGGTGCACAGTTGAGCTGTATAAAGGCTTAACTTAAAGCAAAGGCAGGAGTGCAGTGGTTATGAATATTAACGCAAGCATTGTTGATCAGCGTGTTAGTGGCATCGCTGAGGAATACTCTAACGAGCTCAAAGACATCGTTGGTTCTGATGCCGCACGACAAAAATCCTTAGCCTTTGTTCTACAGTGTGTAAGCACAGCCTTAGACGCCAGTTTAAGTGAAGCAACCGACTTACTCACCGAAGGTAGTAATGATTTAGGTGTAGATGCTTTGCATTTGAGTGAGGTTGATGATGGCGAATTCACCGTCACCCTGTTTCAAGGTAAATATACGCACAAGAATTGTGATGGCAGTGCAAATTTTCCAGAAAATGCAATTAAAAACCTCATCGCTTTAGTCAGCAATATTTTTGACCCTGACAAAACCTTCAGTATGAATCCACGCCTTGCACCACGCATTGAAGAAATTCGCTCACTGATTCGTGATGGCTATATTCCTAATGTGCGCCTTTTGCTGTGCAATAACGGTCAAAGCTGGAATAGCCAAGCACAACAATGGATTGATAGTTCAGGTTTAAGCCATGCTCAAGTGCATTGGCAGCATTACAATCACGATGACATTGTTGCTGTGCTGCAACGCACAAAAGCTGTAAATGATAGCTTGCAACTCAACGGCTCTGCGATCATTGAAGACTTCAATTACCGACGTGTTTTAGTCGGCAAAGTACCAGTTACAGAAATTGCTAAGTTATTTGATCGTAATGGTGACTTGCTGTTGGAGCGTAATATTCGCCGTTATTTAGGCCGCAATGCCAACCGCGTTAACAATGCAATTCACGACACTTTAGTGAGCCCAGATAAGCAAAAAGATTTTTACTTTTTTAATAACGGCATCACTATGACCTGTACAAAAATGCGTCATAACGCATTGCAAGGTGGTGATTACCAGCTGAAATTAGAAAATATTCAAGTCATTAACGGCGGGCAAACCTGTAAAACCATTCAGCAAACCCTCAATGAAACCGATGATTTAAGTGCGTTTAATGAAGTTTACGTGTTGCTGCGCTTGTATGAATTAGAAAGTGATGACGATCAGCTTATTAAAGAAATTACTTTTGCCACGAACAGCCAAAACCCAGTGGACTTACGTGATCTACGCTCCAACGATAGCTTACAAATTCAATTAGAAACGGGTATCAATGCGCTGGGTTATAACTACAGACGCTACCGTGAGGACGCTGCAGGTGGTAGTCACGTTATTAGCAGTGCGACCACCGCAGAAGCAGTCATGGCCATTTGGCGTAAATGCCCACATCAAAGTAAGTTTCGTCGCCGTGAGTTATTTGGCGTGCTGTATGACAAAGTTTTTACGGATTTGAATCCCGCTCAAGCCATACTTGCCGTATTGATTTTTCGCGCAGTTGAAACAGAACGCAAACGCCCTACATTGCTGCAGCCGATACCAGAATTTTTACCTTATGCAGCCCACTATATGGCCATGCTCGTTGGGCAAGAGTTATTAACTTTAGGGCAAACCCGTCTGCAAACCATCAGTCATTTGAATCTGGCTCAGCTCATCCAACTGCTTGAGCAGAATAAAGCACAATTATTAAATCAAGCTGCAGCTCAGCTCGATCTTGCCCTAAAAGAAATTTACGGTGAGCGTCAGGTTTCACTACAGCAATTGTCCGCAACCTTTAGGCGCGGTGATTTATTAGAATTTTTACCAGTAGGTCAGGGATAAAATGCAATTTATCGACTTAGCCGCCCAACAGGCGCGTATCAAAGAAAAAATAGACGCCAACATTCAAAAGGTTCTAGCCCACGGCCAATACATCCTCGGCCCAGAAGTAACCGAGCTAGAAGAAAAACTCGCCGCCTTCACCGGCGCTAAGTACTGCATCAGCGTAGCCAACGGCACCGATGCCTTACAAATCGCGCAAATGGCCTTTGGCATTGGTCCAGGTGATGAAGTCATCACCCCTGGCTTTACCTACATCGCCACCGCCGAAACCGTTGCGCTGTTGGGTGCTAAACCCGTTTATGTTGATGTGTGCCCGAAAACATACAACCTCGACCCGCAACTGCTAGAAGCCGCCATCACACCCAGAACCAAAGCCATTATTCCCGTGTCGCTTTACGGTCAATGCGCCGACTTTGATGCCATCAATGCCATTGCCAATAAATACGGCATTCCAGTAATTGAAGATGCCGCCCAAAGCTTTGGCGCGACTTATAAAGGCAAACAGTCCTGCAACCTCAGTACAGTATCGTGCACCAGCTTCTTCCCCAGTAAACCCTTGGGTTGCTACGGTGATGGCGGCGCTATTTTTACCAATGATGATGAGCTGGCAATAGTGCTGCGCCAGATCGCCCGCCACGGCCAAGACCGCCGCTACCATCATATCCGCGTAGGTGTAAATAGCCGCTTAGACACCCTCCAAGCCGCTATCTTGTTACCAAAATTAGAAATCTTCACCGAAGAAGTACAGCTACGCCAACAAGTCGCCAACACCTACAAAGAACTGTTCGCCCGTCACTGCAAGGAGCTCTCCCCCCGTAATTGCGAGGAGCTTTCCCCCGGTCATTGCGAGGAGCGTAGCGACGCGGCAATCCACATCCAAACACCGCACATCGAACCCCACAACACCAGCGTCTACGCCCAGTACACCATCCAAGTGGACAACCGCGAGCAGGTGCAAGCTAAACTCAAAGAAGCCGGCATACCCACTGCCGTGCATTACCCAATCCCATTGAACAAGCAGCCTGCAGTAGCTGATGCAACTGCACAGTTGCCGGTGGGTGATGCTGTGGCGGAGAAGGTGATGAGCTTGCCCATGCATCCGTATATGACAGAAGCAGATCAGCAGAAAGTAGTGCAATTCTTGGTTGAAGCTGTGTAAGCAAGATTAAGCATAGAAAGAAAGCTCTGGAGTACCATTATGGTGAGTGTTAGAATCTTAAGCCAATATCAGGAAGGCTTTAGTCCAGACAAACTACAAGGTTCAGCTAGAAAAATTACCAGTGGGCCACTGTACTGCCTTGTTACTGTCAATAAGCTACTTACTAAAAAACCAGAAAAATCAATAAATTTAGCCACAAAAAACTCAAAGCGTGACTCAGCAAACTTAAGCTGGGATAAAAAAGATGTTGCACAATATTTAAAGCAAGCAATTAATAATCCAGGCAACTATCTTGGCTCAGAATGGGCTAAATTAAGTGAAAAAGCCTGTGCAGCTTGTGATGTTTACAGGCTTACAGCTTTAGAATGTGAGTATTACTTTAAATTTGCTATGCATAAAAATGGCAGTTTAGTTTTAGTTGTTTCCTGCCACTTATCTAGATAGTAAAGAGGGCAAACATAATGAACAGTAACCACCAGCTCTGCCCCTTATGTGAAGAGGGCAACCTGCATGAAGAGCAGGAAGAAATCCAAATTAGTTACAAGAAATCGCTAATCAACGTGCAGACTAAACACAGTGTTTGTGATTGCTGTGAAGTAGAGCAGCTAACAACGGAGCAAGCACGTCAAAATAAAAGAGCTAGCATAGCCGCCAAAAAACATGCAGAAGGTTTGCTAACTGGCAAAGAAGTACAAGCGCTAAGAAAGAAATTACGCTTAGATCAAAAACAAGCCGCACTCGTATTTGGGGGAGGGCCTAAAGCCTTTAGCAAATATGAAAATGATGATGTGATGCAGTCTGAAGCGATGGATAAGCTCATGCGTATAGCATTAGAGCGACCAGATACTTTAGAGATTTTAAAAAATAACGCTGAAATTAATCCTAAGGCCAAAAAGTACAAAAACAATTTTGTGAATACGATAACTGAGCTAGGTGCGCATACCGTTAAAATAATTAGCACCAACAGCTATGCATCTGCAGGCAATCAACAGCACGCTTACGGATAATAAAAATGCAAAAAGCAAAAGACAGTTTAAAAATACAAGACATCTATCTGCACAAGTTAGTCGCAGAATGCCTTGATGATTTTGAACCTAAGTACGATCCAAAGCTAAATGCTTATAAAGTACAAACTATGCGCTTTGTTGAAAAGTCACAGTTGATGCAGGTTGATGGCGAAAAAATACTTAAAGTGAGCGTATCCCTAGGTGTGCGTTGGATTGAGCCAGACACTGAAAAAAAATCAGTTACGCCAGCAGCAGAAAAACAAGTCAAAGCCTTTATTGAAGCTGATTTTATTGCTGAATATAAAATGACTGCCGCCTTAACACAAAAAGAAATCGATGCATTTGCCATGAGCCATGCCAGCTATCATATTTGGCCTTATTGGCGCGAGCTACTCACCAACCAAACAAGCCGCATGTACTTGCCCAGAGTGGTTTTACCAACACTGCAGCTCGCTCAAAATAGTTAAAGGTAGCTATGGCACAAACCCAGCGTATGAACTTGCCACCTGTAGCTTTACCAATGCGCTTACCGACCTAAAACCTCACTAAAACGACCTCACCTTGATCTCAAAACTCACCTCTATATTTAAAAAAGCCTTACCCAAAAACGCCTTCGCCCGTGGCGTCAGCGTATTGGTCGGCGGCACCGTTGGCGCGCAAGCGCTAATGGTGTTGGCCTCGCCATTACTTACGCGGCTTTACACACCCGAAGATTTTGGCTTGCTGGCCGTATACGCAAGCATTTTGAGCCTGTTTACCGTGATTGCCAGCCTGCGTTACGAGTTGGCCATTCCGCTACCTGAAAAAGATTCAGAAGCAGCGCATGTGGCTATTTTAAGTCTGCTAATTGTGGGGCTTATTACAGCCATCAGTGCACTAGTGATATTGATAGGCGGGGAGCGCTTAGCGCAGTTAATCAATGCACCTGACATGGCCAATTACCTGTGGTTGATCCCGGTGGGCGTGTTAGCCATTGGTTGTTATCAGGTGTTTAACTATTGGGCCATACGCACCAAAAGCTTTGGCACTATTGCCAAGACCAAAATATCGCAAAGCTTAGCCACACTGGCTGTACAGCTATCGGGCTTTAAGTTGGGTGTGCTGGCTTTAATGCTCGGCCAAACTGGTGGCCAAGCGGTAGGCGTGATGACCTTAGCGCGACCTGCATTAAAGAGTCCGCACTTTAAAGGCTGGCACTGGCGCGATCTTAAAAAAGTTGCAGCGCGTTATAAAAGGTTTCCTATCTTTTCAACTTGGGAAGGCTTTTTAAACACAGCCAGTATGCAGTTGCCCCCTTTATTATTTGCCATTTTCTTTTCTGCAGGTGTGGCGGGCTTATATGCCTTGGCGCATCGGGTGTTAGCGATGCCCATGTCGCTTGTGGGCTCTGCGGTGGGTAATGTGTTTTTCGCCAATGCGGCAGAAGCTTATCGTGAAGATAGGTTAGCGCCCTTGTTCGAATCAGTGTATGCCAAGTTAGTCAGCATTATCATGCCAGTCATGCTGGTACTGATGATTGATGCCCCGCGTTTGTTCGCTTTTGTGTTTGGTGCCAACTGGGAAGAAGCAGGTGAGTTAGCACGCTGGATGGCACCTTGGTTGGCCGTGGTGTTTATCGCATCGCCCTTAAGCACCATGTTTACGATCCTTGAGAAACAGAAGCAGGGCATGTGTTTCCAAGGCCTGATCTTATCTGTACGCGTATTAGCGATTGGTATCGGCTTTCAGTACGACAGCATGATTTTAACCGTTATTTTATTTTCGTTGTTTAGCATGCTGTGCTGGATCGGTTTTTTAATATGGGTGGCTGGTCACGCAAAAAGCCAGCTGCATCATTTAGCTAAACCGTTACTGAAGTCATTAGCTTTGGCCGTGATCTGTACTCTACCTTTACTTATAACAACAGTGTTTGAGCTGCCAGCGCTCTATTGGTATGCAGCGCTATTGGTAACAGGCTTGATGTCAGCGCTGTATTATTTTTTTGTATTTAAAAAGAGTTTTGCCCAATGAGTATTGTGTTAAATCTTTCAGAGCACTGGAAAACCATAGCAGCAGATAAAGAACTTCAGCTGTTAGGTTGTATACACGACCTTGAACAGCACCAAAACGCACTGGCTGCTGTTGAGAATATAGAGGCTTGGGCTGAGAAACTGAAAGATTTAGCAGGCTTTTTCTCGTTAGTTAAACACGAAGGCAATACTGTATGTGCCGCCGTTGATCACATCCGTTCACGGCCCTTGTTTTATGCGGTAAATGATCAAGGCTTCTATTTAAGCGATAGTGCAGAGTGGGTACGCCAGCAGGTGAACGACACTGTGATGGATGAGTTCGCCAAAGCTGAGTTTCAGCTCACAGGTTATGTGACTGGCAGGGACACGCTGTATAAAAATGTTAAGCAGTTACAAGCGGGTGAGTGTTTGGTTTATGCGGATCACACATTAGCCGTTGAGCGTTATTACAGCTTTGAGCACAGCGAGCCAGTTGACTACAGTGAAGCTGCTTTGTTAGCCGAGCTTGATGTGGTGTCCAAAGCAAGCATTCAGCGCTTGATCCGCTATGCCAATGGTCGGCAAATTGTGATTCCGCTCAGTGGTGGCTATGACTCACGTTTAATTGCTGCACTGCTTAAAGAAGCTAATTACGACAATATCCTCACCTTCACCTATGGTGCCAAAGGTAATAAAGAGGCGGCATACAGCAAAATTGTTGCCGACAACCTCGGCCTAGAATGGCGCTTTGTTGAGTACACAGAAGCGCTTTGGCGAGCTGCATGGCAAACAGACGAGCGTAATCGCTATCAGCTTGAAGGCTCAAACTGGACAAGCTTGGCGCATATGCAAGATTGGCTGGCCGTTAAAATACTAAAAGAGCAGGGTATAGCAGAAGATAATGCTGTATTTGCTCCAGGGCATTGTTGTGTTACTGGACTCATCCCACCTGAAATTATTAGTAAGCCGAATTGGGATGTTAACGACACAGTAGAAAACATTCTAAAAGCACATTTTAATTTATGCCCAGTTAGTAAGCTAAATAATGAGTTTTATAATGAAAAAATAATTCGAGATAAAATAATTAATTATTTATCTGGTGCAAATACACTTGAATCATACATTAGTAAGATGATGGCATTTAATTGGGAAGAGAGGCAGTCAAAGTATATTGGCAACTCGGTTAGAGTGTATGATTTTTTTGGTTATGATTGGTGGATGCCATTGTGGGATAAGGAATTCACTAATTACTGGAAAGAAATACCAATTAATAAAAGAATTAATAGAAATCTTTACGTTTCTTATGTTAATAAAGTTTATTTGAAAAATAGTAAAGATAGAGTGCATATAGGTAATGCAGCCAGCAGTGGGTTGGTAGGTGTGGTTTCAAACTCAACATTTTTAAAGAAATTAAGATTGACAGAGTTTTTAAGGTATATTTACAGGTTTTACGTAAAGAAAGTATTTAAAACTAGTGATAAACTATTGATTAATTCCGCTCAAAAACATTCTGAAGTTAAAAAACTTGAGGAAAAAGGTTTTTTAATGAATGGCATAACTATATATTTCTTTTTGAATGATCATGCTGATTAGTTCTTTGTAATTATTTTAGTATGAAGATAGAAAAGTAGAACAGGCAAAAGCTATATAGAATGCTCGATCTCAACGATCTCAACGATCTCAACGATCTCAACAACCACGGCCGCTTCCCAGCCATTCATTCACACGCGTATAAACACGGCTACCTTGAGCGCCCTGTGGTGGATGAGTGGTTGCATGTGTTGGGGCAGGTGATCCAAAAGCAGTGGCCGCAGGTTGAGCTTAAGCAGCATGAATTCAGTATGAAGGTGAGTCATGATGTGGATGCGCCGAGCCGTTATGGCTTTGGTTCTGCTAAAAGCATACTTAAAAGCATGGCTGGCGATGTACTCAAGCGCAGAGATATTAAAGGCGCGATGATAGCCCCTTGGGTGCGTTTAAACAGTGCTCAGAAGCTGCATCCTGCTGATCCGTTTAATACCTTTGATTGGCTGATGGATGTTTCCGAAGCCCATAACCTGACCAGTGCGTTTTATTTTATCTGTGGTCGCACCTCAAAACTCGATGCCAGCTACGAGCCAGAGCATCGAGCCATCCGCGAGTTAATGCGTCGCATGCATCAGCGCGGGCACGAGATCGGTTTACACCCCAGCTACAATACGTACCAAAAACCACAGCTGATCAAGCAAGAAGCCGATAGACTGCGCGCGGTGTTGCAAGAAGAAGGCATCAAGCAAAACGAATTTGGCGGACGCATGCATTACCTGCGCTGGGAGCATCCCACCACATTACAGGCGTGGAACGACGCCGGCATGACTTACGATTCAACGCTTAGCTATGCCGACTTGCCCGGCTTTCGTTGCGGCACCTGCTTTGAGTACCCAGCGTTTAATGCTTTAACTCAGCAAAAATTAAAAATCCGCATCCGACCACTTATCGCCATGGAATGCACTATAATCGCCGACCGCTACATGGGCTTAGGCTATGGCGCTGAGGCTGAGAAGAAGTTTGCAGGGCTGAAAGATACGTGTCGTAGGGTGAGTGGGTGCTTTACGTTGCTTTGGCATAATAGTCATTTTTTTAATCAAGCAGATTTTAAAATGTACCAAAAGGTTATAAGAAATTAACATGAAAAAAATCCTTACCATCATCGGCGCGCGCCCGCAATTTATTAAAGCCAGCGTCGTCTCCAAAGCCATTCAAGAAACAGATGGCCTAACCGAAGTCTTGGTCCATACCGGCCAGCATTTTGATGCCAATATGTCGGATGTGTTTTTTGATCAGCTGGCTATTCCCCGTCCTGATTATCAGCTCAATATCAATAGTGGTAGCCACGGTGATATGACCGGGCGCATGTTGATTGAGATTGAGAAGGTCTTACTGCAAGAACAGCCTGATTGGGTCTTGGTCTACGGTGATACCAACTCGACCTTAGCCGGTGCCTTAGCTGCGGCTAAGCTGCATATTCCAGTGGCGCACGTTGAAGCGGGTTTGCGTAGTTTTAATATGCAGATGCCAGAAGAGATTAACCGTATCTTGACCGATCAAATCAGCAGTGTGTTGTTTTGCCCAACGGACTCAGCTGTGGCTAACCTGGAGCGCGAAGGCTTTGCCGATAAGCCCATTCAAGTGTTGCAGGTGGGTGATGTGATGCAAGATAGCGCGGAGCTGTTTGCGCCACGCGCGATTATGCCTGTTGGGTTTTCTGTGTCGGATGGTTTTATCTTGACCACTTTACACCGTGCTGAAAATACCGATAACCCACAGCGGCTTGCTGCCATTGTTGCTGCGCTAAATCATCTGCACGCACACCTTGCTCCTGTGGTTTTACCCCTACACCCGCGCACACGTAAAGTCATTGCTGAACAAGGCTTAACCCTGAACGTGCACCTTATTGAGCCTGTGGGCTATTTAGAAATGCTGTGGTTACTACAACACACAGGCTTAGTGTTAACCGATAGCGGCGGCGTACAAAAAGAAGCCTTCTTTATGGGCAAAGCCTGCGTCACCATGCGCGACCAGACTGAGTGGGTTGAGTTGATTGAAGTGGGCGCTAATGAGCTGGTAGGCGCAGATACTAATAAAATAATAGAAGCAGCAACGCGCAATATTAGACGTGCGGTGCAAGATGAACACGGTCTGTATGGTGGTGGCGTGGCAGCGAAGCGGATAGCAAAGCAATTAACTAAATTGGATTCTTTAATTAAATGAAGCGTTTTGTTTTTTTTACTAAAACTATGTATGACGAAACACCTCGTATTCGCCATCAATTAGCCGAGTTATTAACTAGCTATGGTCACGAGGTCGTTTTTTATCAAAAACCACTTTTCTTCTTTGAAAATACTAAAAAGCTAATAAATAAAAGAATTAATGAAAAGCTTGAAATTCGACAAACAAAGCAGCTGATTCACCATCAATTACGGGTTCATCCAATTCTTTCTTTTATTAATTCTTGTTATGAGGCTAATAAAATAAAAAAATCTTTTATGGGTTTTAATGAAAATGATGTTATTGTTAATTTTAATTACGATTATTTCTTTTTAAGAAAGGTTTTTTATAAAAATAAAATAATTACAGTTGTTAATGATGATTTTGTAGCGCAAGCAAAATTTAACAAAGGTAAGCATGTGCTTGAAGCAATATCAAATATGGTTAAGTCGAGCAATTCAGTTTTAACAGTTTCATATCCGTTATATGACCAATCTAAAATTTTTTCAGATAATGTTAAAATGTTTTTCCCCTGGTCTAAAGATAAATTTAAGTATCCGGAGAAAACAGAAAAAAACTCTATTCTTTTGTGGGCTCATATCGATGGGCGAATAGATTTTAGTATTGTTGAAAGTATTTTAAAAAAATATAAAGACTATCGTTTGGATTTGGTTGGACCTGTTACTAGTACTAATGAGTTGAAGTTGAAAGATCTAGTAAGTAAGTTTGATAATTTGAAATTATACTCTAGTACCCCTTTAGATGAGTTGCCGTTAAATAACTATTTTGCATCAATAATACCATATAAGTCTGGAGTTGCTGATATTGAAGCAGTAACGGCATCTAATAAGACATTTCAGTTGTTATCGAAAGCTCTTCCGTTAATTACTCATGGTATGCCTAGCTTTTATGAGCATGAAGCAATTTTTAAATGTAATAATGTTAGTGAGATAGAGAAAGCAATCGAGTATTGCCACGATAACTTTTACGAAATGCAATCAAGTATTGAGAAATTGGTAAATACTCAGCAGCCAGCTGATAGATATGCACAAATAATGTCAGTAGTGAATGAAGAGTGATCTAGGGTAGGGCAAGATTATGAGAGATATTTATGTGAGTTATTAGTTTTTTTAAAGTGGAAACTATTATTAAAATAATTAAAAGCTTTATAGTTTTGTTCTGTTAAATCTGGTTTGTTAAAGAGTTTTTTATGAGAAAGGTTCTAGTTGTACTCTATAAAGCAATGTTTGTATTTATACCAATTCCTTTGTTTTTTGATTTTGGTAGCATGCAGTTAATTACTGTACATATAAATGATTTTAACCCGCTATTTCATAGGCCAGCAATTCCTATGCCTGTAGGTGGTATAGCTTTTGCGTTGGCAATAATAATAGGATATGTAGGCTCTATCTTTTATAAAAAACAATTCCAGAGTGTTTTTACTCCAGCTAAACTGCTGATTTTTTATTCTTTAGTTGTAATACCTATTTCAATATATTCTGTTTTTGTGTCAGAGTTAAACTTTTCACGTTTAGCACAATTGCTGCTACCTATGATGTTTATTAGTTTGCTTAGTTTTCCTGTTTTATTAAGAGATAGGTTAGAGCTACTTAGGAATACTTTTTTAAGCGGTTTTGTTTTTTTTAATTTGCATTTTCTATCAATAGTTATAAACTCAAATGATTTTTTAGATGTTAGTCCAAATGTTGAATTTTCAAATTTATTTGGATTTTTAATTTATCAATCTCTTGTATCATATCCTGCTGTTATTTCGTTATATTTGTTTTTAACAATTGCTTTGATTTATGTAGCACGAAAAGAGATACTGCCAGACCTGAAAAAATATAAATATTTTGCATACTATTTTATATTTGTACTCCTTTACTTGCTGGCAGCAAGTGGGCGTAGAGCTTTTCTAGTTGAGTATATAAGCTCGCTCGTTATTATTTCTGTGTTTTCTATTATATATATATCAACAAATAGGTTTGTTAAAAAGAAAACAGTTTGGTTCTTGTTTTTATTTTTATTACTATTTTTTTCGTTTTTCGTTTTTTATATAAATACACCTTTATCACAAAGAGTATTGGCTTCTATTGAGCAAAATACGTTTGACTCGGGACGGGTAAATATCTTAGGTAATGCATTTGATTTCTTTACAAATAATTTATCTGTCTTATTTTTTGGTGGCGGAGAAAGAGAAAGACCAGGGTTTCATAACTTTATATTGGATCAGATTTATAGAATTGGGCTTGTTGGTATGCTTTCTGTTTATTTGACAATGGTCTTATTAGTCAGAAGATTTGTAAAAGTAAATGATACTGGGACTGACTTTAAATATCATAGGCGCATGTTCTTGTTTATCTTGCTAGGTTCTCTTTTCTTACAATCAATGATTAATGCATCGGTTTCTCAGCCATATTATTTTGTTAATTTTCTAATAGTGACTGTTTTTGTATATTTTGTATTATTTGCTAGAAAAGACAGTAATCTCAAATCACAACCTGATGTGCATGGTGTTATATAGTGTTTAATAATAAAGTTCTTCTAATAACCGGCGGCACCGGCTCCTTCGGTAACGCTGTCCTCAAGCGCTTCCTCGAATCCGACATTGCTGAAATCCGTATTTTCAGCCGTGACGAGAAAAAGCAAGATGACATGCGCAAGCGCTTCTCCAGCCCTAAGCTGAAGTTCTACATCGGTGATGTGCGCGATTATATGAGCGTGCTCAATGCGACCCGTGGTGTGGATTACATTTTCCATGCCGCTGCATTAAAGCAAGTGCCGTCCTGCGAGTTTCACCCGATGGAAGCGGTTAAGACCAATATTCTTGGCACTGAGAATGTCTTAGAAGCTGCGATCCAGAACGAAGTGAAGCGTGTGGTTTGCTTGAGTACTGATAAGGCCGTTTACCCCATTAATGCGATGGGTATTTCTAAAGCCATGATGGAAAAAGTCATGGTTGCTAAATCACGTAATGTCGATGAAACCAAAACTGTTATTTGCGGCACTCGTTATGGCAACGTTATGGCTTCGCGCGGATCGGTGATTCCTTTGTTTGTTGAGCAAATTCGTGCCGATCAGCCATTGACTATTACTGATCCAAATATGACGCGCTTTATGATGACTTTGGCCGATGCAGTCGATTTGGTCTTGTATGCCTTTGAGCATGGCAATAACGGCGATATGTTCGTACAGAAAGCACCAGCGGCAACGGTAGAAACCTTGGCGCGTGCCTTGACTGAGATTGTTGGTAAGCCGGAGCATCCGATTAACATTATCGGTACGCGTCATGGTGAAAAGCTCTATGAGGCTTTATTAAGCCGTGAAGAAATGCTCTGTGCGCAAGATATGGGTGATTATTACCGTGTGCCGCCAGATTTACGTGATTTAAACTACGCAAAATATGTAGACGAAGGACAAAAAGATTTGTCGAAAGTCGAAGACTACAACTCGCACAATACTGAGCGCTTAGATGTAACGGGCATGCAAAAGCTGTTAATGAAGCTGACCTTTATGCCGGCGATTGTGCGTGGCGACAATATTGCAGCTGAGGAGTAAGGCATGCGGGTTTTAATTACGGGTGCCAATGGCTTTGTCGGTAAAAACCTGCAGCTGCATTTAACCGAGCGTAGCGATGTTGAAGTGCTGTGTTTTACGCGTGAGCATAAGCAGGCTGATTTGTTGCAGTTGGTTGCAGATGCTGATCTGGTGTTTCATTTGGCTGGTGTTAATCGCCCGCAAGACCCAGCCGAATTTCAACAAGGTAATGCTGACTTAACCCAAGCGCTATGCGATGCCTTAGCGCAGGCGGATAAAGCCATCCCTGTTGTTTATAGCTCCTCAATTCAAGCAACCGCAGATAACCCTTACGGCGCCAGTAAACGGGCTGCTGAAGAGGCCTTGTTAGCCTTTGCTCAGCGCAGCGGTGCGCCGGTATTTATTTACCGTTTAGCCAATGTGTTTGGTAAGTGGGCGCGCCCGAATTACAACTCTGCAGTTGCCACCTTCTGTCACAATATCTCGCAAGGTTTGCCGATTCAGATCAATGATCCCAATGCGCAAATTAACTTGGTGTATATCGACGACGTGGTGGCATCTTTTTTACAAGTGCTGGACGGCCAGCTCACGCAAACTGGCTTTGTTGATATTGCTCCGCAGTATCAGATTAGCGTCGGTGGTTTGGCTGAGCAGCTGCAAGCCTTTAAAGACAGTCGTGACAACTTGATCACTGAGAATGTCGGCAATGGCCTGGTCCGTGCTTTGTACTCGACCTATGTCAGTTACTTAAAGCCAGAGCAGTTCAGCTACCAAGTGCCTAAGTACGGTGATGAGCGCGGCGTATTTGTTGAAATGCTAAAAACCAAGGATGCAGGGCAGTTTTCATTCTTTACTGCGCACCCTGGTATTACCCGTGGCGGTCATTACCATCACTCTAAAACAGAGAAGTTCTTAGTGATTAAGGGCAAAGCTTGTTTTCGCTTTCGTCACATGATGACAGGTGAGTTTTACGAGTTACACACCAGTGGTGAGCAGCCTGAAATTGTCGAAACCGTCACCGGTTGGACTCACGACATTACTAACGTGGGTGATGATGAAATGGTGGTGATGTTGTGGGCGAATGAAATATTCGACCGTGAAAAGCCGGATACTTATGCGAAGCCAGTTGGTCAGGGCTGATCATGTCTCTGCGAGGTCGTAGACCGTGGCAGTCCATGGTGGGCATTGTGTTGGTTTGCGGGGTGGATTGCTTCGCTACGCTCGCAAAGACAGAGTGGGAGGCGTAAAGGCGCGCCGACGTCATTGCGAGGAGCGTAGCGGCGTGTTTATGCTAAGTAGTCTAAGCTGTTTCTATCCAGTAGATATTTTGGAGGGTGTATATACATGAGTCCTGATAAATTTCGTGATTTTTTAGCAGATCAAAAGCAGCAGCATTCTCAAGAAGAAACAGTTGACTGGGAGGCCATAAAAGTTGCTTGGCAAGATGCAGCAGATAAATTTATTAGCCAAATTGAAAGCTTTTTAGCTGAGTTTAGTGAAGATATACAATGTGAACGCAAAGTGGTTCAGCTGAGTGAGCAGTATTTGGGCGAGTATGCTATTCCTGAATTAACTATTCGGTTGCCCAAGGAAAAGATTGAACTAAAACCAATCGGCACAAATTTAATTGCTGCGCATGGCCGTTATGATATGAAGGGTTTAGCAGGCACAGTGAAGTGGGTGTTAGTTCCTAAAAGTGCTGAGAAACCTACAATTTCGGTTCGTATCGCAGGCGAGCCAGAGCTACCAGAAGCTAAGCCTAGCCCAAGTGAATTAGTGTGGAAAATTGCTACGCCAGCACCCAATATTCGTTATATTCCTTTGACTCGAGAAACACTGTTAGAAGCCATTATGGAAGTAAGTCATGGCTAAAAGGTTGAGTCGGTCAGGTGATGAGCTGCCTTTATCTGAAGTGTATTTATATAAAAAAGACGCTGAAGAGGGATTGAACTTATTATTTTCTCAAGCAGAGCGTTTTGAGCGTTTTGCTTTAATGAGTGCTAAAGAAATTCAGCGGCTTTCTATGCAAAGAGCCTCTGAGTTGGAGCTTCAGGCGATTTTTTCTTTAATGACGAGTCTTGAAGCACTTTGCCAATTGGATTTTCATGACCGTATTGAGAAAAGGTATAAAGACCCACTGAGTAGACATTTTCGTGACAGTTATAAACAACCTAAACGGATTTCGTTTGAAAGTGACATTATTAATGGCTGGGAAGCTGTTTATCCTGAAACACGACGCTTCTTTCAAAAAATTAAAGTGGTTTTACGTTATAGGCATTGGCTAGCGCATGGGCGTTATTGGCTTATTGAGAAGCCTAAAATAAGTTTTGAAGAGCTCTATGAGCTAGCTGAAATCATACAGAATACTATGTATTTCATGCGTTCTGATGGTGTTGTCAAAAGTTAAGGCTTGTGTGCTAGCCCTATCCCGTCTCTGCGAGGAGTGTAACGACGCGGCAGTCTATGGATTGCTTCGCTGCGCTCGCAATGACGGGATGCTTGCAACGACGAGGTGGGTGCTCGCAATGTGGGGTGGGTTCTGTAAAACCTTGTGTATCGCATAGTGTATTGTAGAATCAATGCATATCGGTTTTACACCGGAGGACAAAGAATGAAGAGTAAACACTTTTGGGCCGGGTTTTTTAGCGCGTTTGATCCCTTCAAACCAGCACCTAAGCGTGAGCCTGCGAGTAAAGCATCGAGGCAGTACGATATTGAGGGTGAGTTTCGGGTTGTGCCTGAGGCTGAAGCGCTGATGCACAATGCTTTTGTAAAGGCGTTATCTGATGTCAAACAAGCCTCCTAAGCAATCAAGCAAGCCTAAAAGGGATGATGCAGTACGCCAGCATCGTGTGGAGCAATTCTCAGGCCCCGTACCGCACCCAGATTTACTTAAGAAGTATGATGAGCTGATGCCAGGCTTAGCCGATAGGCTGGTAAAAATGGCTGAGAAATCCATGGATGCTGAGGTTTTGTTGCAAGAAAAAGCTCTTTCTGTGCGTGAGAGTGAAATACGCTCTCGTGAACGCCAAGAGAAGCAAGAGCATACAGATTACCGTCTCGGTGTCTTAGTCGCAGTATTGGTAGTGATTCTGTTTTTATCTGTAGCTGTTTTTTCCATTTATATCGGCGCCTATGCTGTGGCAGGTGCTGTTATTGCAGCTCTGGCTGGCATCATCTGGGCTGTTCGCCGTTCCCCACATTGATTATTAATTAAGATGCAGCGCTCATTATGTAGTGCGGCGTCTATTTTTGGCTGAAATATTTATGACTATTAAAAAACTAAAAGTCGTCACCGTTGTTGGTACGCGCCCTGAAATCATTCGTTTGTCCCGTGTGATGGCGAAGCTTGATGAGCATTGTGAGCATATTTTGGTGCACACAGGCCAGAACTACGATTACGAGTTAAACCAAATTTTCTTTGAAGATTTAGGCATTCGCAAACCTGATCATTTTCTAAATGCGGCAGGGCAGAGCGGTGCAGAAACTATCGGTAATGTGATTATTGCTGTGGATCGTGTGTTAGCTGAAGTGCAGCCAGAAGCCTTGCTGGTACTGGGTGATACCAACAGTTGCATGGCCGTGATTCCTGCCAAGCGTCGTAAGATTCCAACCTTCCATATGGAAGCCGGTAATCGCTGCTTTGATATGCGCGTACCTGAAGAAATCAACCGTCGTATCGTGGACCACACCGCTGATATCAATCTGACCTACAGCACCATCGCGCGTGATTACTTACTGCGTGAAGGTTTGTCGCCCGATATGGTGATTAAAACCGGCAGCCCAATGTTTGAAGTGCTGAACTATTATCGTGAAGGCATTGAACAGTCTGACGTGCTGCAGCGTTTAGGTTTAGAAGAAGGTAAGTTCTTTATCGTTAGCGCGCACCGTGAAGAGAATATCGATTCCGATAAAAACTTCCTCAAACTGGTTGATGTGCTCAATACCGTTGCTGCGCATTATGACTATCCAGTGATCGTCTCTACCCACCCGCGTACACAAAAGCGTGTCGATGCGATGGGTGTTGAGTTTCACCCTAACGTACGTTTACTCAAGCCAATGGGCTTTAAAGACTACAACAAGCTGCAGTTAGCCTCTAAAGCGGCTTTATCGGATAGTGGCACCATTAATGAAGAATCATCGATTCTTAACTTCCCAGCGCTGAACCTGCGTGAAGCACATGAGCGTCCTGAGGGCATGGAAGAAGCTTCAGTGATGATGGTTGGTTTAGAAACTGATCGTGTCATGCAAGCTTTACAAATACTTGAAAGCCAGCTTCAAGGTGAAGAGCGCACGCTGCGTTTAGTGGCGGATTACAGCATGCCAAATGTGTCCGATAAAGTTGTGCGTATTGTGCATAGTTATCGTGACTATGTGATGCGCAATGTTTGGAAGCAGTATTAATTAGAGGCTTGTATGGCTAAGTTAATCGTAGTTTCAGAGTTTGTGTCAGCTAAGGATAATTCCACAGGGTATTTTTGGTCGAGTTTGATCCGTAAAGCAGCGAACGTTTTTCGTGAAACTACGGTTATATCTCCAGGTGAGATAGATCGCTTAGAGAATGTGAAATTCGTTAAAATCAGCTCTAAAACATACAATAAAAATAGTTTTATTAGCCGACTTTTCTTTCAGCTTTTTCAATCGTTACAATTTTCGTTAAAAATAATCAGGCACGCAAAAACAAAGGATACTTTAGTCGTCGGTACTAACCCTTCGATTTTGTTGATTTTTTTGCCTATCTTAAAAAAGATCTTGGGCTTTAACTGGATTCTGTTGGTACATGATGTTATTCCGGAAAATCTAGTTCCAGCAGGTATTGTTAAAAAAGATAGTTTTCTTTTTAAAGTGATGAGCAAATATTTTTCTTTTGTATATTCATCACCGGATAAGATTATTGTTATTGGCCGAGATATGAAGGATTTAATTCTTCAGAAGTCTAATATTGAGCCTAGTCAGGTAACTGTGATACAGAACTGGGTGAATCATAATGATATTCAAACAGTTGCTGCGAAAGAAAACTCAATATACAAAACGTTAGGCATATCAGAAAACGATTTCGTATTTACATTTTTTGGTAATTTAGGCCGGGTGCAAGGTATTCATAATATATTAGGAGCTTCAAATTATATAAATAATGAAAATATTAAAATATTATTTATAGGTGATGGTTATTGTAAAGAGTACTTACTTGATTTTATTGCTAAAAGCGATAAGAAAAATGTTTTGTATCATGCTGCTATTGAACAAGAACAAAAAAACCAAGGTTTATCAGCATGTGATGTTGCTTTAGTTACCTTAGCTGATGGTATGTTAGGCCTTGGGGTGCCAAGTAAAGCCTATTTTAGTATGGCAGCAGATAAACCTATTCTCGCAGTAATGGATGCGAATGCTGAAGTTTCTATTATGATTAAAGAGCATAATATTGGCTGGGTTTGTTCGGCGGGTAATCCTCAAAAGCTTGCTATGCTTTTTGAGGAAATTTATGCTGACAAAAAAATGGCTAATATTGCTAGCCCTAGAAGAGTCTTAATTGATTATTATTCTGAAGATATAGCTTTAGATAAATTTGTAATTTGTATGTCAGAGTTTCTTGATTCTTGATAAGTTTTTAGTGTTGCTAGTATGTGTTAATTTATTAAATATTGTTCAATATCTATAAACTGCATTTATATTTTTTAGAGGTGAGTTAATTGTTTTCTGATTGGGTTAAGGGGTTTTACTCAATTCAACCAGATATAGATGTTTCTGGACACGCAGTAATCTTCGGCACCTCTGGCCATCGCGGTTCTTCTTTGACCGCCAGTTTTAATGAACTGCACATTCTCGCCATTGCTCAAGCTGTGGTGGATTACCGTCTGCAGGCGGGGATTACTGGGCCGTTGTTTATCGGTTTAGACACTCACGCTTTATCACGCCCGGCTTGGGAGGTGGCGTTGCAGGTGTTGCTGGCCAATCAGGTGGCGGTGCGTGTGGCGCAGGATGAGGGCGTGACGGCGACGCCTTTGGTCAGTCGGGCGATTTTAAGCTATAACGCGCAGCGCTCGGCGGATTTGGCCGATGGTTTGATTATTACTCCATCGCATAATCCACCGGAAGATGGCGGTATTAAATACAACACGCCCGATGGTGGTCCAGCGGACAGTGATGTGACCAACTGGATTGAAGCGCGTGCCAATCAGTATTTGCGCGATGGTTGTGCGGAGGTTAAGCGTGTTCGTTTGCCCGATGCTTTGGCGCGGGTCGAGGAGTACGATTATGTTGCGCGTTATATTGCCGAGCTGGATCAGGTGGTGGATTTAGCCGCGATTCGCCAGTCCGGTTTAAAGCTGGGTGTTGATCCAATGGGCGGCACGGCCTTGGCGGTGTGGCAGGCGTTGGCGGCGGATGCTGGCTTGAATATCACTGTGGTCAATAGCAGCCAAGACCCTGAGTTTGCCTTTATGCCGCCGGACCACGATGGTCGTATTCGGATGGATTGCTCAAGCCCTGCGGCCATGGCTAATTTGCTCAAGATTCGTGAGCAGTTTGCTTTGTCTTTTGCTAATGACCCCGATGCGGATCGTCATGGCATTGTTGATGCCGCAGGTTTGATGAATCCCAATCACTTTTTGTGCGTGTGTGTGGATTACCTGTTAACTCATCGGCCTCTGTGGTCAGCATCGTTGCAGATTGGTAAAACCTTAGTCACCTCGTCGCTGATGGATCGAATTGTAGCGGCGCATGGTCGTGAGTTGTATGAAGTGCCAGTGGGCTTTAAGTGGTTTGTTGAGGGTTTATATAAGGAGCAGCTGGCTTTTGCCGGTGAAGAAAGTGCTGGGGCGACTTTGTTGACCTTCGCTGGGCAGACTTGGACCACGGATAAAGATGGCATTGTCTTGTGTTTATTGGCTGCAGAGATCATGGCTGTGACAGGTTTAACCCCATCGCAGTATTACGCCAAGCTTACCGCGCAACACGGCACACCGTTTTATCGCCGCATTGATGCCGCTGCCACGCCTGAGCAGAAAGCTGCGTTTAAGGGTTTGACTGTTGCGCATATTAGCGCCACTGAATTAGCAGGTGAGGCGATTACTGCGGTGCTACTCAATGCCCCAGGCAATGGCGCGGCGATTGGTGGGATTAAGGTCTGTACTGAGAACGGCTGGTTTGCCGCGCGGCCCAGTGGTACTGAGGCGTTGTATAAGATTTATGCTGAGAGCTTTATCAGTGAAGCGCATTTGCAGTTGTTGATTGATGAGGCGCAGGGGTTGTTGGCTGGGGTGTTGTGAGGTGGATTGCTTCGCTGCGCTCGCAATGAACTGTGCTTTATTTCAAGCAAAGGCTGGGGAATGGGCGTAAAGGCAGTGAGGCGTCTTGCCTGTGTGCGGCTCCCAGCGCTATGCTGTGGTTGTCACTGGAGGAAAAACATGAAATACACCAAAACTCAACTATTGGCGTTCAAGGTTCGTCAGGCTGTTGGCTCTATGGCCATTGAGGGGATGCAGGTGTCGAAGCAATCAGAAACTACAATGCTGGAAGTGGCTGCTGGTCGTGTGTCAGGGAAATCTGTAAGAGAGCAACTGGTAGCAAAATACAAGCAAGCTTCTTCGGCCTCTTGATGTGATGCAAGGCTATGAGAACTATGATCTTCAGGAAGAAGATCCTTATCTGCTGAGTGGTTCTACATGTCTGATAAATCGTTTGGGCATTACGGATACCCAGGCGCTGAATGAGGCTGAAGCCGCTATTAGCGAAGTGGCTTTTGCGGAGCTGATAGCGAACCCGATAGAGCCGACCTTCAATCTTGAACACCTGTGCCGTATTCACCACTATCTTTTCAGGGATATCTACGAGTGGGCTGGTCAGCTACGACAAACTGAAATCTCTAAAGGTGGTCAGCTTTTTTTGCCTTACCGAAATATCGAGGATGTGGCTGCTGAGGTATTTTATCAGCTGCAGAAAGATAGTTTCCTTCGTGAGTTAGATGTAACAGATTTTGCATATAAAGCCGCATATTACTTGGGGCGGGTGAATATGATTCATCCTTTTCGAGAGGGTAACGGCCGCGTGCAGAGGATATTTTTAGACCAGTTGGCAGAGCTTTCTGGTTATGCTTTTCAGTGGAGCGGGGTGTCTGGAGAGTGGATGGCCGCTGCATGTAGGGAAGCGCGTCAAAAGAAGCCGGTTTACACAAAGTTAGAGCGGCTTTTTGCGACAAGTATTATCCGGTTGTAGCCGTAGCGTCGGAGCCTCCACCTCTGCGAGGCCGTAGCAGTCTATTTGGCAGCGCTATGTTTGCGGGTGCGAGCACGCGGCCCGCGCTCCCAGATCTCGTCTCTGCGAGGCCTTTAGGTTCTAGCATTGGGTCGTGGTAGTCCGCTTGGGCTTTGCGCTGAACAGCGCTTGCCAAGTTTTGGGTCCGACGATGCCGTCGATTTTTAGGGGCGTGTCTGTGCTCTGGTTGTTGGCTTGAAACCATTTAACCGCGTGTTCGGTTTTTGGGCCGAAGTAGCTGTCTACTTTGAGCAGAGGCTGGTAGCCGAGGGTGTTTAAGCGTTGTTGAATGTGTTTTACGCTACTGCGTTGTTGCTGGCTGCGCTTAATGAGTTGGCCAGGGTAAGGGCGGATAGTTCTGGTAATTGGTGGCGGTTGTGCATCTGCTTGAGTTGCGGGTGAGGGTTGTATCAGCGCAAAAGCATCCAGTTGTTTTAACAGTACTGCTGCGCCACATTGTTTTGAAACCAAATTGGCATCAAATCGGCCATCGGTGGCGTATTTGCCGCGCTGATAATGCTCAGAAAAAGACCACAAGTAGGGTGACAACACCTGCGGGTGGTAACGGCGATAGCCCCAGCCGTTATAAGCTTCGAGCTTAAATAACGTGCCGGCAATGCTCCAGTCGCGCCATGCGCTTAAACCACTATAATGCAGCGCATCGATGGCTGATGCTTCCCAAGTAAAAGGTGGCTGGCCCAGTGGTCGCTGTGCAGGAACATTAACTGTGCGGCTGTGCAGTGGATCGCCGTTGTGTAAGTGCCGATCAAAACGCTGACTGGACTCCATCGCATGAATCACCGCAATCACTGCCCAAGGCACTTGGCTGGCTTGCTCAACTTCTGCATAGCGTTGCTGCTGTTTGCGCAGTTGCGCAGCTAGATGCTCAACCGCGGCGCGGTGTTGTGGCTTGACCGTGCAGGTGGCAAACAGCTGTTGGTATACCGCAGCTAGTGTGTGGGTGAGGCGAATGGGGTGGTTCATAACCGTCGCATCCTTGGCGCTTACTTGTTTAAAAGTCAGGAAGCAACCTGACTCTAAGCAGTGTTTTGCAGTAAGCTTATAGCTTTTTTTACGATATATATGTGACCGGCTTGGGCTTTTGGCTCTATGGCTAGGTGTTAAGGGGAGGGGTTCAACTTGCAGGGATTTGTCTATGAGTTCTAAACAACGCCGTGTACTGCTGACCGGAGCTACAGGGTTTGTTGGTAGCGCTGTGCAGCAACGCATTGTTGCCGATGAGCAATACGATTTAACCATTGCTGTACGTCGCTCTGTGCCCACGGAAA
>DATERS010000100.1:0-8140 GCA_035271365.1 Thiopseudomonas sp.
GGTTGTAGCCCAGCACAAAGACAAACAGCGGCAGCGCAAGTCGACCGATCTCATACAGCAGCGGGCTGTACTCAGCTTTAACCAAGCTATTGTAATGGTCAATCAGCATGGCTGTTAAGCCGATCAATTTGATAGCCGTTAGAGCCGCATTGGAAATTTTCAACCGCGTTAGCATTGTAGTGCCTAATTGTTGATGCCCAAGCCAGCTAGCTGGCCAAGAATCAAGATGACATTGAGTATAGCTAGTGTGCATCTGCTCAAACTCATAAGTGAGCGTTGGCTTTGCAGCCAACTCGATTATTTAATCTATGATTATGCGATGACTAACCAGACCATTATCGTTGTTGATATACCGAGATGATCGGCATTATGTATTGCTTTAAAACCTTGCTTCTTATACAGAGCTACATTGTGACTCTCATTAGTCTCTGTAACGCCACTCTTATCGCTTTGTTCGCAGAAATGACTTTTTATAAACAACACTTATTGACTTAACAATCCAAAAGCACTTGTTAGCAAGCCTAAATCATCTTCAAGCTTATGCATAGAAGCCTAAATAAAACGTTGCAAAACAAACATCATGCCCTGTAACGAGTGTGTATTAAACGGCTATTTATTTACTCTTTGCACGATTGACTACCATGGTTTTATTCTTTTTATATAGACGATCAAATACTCGCCCATTCAGTACGGCATAGGCGATCAGACCAATTAACAACCCCCAGAAAGCACCGCCAATTCCGAACAATTGAATATTAGAAGCTGAGGCTAGAAAAGTGATCAATGCAGCTTCACGCGTGGTGCCGCCTGACAATGCATTAGTCAGGCTGCCACCAATCGTGCCGAGTAATGCCAATCCTGCTAGCGTGGTAATAAAGGTGCTGGGTAGCGCCATAAACACCGCTGCCAAAGTGACACCAAATAAACCCACTAAAATATAGAACACACCGGCAGCAATACCTGCGATCCAACGTTTGCAAGGTTCCTCATGTGCCTCTTTACCTGTGCAGATCGCCGCGGTAATGGCCGCAATATTAAAAGCGTGCGAACCAAAAGGAGCCATTAGTAATGAACCAAGCCCAGTTAGAGCAACAATGGGGTTGGCACTGGTTTTAAAGCCATCATTGCGTAGCACTAACATTCCCGGCATGTATTGCCCCGTTAAAGTAATCAAAAACAATGGCAGCGCCACACTCAATAAGGCATGCCAGGAAAATTCAGGCTGAGTGAATACGGGGACTGCAAACTCTAATTCAACTCCCGAAAAATCAACTCGCCCTTGGCTCACCAACAGCACTAATCCCAGCACTAAAATACCGACTACGGCATAACGCGCGGTCACACGTTTAAACAATAGATAAGCCACGATAAGAGTGCCGGCCAATACCGGCTCAAGCGTCATCCCAGAGAAGGCGTTAATGCCAAACTGCAAGAGAATCCCCGCCAATAAGCCCGAGGCAATGCTGGGTGGAATCAGTCGAATCACTTTTTCAAAATAACCTGAAAGACCAAGCACAAGAAAAGCCAAAGCAGAAATAAGATAAGCGCCAACAGCCTGCTCATAAGACGTTGAGGCTAAAGCGACAACCAAGAACGCCGCGGCTGGGGTAGACCACGCTGTGATTATGGGTTCGCGATAGCGCCAGCTTAATACAATGCCTGTGACGCCAACGCCAATCGACACCGCCCACACCCAAGACGCCGTGAGCTCTGGGCTTAAGCCAGCAACATGTGCTGCTTGGAAGACCAAAATAAAGGTCCCGCCATAATTCACCAGCACGGAAACCAGCCCAGCAATCACTGGATTCCAGTAATCCATCAGTTTGCTCTTTTGCACGATTGATGTACTCACAACTCATCCCTTTAAACGATATCTGGCTTTTAGAAGTTCAGCAGAGCTCTACTAAAAAACAGCAAACAGGCACACAGCCCACCAATTGAAAATCGGTAAACTACGCTAAGAAGAGTTGTTTTATATGTCGTATTTGGCATGATGTAACCATCCAATTAATAGATGATAGGCAGACCATTTGTTTAAGCACTCACAGCTGGAGTCCGTCAAAGCAGCGCTGATGCATCCAGTTTATGCAAAGTACCCGCTGTATTTGCGCATCCAACGGGCATTACGCCAGTTAATACTGGATGGTGCATTACCAGCGAGCAATCCCCTGCCTGCTTCTCGTGCGTTAGCTCTATCGCTGAACGTCTCGCGTGATACGGTCGAAAATGCGTACAGCTTATTGCATGCCGAGGGCTATATTGAGCGCCAAGTCGGCAGCGGTAGTTTTGTCGCCGAGGTGCCGCAACTCCAAAAACCCAAGCGTAAAATCGCCACACAGCTTACGGAGCAGCCTGCTATTCAATTGAGCAAACGCGGGCAAGGCATGCTCAATAATAAAGGCGTTAGAGAGGCATTAACGCCGCATCCTTTTGCCCCAGGCATTCCTGAAACGCGCTTATTTCCACTGCCGCTCTGGGCGCGCTTAGAACGACAAGTGATGCGGGACTATCAATTTAAAGCGTTACAACACAGTGATCCGCAAGGCACTCAAGAACTGCGCAGTGCCATTGCCCACTATGTGAATTTAGAACGCGGCGCTCATGCAACAGCAGAACGCATATTAATTTTAACCAGCTCGCAGCAAGCTATCGCCTTATGTGCGCTTATTTTATTAGATGCTGGCGATCATATTTTTACTGAAAACCCCATGTATCAAGGTGCCCGTAAAGCCTTTGAAGCAGCCGGACTCATCCCAGTGCCTATTCCAGTCGATCCGCACGGTATACGCGTGGATCTATTAAAGCAGCATCCCACACCTGCAAAAGTAGTGTCTTTAACGCCCTCACATCAATATCCGACAGGCGCTACATTATCGCTTGAGCGCCGTTTAGAACTGATTGAATGGGCAGAGCAAAATCAAGCGTGGATCATTGAAGATGATTACGATAGCGAGTTTCATTACGCAGGGAAACCAACCGCCTGTGTGCAAGGTTTAGACCCTTACCAGCGCACCATTTATATCGGCACTTTCACCAAGTCTTTATTTCCAAGCGTGCGCATTGGCTATATGATTTTACCCGCACAACTCATCGCGCCCATGACCACAGCACGTACTTTGCAGGATGGACATACGGCAACAATGCCTCAACTCACGCTTGCACGTTTTATTGAAAATGGTCATTTTGGCGCCTATATTCGGCAAATGCGTCAAGTGTATGCCAAGCGTTTGACATGCCTTGAGAAACTTGTGCGGACACACCTTAAAGAGTTTCTAGAACCTCTTCCGCCGCTAGGTGGCATGCAAATGCCTTGCGTGCTGATATGCGGACTCAGTGAGAAAGTGATTATTGAACACGCTAAACAAAAAGGCATTGCTCTAACGGGCTTGTCTAGCTTGTACATAACCACTCCGACGCAGACAGGATTTCTACTTGGATTTGCAGCCTATACAGAACGTGAAATGGAGCTTGCTATACATATGCTAAGAAAAATATTTACGGATTGTTTAGATTGATTGCATATACAAAAATCGCTCTTCTGCTTGACAATATGCTCCATGTGTTCACGTTACCGGCATGAATATAGCAACTCTGCTCCTTGAGAACTTTATGAGTTTACTTTCTCAATATTCGAACTGACCATACACGCGACCTCAACAGTGCTTGAATCTAGACTTTTAGATAACCCCTCAACAACACCTAACTGATTTACCGCAGGTTGATTTTGACTCAGTTTCCACTGCCCGATCATCGAAGTTATTTCAATTTCTATACCCACAATCGCTGGTAACATTTTTTGAATATATTCTTCTGGTGCGTCCGACATAGACCAAGGTTCCTTCAACCCGGCTTCATGAGTAGTCGTTAAAGTATCTATGGCATCGTAAATCCATTCAGAGTCATGGATAAACGAAATCGAACCCTCAACATGAACTACAACATAATTCCAAGTTGGCACTGCTTTTCCAGCTTCTTTTTTAGTTGGGTAATGATTGGGGGATATATAACAGTTTGGACCATTAAATATTACGAGAACATTTGATCCGCTTGCCACTGATTCCCATATAGGATTTGCCCTAGCAATATGAGCTTTTAGGTAGAGCTTATCCGAATCACTTGAAACTATCATTGGCAAATGCGTCGCTTCAATACCTTTCTCAGATTGCGTCACTAAAGCCGCAAAAGAGTACTTTTGCATGTTAGCAATAAGTTCTTCAATATTTTCCTGTCTAAACTTGCTTGGAATAAACATTACTTTTCCTTATATGCTAGTGTTTTTAACAACAACGTAATAATTTAACATCCGAACTAAACACGTATTGTCAATCTTGAGTCTAATAACCCCTCAACAATGGCCTTAGCTTTCACCGCAGAGTGCAGGTCTCCCATAACATGGGCCTGAACAATAGCACCTTCTTTCAATAGTGCTATCGCTTCCGCTATTTCCACCACAGTTTTTCATCAGAAAAAATCTTAGAAGTATGCTTCCTTATCAAATCAAGCATCGCTCTTTTATGACTAGCGCACTGCTGGTGTATTAGATGATGAGCGTCAGGAAAACGCTCATGCCCCGCTTGCGTCAACATCCAAAACTGGCTGGGACGCCCAACACCTTTGGGCCGTGAAAAAGCTTCGACTAAACCCGATGCTGCCAATTTTGTGAACTGCTGACGCGCAGCTTCGGCAGTCATCTCAAGTGCCAAACCTGCATCTGCGGCTTGGGTTGGCCGCACCTATTGACGCGAATTCTGCAAGTCGCTCCTCGTGAAGATCAAGATGCCGCAGCGACATCAATCACGACAGTACAACTGTTCGCCACAGCGCTTGGCTCGGCGCTAGCAGGAATGCTCACCAACCTCGGGGGCTTAAATATACTTGGCGGTATTGAAGGCACCTCAAATGCTGCATTCTGGTTGTTCGCCATGCTGGCTATTGCTCCGCTGCTAGCGATCTTCAGTGCGTTGCGTGTGACTGCAAGATTCAAGCAGGAACAGGAAGCGCAGTAGTTTTGATTTTTACAACTCACCATAAAATAATAACATCTAAATGCCGCAGCAAAAGGCACACTACCATAATATTTGTGAATATTTAGTGCACTATCCAGAGTATTCTCACTCTACTGAAGAACGGGCTAACGAATTGTACATTTCGGAAAAACCTTTAAAGGATAGTTTAATTATTTAACTCGATTACTTCTTGGTAAATGACGCCAACACGTCAGCCTACTTTATTCTTTAGTGATTTTACCTCAAAGCCAACCTATCACTCATGTTGCATTGCCCTTTGCTTATAGTTTCTATAGCGCTTACAGTGCAGAATTTCAAGGCTCACTCGGTGAAGCGCCATCTGAGTTTATTAATATATATATAGATCAGAGGAAAAAGTATTATGACATTACTAGACCAACTTGGAATAACCTATCCGATCATCCAAGCCCCAATGGCAGGCGGTGCAACGACACCTGAATTGATTGCCACTGTTAGTAACTTTGGTGGACTTGGTTCATTAGCTGCAGGCATGACTTCCCCAGCTAATATAAACATTCAAATTAATGATATAAAAGCGCTCACCGACCGTCCTTTTATGGTTAATCTAATGGTGCTATCAGATTATGATACCAGCACCTTTGATACTCCAATGCCAGATTGGCTAACGCAGTTTTATCAAGAGCAGCAGATAGACGCGGTGCTACCTGACAGACCCGCGCAAAACTTCACGGATCAACTGCAAGTGCTATATGACAACCCTATCGCTGTCGCCAGTTTTACCTTTGGTATAATCAGCGCCGAGCAAGTGCAGCGCTTACAACAGCTAGGAACTCGCGTTATTGGTACAGCCAATCATCCATCAGAAGCACAAGCATGGGCGGAAGTTGGCGCAGATGCAGTTTGCTTACAAGGGATGGAAGCGGGTGGACATCGCGGCGGTTGGTTACCGCAAAGCGAAACAGATCCTTTAGGGCTGTTAACGCTGATTAGCCAAACTCGTTCTTGTACTGACATTCCATTGATTGCCGCAGGCGGCATCATGACTGGTCAGGATATCAAAGCAATACAGGCGGCGGGCGCACAGGCAGCTCAACTTGGTACCGCTTTTTTAACAACCGATGAATGCGGTATTAATGAGACTTACAAGCAAGCACTACTTGATGCAAGTCATAATACGCGCAGTGCTGAAACATATTTGACTCGATTATTTTCGGGTAAGCAAGCTCGCGGTTTAGTAAATAATTATATACGTGACTTTGCACGCTTTGATAATAAAGACTTACCACCTTATCCACAATTAAACGCCATGACCAACTCTATGCGCGCTAACGCTGCAAAAAACAATAATGCAGAATATCTTTCATTGTGGGCAGGGCAAGGAGTTTCTTTAGTCAGGCAAGAACGTACTATTGATTTATTGAATAGGCTTGTACAGTCTTTGTAAAACATAACTTATTCTTGGTTTATTAACGTTCAGTCACGACGCTAACAGAGCCTGAATTAAAAATATGCAGTACACTTAGTTTGAGCATTGCTCTTATGTGTTGAATTCAGAACTGTTTAATTTAACTTTAATATTTAAAGCACAGTAGGATTGGGCACATCGCCATATACCTGCAGCAGAGCTTTATAACGATTGGTTACGGCTTAAGTAGAACGCGCTTTAACTCAGCGAGAACTCGCTATACTCTATCTTTATAGTCGTATAAAAAAGAGTATAGATCATGATAAAAGCACGTTATTTACTGCCTGCAACTGTTGTTCTGTTCAGCACAACAGTTGCAGCTCAAACACTGCCCTTTACCCCAGTTGATTCAACAGAGTTTGTTGCTGAGTACTTTGCTGGTAGCAAAACAGGTTACGGTATTTTATTAGTCGAAGGCGCTGCCGGTGGCATGCCTGATTTATTGGCACAGAAAATCGCTGCCCTTGGCTACCCTGTGCTCTCAGTCGCTTACTTCAAAGAACCAGGCCTACCACAGCACTTAGAAAACCTACCCTTAGAATATTTAGAGCAGCCAAAACAGTGGTTGCTCAAGCAAGCAGAAACCCGCAACGATGGTTTGATTATGGTGGGCTGGTCTAAAGGTGCTGAACTGACTTTAAATACCATTGCGCGCGACCCAGACTATAAAGCCGCCATCGCTATCGCCCCCACTTCAGTGGTGTGGCAAGGTCGAGGCGATGCTAAAACACCAGTCAGTAGCTGGAGTTACCAACAGCAACCTGTGCCCTTTTTAACCTGGCCTAAGGCGCAAGCTGAGCAAACAATCAACCAAGCTGTTGTGCAAACCTTAGAAAACGCCAACTGGAAAACACACCCTGCCCGTATCCCTGTTGAAAATATCAAAGCGCCTCTATTACTGCTCTCTGGCGGACAGGACTCGATTTGGCCAGCCACACAGATGGCGCAACAGATTTTCCAAAAAATGCAGCAGATACCAACCTCTGACTGCACTCATATTGATTACCCTGAAGCGGGTCACCTGCTGCATGAACAGCGCATGATGGGCGGTTCAATCGAGGCCAATGCGCAAGCTAATCAAGCGTCTCAAGAAGTGATTCAAGCGTTTTTAGAGCGTGTGAATCATTAACCTTTAGATGTGCATCAGTCGTTATATGGCCGTGCTAAACAGTCCCCCTACTCAGCAACGAAAACCCTGGCAACTGGGCGGCCATACCCAACTCTGAAAATAGTATTGATCGGCTTTTAGTGCGTTCGCTAGACCTAACACCGCAGGCTCTGTGAGCCTCCCTTCTTCTTTGCCCTACAATATACAAGTCTGCTATTGGGTAATGCACGACAGCAACACAGGTTGAGCCGATGCTAGCCTTGATAAGATTGCTCAGCCTGCTGCCATATCACAGACCTAAGCTACAACCCCGAAGCCACACAGCACAAAGTTTTATACGCTCGCACACAATAGGCATAAAAATACATAAATAACTATTGACATACATCAATGTTATCACTAGATTCAGCCACTGTACTAAAAATAAAAAAGGCGCAAAAAAAATATTTACCCCCCATAAAATTAACTGCTAAGCCTAAAAAGACAGCACTGCTTTTTATGTAAAAAACACTAAAAATAAATATAAGAAACATAAACGATAAACGTTTAAACCCAATACATACTATTGTATGAATAAAA
>DATERS010000101.1:0-62694 GCA_035271365.1 Thiopseudomonas sp.
CGTGGTGCGATTGGTGCGCGGATGAATGTGATTGAAACGACTCTGTCTCATAATGAAGATGTTGCTATCGTCAATAAAGGCGTACAAGCCGATTTGCGTGAAGTGGATTACCCTGAAGCTTTATCTAAGCTGGCTTTTCAAAGCGTAGTGCTGGAGGCCGCGCAGCAGAGCTTTGTGAAGATCAGTCAGTTGAATTTGTTTGATAAGATACGTTGAGCTTAGTGGTAGGATAATTGACCATTGGTCATCGGAACAAGCGCTGCGTATGGCTGAAAGTTTAGTGGATATGCGCAGTTTGTTATAAAGCGCAAGCCCAATCAATGATAACTCTGACCAAAATTGGTTAATAAGGATAAAAAGTACATGAGCAAATCAATTCAAACGTACAACTCTGTGGTTGCTGGTCAAGATTTAACCCCGTATCAAGCGGTAGAGTTATTGCTCGATGGTGCTTTAGAGTGCATTTCCAAGGCGCTGATTGCCCAACAAGAAAACAATGTTGCGCAACGCGGTGAAGCGGTTGGCACAACATTAACGATTCTGGGTTTGTTGCAAGACAGTCTGGATAAAAGTTTAGGCGGTGAGTTAGCTGAAAACCTGGATGCGTTGTATGACTATATGACTCGCCGCTTAGCTAGCGTTGCCATTGATAACACCCCGCACAGCTTAGAAGAAGTGCAAGGTATCATTTTACAGTTGCGTGAAGGTTGGTCAGAGATCGACCCAGCCAACGAGCCGACAGAATTAAATTAAAATAAAGCTAAAGAACCTGCGGTCGTTGACGATATAGGTAGTAGTAGAAACGCTTATGGAGCACGAACTTATGAACGCAATGACCGCAATGCGACAGTACCAATCAGTTAACACTCAAGCACAAGCAATCAGTGCTAATCCACACCGTTTGATCCAAATGTTGATCGAAGGTGGCTTGACGCGTTTAGCACAAGCACGTGGTGCTATGCAGCGTGATCAAATCGCTCTTAAGGGTGAGTTGATCGGTAAAGCAATCGCCATTGTCGGTGGTTTACGTCAAGGTCTTGATGTGGAAAAAGGTGGCGAGTTAGCGGCTAACCTTGATAGCTTATATGAGTATATGACCACGCGTTTGATGGAAGCCAATCTTAAAAATGACCCAGCGATTATTGAAGAAGTGTCTGAGCTGCTGCGAGAAGTGAAAAGTGGCTGGGATGCGATTGCGGCATAAGTTGGGTTGATTAAGAGGTAAGTACGATGAGCGCAAGCACTGTTGAACAACTGCAAAATACCAGTACGGCATTGCGTGATGCATTAGTGCAGCACAACTGGCAAGCTGTGGGTGAGTTAGATTTACAGTGTCGCGATGCTGTTGAACGAGCTATGGCCGACCCTCATCAGCAAACCGATGAATTGCGTGATCGTATGCAAGAGTTGTTAGATCTCTATCGTGAGCTGGTCAGTGCCTGTCAGACTGAGCAGCAGCGTATTGCTGATGAGCTATTGCAAATTAATCAGTCAAAAAAAAGTGCTAAAATTTACCAAATGTTTGGCTGATTTTAGCACTACCAAAAAACCCTAAGAGCAGTGTTCTTGGGGTTTTTTTATACCTGTTTGTTGCTGTTGCTCAATCGACTTTCGTCATAAAATTGACAGTGAACGTTTTTTTGACTCTAATAGTTAACAATTACTAGTTATGAGTGACAGGTCATTGTCATTTTAATTGGTACCCTTTGTTTTAGAGTTTGGGTAGTCTTTATGTCGCGAGAAACGAAAATCCTGCTGATCCATAATCACCTGGAACAGAGCAAAGAATTCGCCAGTATCCTGACATTTTTAAATGAGGGCTATCTTGCCTGTCAAGCTGAAAGCTGGCGTGACGCTGTAGCGGAGCTGGATTCCAGTCGCAGTGTGTTGTGTGTGCTGATCGGCGGCATCAACGAGCCAAAAGAACTCAGCGCTTTAATTAAAGAACTGACGAAATGGGATGAGTTTTTGCCGATTGTCCTGCTCGATGATCAGTCGCCTGTCAGTGTGCCTGCTGCGCTAGAGCAGTTGATTTTGACCCGCTTAGAAATGCCGCCCAGCTACAGTAAATTATTGGGTATTTTGCACCGAGCACAAGTCTACCGTGAGATTTTTAATCAAGCGGCTGAGCGCGGTACGCAGCGTGATCCCAAGGTGTTTCGCAGCTTAGTCGGCGGCAGTGGTTGCATGCAAAGCTTGCGACATATGATGCAGCAAGTGGCTGACACTGAGGCCAATGTGCTGATTTTGGGTGAGTCGGGGACCGGTAAAGAAGTGGTTGCGCGTAATTTGCACTACAACTCTAAGCGCCGCGATGGGCCCTTTGTGCCGATTAACTGTGGTGCTATTCCGGCTGAGCTGCTGGAAAGTGAGTTGTTTGGTCATGAAAAAGGCGCATTTACTGGGGCCATCAGTGCCCGTGCTGGGCGCTTTGAATTGGCTAAGGGCGGTACGCTGTTTTTAGATGAAGTGGGTGATATGCCACTGAGCATGCAGGTTAAATTGCTGCGCGTGTTGCAAGAACGTATTTTTGAGCGCATAGGCAGTAATAAGTCCTTAACCGCTGATGTACGTATTGTTGCTGCAACCCATAAAGATTTAGAAGAAATGATTGTGACCGGCGATTTTCGTGAAGACTTGTTTTATCGTCTGAATGTTTTCCCTATTGATATGCCACCCTTGCGTGAGCGTCCTGAAGATATCTCCTTGCTGATCAATGAACTGGTCTCACGTATGGAAGAAGAAAAACGTGGCTCAGTGCGCTTTAATGAGGCAGCCATCGCCTCATTATGTCAGCACGAGTGGCCGGGTAATGTGCGCGAGTTAGCTAACTTGGTTGAGCGCATGGCCATTATGTATCCGCAGGGTGTCATCGGTGTCAGTGAGCTGCCGAAGAAATTTCGCTATATTGAAGAAGATGATGGTATTCAAGACATGCGTGACGATTTGACAGAGCGCGCGGCTCTGTTAGCTATTACCGAAGATATTCCAGCCTCAGCTGCCGCGACTGCACAGTTACCTTCAGAAGGGCTGGATCTGCGTGAGTATCTGGCCGAGCTAGAGCAAGACTTAATTCAGCAAGCACTCGCTGCTGAAGATGGCGTAGTGGCGCGTGCTGCGGAACGCTTGAATATTCGTCGCACCACTCTGGTGGAAAAAATGCGTAAATATGGCATGAACCGTAAAGACGACTAACGGCATATAAAGGTCAACACTGGCGCTATTGTGCAGTTTCTTTACAATGCGGCTCTTTGTTATCTAACGGAGCCGCAGCCATGGCGCATCATCCCGCACAGGATTCACCTTTAGGCAAAAGCAGTGCCTATATCAGTCAATACGATGCCAGTTTGTTATTTGGTATTGCCCGCGCGACCAAGTGGCATGAACTAGGCTTTAGCGCTGAAAATTTGCCCTATGTGGGTGTGGATATCTGGAACTGTTATGAGTTGTCATGGTTGCTGCCTTCAGGCAAACCTGTGGTGGCGATTGGGCAGTTTACGGTACCGGCAGACTCGCCGAATATCATTGAGTCCAAATCCTTTAAGCTGTATCTCAATTCTTTAAATCAAAGTGTTTACGCCAGTTTTTCTGAAGTGCAGGCGCTGCTTGAGGCTGACTTATCTGCAGTGGCACAAGCACCCGTACAGGTGGAGATCAAAACTTTAGATCAAGTGACAGCTGAAGGTTTGCAGTTACCGCAGGGCATCTGTGTCGATGATTTGGATGTGCAAATCAGCAGTTACCAGCAGCCAACGGCTGAGTTATTAGTCTGTGGCACTGAGCAGGTCGAAGAACAGTTGTACAGTCATTTGCTTAAATCCAACTGCCCAGTCACCAGTCAGCCGGACTGGGGCACGCTGCATGTGCATTACCGTGGTGCAGCTTTGGATCACGCCAGCTTATTGACCTATTTGGTGAGCTTTCGCCAGCATGAGGATTTCCATGAGCAATGTGTGGAGCGAATCTTTCTTGATTTACAGCGCTGTCTCAACCCTGAGTTTTTAACTGTATCGGCACGCTATGTGCGCCGCGGCGGTTTAGATATTAATCCCTACCGCAGTAGCCAAGAGATGCCGATTAATTATCAGCGCCTCGCTCGCCAGTAAAGTGTTGGGTTTTCTAAATGTTATTTTGATACAGGTATGATTCAAGATGTCAAAAGATAACAAAAGTGGACAAACAGGTCCTTATGACCGCATTAAACTTGAAGCCAGTTGGAAGGCAGCGCTAGCAACGGAATTTGAACAACCGTATATGCAGCAATTAGCTGATTTTTTACGTGAGGAAAAACAGCAAGGTAAGGTGGTTTTTCCACCGGGCCCGCTGATTTTTAATGCGTTGAATTTGACCCCGCTGCCACAGGTTAAAGTGGTGATTTTAGGCCAGGATCCCTATCACGGCCTCGGTCAGGCGCATGGTTTAAGCTTTTCAGTACCCGAGGGTGTGGCGATACCGCCGTCGTTACTCAATATTTACAAAGAGTTGCAGCGCGATTTAAATATCTCCATCCCAGAGCATGGCTGCTTACAAAGTTGGGCTGAGCAGGGGGTGTTATTGCTCAATACCACGCTGACGGTTGAGCAAGGGCAGGCGGGTGCACATGCTAAAGCCGGCTGGCAGCGTTTTACCGATAGAATTATTGAATGCGTGAATCAGCAGCAAGCACATGTCGTATTTATGCTCTGGGGTGCGCATGCACGTACCAAGGCGAGTGCGATTGATGCCAGCAAACACTTAGTGTTGGAGTCGGTGCATCCGTCGCCGCTATCGGCTTACCGCGGCTTTCTAGGTAATGCGCATTTTAGTCAGAGCAATAAATTTTTACAGCGCACAGGGCAAACGCCGATTGTATGGCGATTACCCGAGTTGCAGGCTGAACAGCCTGAGTGAGCGCTTTAAACTCAGTGTGATGCCCGAACGCTACTATCACTGGCTAATTGAATGAGCACGCGCTCGATGGCTGCATCCAGTTCATCGAGTGCGGGCTCAATCTGCGGAGCATTGTTTTTAATTAATATTTCGCAGGTTTTGCAGATGGCGCGCAATTGTGGCACGCCGCAATATTGTGTTGCGCCGTGCAAGCGATGAATGCGCTCCAGTAGGGCATTACGGTTGTTTTTATCACGCGCTTGTTGCAAGTACAGGCGATCGCCGGGCAGTGACTCAACCAGCAGGTTGAGTAACTCACTGGCCAAAGAGTCTTTGCCGTTGGATAAAGCGCGGCCTTCTTGTAAGTCGATCACGGCGAGTTGCTGATGTTGGCTTAAGTTTTGTTCTGGGAGTTCGTGCTGGCTGTGGCTGGCAATAAAAATACCGGTCCACTTGGCAATCGCTTGCGCTAAGGATTGCTCGCTAATGGGTTTGTTGATGCAATCATTGATACCGGACTGCATAAATAAATGTGTTTCATAAGGTAAGGCATGCGCAGTTACGGCAATAATGGGCGTGGCATGACTGTGTTGTTGCTGCTCCCACAGGCGCATGGCTTCGGTGCACTGCTGACCGCTCATCACCGGCATTTGGATATCCATAAAGACAATATCAAAGCTGTCTTGTTTAAATAGCGTCAGCGCGGTGCTGCCATTATCAGCCACACTGACCTGTGCGCCCATATCGCTGAGCAAAGTTTTGATCAGTAATAAATTAGCAGGGTTATCATCCACGCACAGAGCATGTAACACGTGCTGCTTGGGTACAGCGATAGATTGCAAGGTGGCTGGGTTTTGAATGGCTAGTAAATCATTGACCGCACTCTGTAAGCGGCGATGGCAGGTCGGCTTACTGAGCATTTGTTCGCAAAAAGGCCGGCCGATATTGTTTTGGAAAATAGATACATCATTGGTATTGCACAGCAGCAAGGTTTTGCACTGCAGTTGTTGTAGCGAGCTTAAAGCCTGCTTTAATATGTGCAGCGGATGCTGTTGCGTATTGATACCCAGCACGGCTAATTGGTAGGGTGCAGTGCTGGATGCTGCCTCACGGACTTGCTCGACCACAGTCTCTAAACTGTTGTAGCAATCCACTTCGAGCCCTAGGTCTTCAAGTTGATGGGCAACAGCTTGCTGAGCCAGAGGGTGCGGGTCGTGCAGGATAATACGATAGCCTAAGCGCTTAGGTGCGATGGTTATTACATCGTTGTTATAGGCTTTGGCTAGGCGCACGGTAAACCAAAATTCAGAGCCTTCTCCAGGCGAGCTATTCACACCAATTTCACCGCCCATATGCTCAACCAAACGTTTAGAAATGGTTAAGCCCAGCCCTGTTCCGCCCGCTTGCCGAGTGACTGAGTGATCGGCTTGATTAAAGGCCTGAAATAGCGTGCTGTGTTCAGCGTTATGCATGCCAATACCAGTATCTTGGATGCTGACTCGTAGCAGCGCAAATTCATCGCTTTCATCATCGAGCATGGTGCGAACAACTACGCTGCCGGCATGGGTAAACTTAATCGCGTTACCAATCAGATTGGTGAGGATTTGCTGAATACGCTGGGCATCACCAATCAGAGTGTGCGGGATATCACGGTAGACCAAGCTGATCAGCTCCAGTTGCTTTTGATGTGCGCTGGGTGCTAGTAATGTCAGGGTGTCTTGAATCAAATCGCGCAGATAAAACGGCACATGATCCATGACTAATTTTCCAGCTTCGATCTTGGAAAAATCCAGCACTTCATTGATGATATTCAGCAGGTTCTCTGAGGAATTAATAATGGTGTTGAGGTAATCCTCTTGGCGAATGGTCAAATCGCTTTTTTTCAATAACTGGGTAAAACCAATAATGCCATTGAGTGGAGTACGGATTTCATGGCTCATATTGGCTAAGAATTCCGACTTAATACGACTGGCTTCAATGGCTTCTTTACGTGCTAAATCCAGCTCAATATTTTGAATTTCAATGGTTTCAAGGTTATGACTGGCATCATCTAAGGCTTGATCAATATTGCTTTGCAGTTCTTCTTGCGCTTGTTGTAGCGATTGCGCCATCAGATTCACACCATCAACCAACTCATCCAGCTCTTGGCAGCCAGGAGAATCAAGACGAGTGCTGAGGTGTCCATCACGGATGCGGGCTACGCCTTTTTTAATGTTTTTTAACGGTGTATTGATGGTATGACTCAGCCGCAGCGACAGCATGGCGGTCATCAGCAAGCCAATAATAATCCATAGGCTGTTGAAAAACACGTTGCGATAGCCTTCGAGCAAGGTGGCGTGGTGCGACATTTCCAAGCTGATCCAGCCAATCGGTTCCTCTATAGAGTTATGCAATTCTGAGGGTTCAACCGGTAGGTCAGGTCGAATGCATATGGGTAGCGTGAGTTGTGAACTGGTGTCTTTGGAGTGGATGGTCAGTTGCAAGGGTTGTATTGCATCATGTTCAGGTGTTGATGGCCCTGCGTGAACCAAAACATTGCCGCCAAGATCGGTAAAGCGCACCGAGCGTATATCGCTGAGATCAATTGTATTTTGTGCAATCTGCGCAAGTTTTTCGTAATCACCTGCGAGTATAGGCTCGTAGCTGAGTAAGGATATCTGGTTCAAAATCAGCTCGCCACGGCGCATCAATTGGTCTTGCAAATTATTAAGCTGTGAGTGGCTGAACCAAGTGCCGAGCACTGCGGCGAAAATTCCGGAGGGGAGTAGCGTCAGTAAGAGGACGCGGCCTTTAATGCCAAGGTTAGTTAACACGCTGTGATTCTCCGAACAACTCAAGCAAATAACTCATAAAATGATAGCGCCTTATAGTCCAAGGTTATAAGTTGATGCTTTCGTGGGTTATGGACTCTTTGCATTTGGCGCTATCATAGGCTTCTTTTAATTTTGATGCCGCTGCTTATTATGACCGTTCACTATCCCACACTGGCCGACTGCATCGGCAATACACCATTAATTCGCTTACAACGCCTCGGCGGTGAGACCAGCAATACACTGTTGGTTAAACTCGAAGGTAATAATCCAGCCGGCTCGGTCAAGGACCGTCCAGCGCTGTCGATGATTGAGCGCGCTGAGCAGAGCGGACGGATTAAACCGGGCGATGCTTTAATTGAGGCCACCTCAGGTAATACCGGTATTGCCTTAGCCATGGCCGCGGCGATCAAGGGCTACCGTATGCTGTTGATTATGCCAGATAACTCAACCGCTGAGCGCAAAGCAGCAATGACCGCCTATGGCGCTGAGTTGATTTTAGTCGAGTCAATGGAAGCTGCGCGTGATTTGGCTTTAGAGATGCAAACGCAAGGCAAGGGTATTGTGCTGGATCAGTTTTCCAATCAAGACAATCCCATTGCCCATTACAACAGCACCGGACCTGAGATTTGGCAACAAACTCAAGGGCAGGTGACGCACTTTATCAGTTCAATGGGCACCACTGGCACCATTATGGGAGTGTCGCGCTATTTAAAAGAGCAGAACCCTAATGTGCAGATTGTCGGTTTGCAGCCGACTGAAGGCGCTACTATTCCAGGCATTCGCCGTTGGCCTGAGGCGTATTTGCCGAGTATTTTTGATGCCAGTCGCGTGGACCAGATCATTGATATGGGGCAATACGAAGCGGAAGAGTGCATGCGCCGTTTAGCCCGTGAAGAAGGTATCTTCTGTGGTGTCTCTTCAGGAGGCTCTGTGGCTGCTATGCTGCGCGTTTCAAAAACCGTTGAAAACGCCGTATTGGTCGCTATTGTCTGTGACCGCGGTGATCGTTATTTATCCAGCGGTATTTATGCACCGGAGTCTGTATGAGTCGTCCTAAAGCCCCAAAAACCTTACGCTTTCAAACCGCAGGCGCGGTACGCAGCACCATGCAGATTGGTAAAAAGCAAGTGCTGCAGATTGAGCGCTTATCCCATGATGGCCGTGGTATTGCCTTTTTAGATGGCCGCACCTGGTTTGTCAGTGGCGCGTTACCGGGCGAGCAAGTGCAAGCACAAGTCTTAGCCGCGCGCAGTAAAGTGGTGGAAGCACAAACTGTTGATGTGCAAACAGCCAGCGCTGATCGTATCACCCCTGAATGCCAGTGGGCCGGTCAATGCGGTGGTTGCACCTTGCAACATGTCAGCCACGCGCAACAAATTGAGCTTAAACACGCTAACTTAGTCGAGCAGTTGACCCGTGAAGGTGTGATGCCCAAAGAGTGGGCTGAGCCTCTAGTGGGCCCTGCTTTTGCCTACCGTCGTCGTACCCGTATATCGGTGCGTTATGACCTGAAACACAAACATGTCGAGGTGGGCTTTCGTGGTTTAGCCAGCAACGATATTGTTGAAGTCCAGGCCTGTGTGATTTTAGTGGCCGACTTGCAGCCGGTGTTTGCTGGTTTATCAGCTTTGCTCAATAGCTTTCAACAGCCGCAAGCCTTGGGGCATATTGAATTATTCAGTGGTTTAAATAACGCGCTATTGCTGCGCCATACGCAAGCGCTGCATGAGTATGATCTACAAAAATTACGCGATTACTGTGCTGAGCATCAGGTGCAGTTGTGGTTACAAGGTATTGGTGAGCCGCAGCCGGATCAAGCGGGGCAGACACTGAGCTATAAATTGCCGCAGTTTGCTTTGGAAATTGCTTATCAGCCCGGTGACTTTGTCCAGGTGAATGCGCAAATGAACGAGGCGATGATTGCACAAGCGCTGGACTGGTTGAAGCCGCAGGCCGGTGAGCGTGTACTGGATCTGTTTTGCGGTTTAGGTAACTTTGCTTTACCGCTGGCGCAGAAAGTTGAGCAGGTGGTTGCTGTGGAAGGGGTTGAGTCGATGTTGACCCGTGCTCGGGCTAATGCGGCAGCGCATCAACTGAGCAATGTACAGTTTTTTAATAGTGATTTGACCCAGCCTTTGCATGAAAAAGAGTGGGCGAAAAAGGGTTTTGCAGCTGCATTACTCGATCCGCCCCGCGAAGGCGCGCAGGTTGTGGTTGAGCGTTTAGCTAAACTCAAAGTACCGCGTATTTTATATGTATCCTGTAACCCTGCCACCTTAGCGCGTGACGCTGCGCTGTTGACGGCGCGCGGTTATCGCTTACATAAAGCCGGTATCTTGGATATGTTTGCCCAAACAGGGCACGCCGAAGCCATGGCGTTATTTGTCAGAAAGTAAGTGCTTTATTTTCATCGTTGATGTGATGAGTTGAGTCGTCGACTCGAAGGATTGGTCATGGTACAGGTCAGAACAGAACAGCCGATTAGCCAAGATGGCAGTATTGATTTGCACAGTTGGGTTGCACAGATTGTTGCAGTTGATCCGTTGCTCGATGCCGAAGGTTTATTAAAGGCGGGCGAGTTTGCGCGTGATGCAGAGCTGAAAGCCAAGGCTGCGCACAATATCTGGGCCGAGGGTGCATCCAGCCTGCAAATCGGTTTGGAAATCGCGCAAATCTTAGTCGACTTAAAACTGGACCAAGAAACGCTGGTCGCGGCGATTTTGTACCGCACGGTGCGAGAAGGTAAAGCGCCGTTAAGTGATATTGAAGATTTATTTGGCGCTGTGGTCAGTAAGCTGATTGATGGTGTGCTGCGTATGGCGGCCATCAGCGCCAGTCTCAATCCACGACAAAATGTGGTGCTGAACTCGCAAGCTCAAGTCGAGAATCTGCGCCGCATGCTGGTGGCGATGGTGGATGATGTACGGGTTGCTTTGATTAAGTTGGCGGAGCGTACTTGTGCCATTCGTGCGGTAAAAAATGCTCCAGAACACAAGCGTTATCGTGTCGCGCGTGAAGTCTTTGATATTTATGCACCGCTGGCGCACCGCTTAGGCATTGGTCATATTAAGTGGGAACTGGAGGATTTATCCTTTCGCTACCTTGAACCTGATCAATATATGCATATTGCCGGCTTACTGCATGAGCGCCGCATTGACCGCGAGCAGTTTATTCGCAATGTTGTCCAGCAATTACGTGATGAATTAAAAGACGCGCAGGTTGATGCGGATGTCAGTGGTCGAGTGAAACATATCTATTCGATTTGGCGCAAAATGCAGAAAAAAGGTCTGCAGTTTAGCGAGATTTATGATGTGCGCGCGGTGCGTATTTTAGTACCGCAGGTGCGTGATTGTTATACTGCGCTGGGTATTGTGCATACGCGCTGGCGGCATATTGCCCAAGAGTTTGACGACTATATTGCCAACCCTAAAGAAAATGGCTATCGCTCACTGCATACCGCTGTGTTTGGTCCAGAAGGCAAAGTCTTAGAGGTGCAAATTCGCACCCAAGCTATGCACGAAGAGGCTGAGTTGGGTGTCTGCGCGCACTGGCGCTATAAAGGCACTGATGTTAATTCGCAATCGGACCATTATGAAGAAAAAATTGCGTGGCTGCGGCAGGTGCTGGAGTGGCACGAAGAACTGGGCGATATCGGTGGTTTAAGCGATCAGATTCGTGTGGATATTGAGCCCGATCGCGTCTATGTATTTACCCCTGATGGCCATGCAATTGATTTACCGCAAGGTTCTACACCACTGGATTTTGCCTACCGTGTGCATACGGAAATTGGTCATAACTGCCGTGGTGCCAAGGTCAATGGCCGCATCGTACCGCTGAACTACAATTTAAAAACCGGTGAGCAAGTTGAAGTCATCACCGGTAAAAATGGTGCGCCGAGCCGCGATTGGCTCAATACCAATTTGGGTTATATCAATACCACCCGTGCCCGTGCCAAAGTTGTACATTGGTTTAAGTTGCAAGCGCGTGATCAAAACGTGGCCGCCGGTAAGCAAATGCTCGAGCGCGAAATGGCGCGTTTAGCCATTGGCCCAGTGAATAATGAGCGTTTGGCCGAAAAATGTAATTTAAAAACCAGCGAAGATTTGTTTGCGGCGCTCGGGGCAGGGGATGTGCGCTTAGCTCATGCGGTAGGGCTGGCGCAACAGCTGCTTGACCCGCACGAGCGCAGCAGTGTGCCGCAACTGGATTTAATTCCGCGTAAGCCGACTCAGCACTTACCCAGCCGTGATGAAATACGCATTCATGGTGTGGGTAACTTACTCACGCAAATGGCCGGTTGCTGCCAGCCAGTACCGGGTGAGCCAATTGTCGGCTATATCACCATGGGGCGCGGGGTGACCATTCACCGTCAAGATTGTTCGATGGCCTTGCAACTGAGCAGTCGTGAACCTGAGCGCATGATTCAAGTGGGTTGGGGCACTGAGCCGGTGAAAACCTACCCAGTAGATGTGCTGATCCGTGCTTATGATCGTTCAGGTTTACTCAGTGATGTCTCGCAAGTGCTGCTCAATGAGAAAATGAATATTGTTGCGCTCAATACCAGCGCGGTTCAAGAAGACAATATTGCGGTGATTAACTTAACCGTTGAAGTGCCAGGTTTAGACGAGTTAGGACGCTTGCTCGGGCGTATTTCGCAATTACCCAATGTCATCGAAGTGCGTCGCCAGCGTCACTGATATATACATAACGAGCGCGCTTAAATAGGCGCCGGTTATTTGACTGCTATCAGTCTTCTGGAGTGCCTGCGGGGTGCCTGATTGGCCTTAATTGGCTCGGTTGGTTATTCTTAGCACCCCGTAACCGTTTAGAAGGATGTTAATGCATGTCAGAATTTCCACCGTGCCCAGCCTGTAAAGAAGAAATCACCTACCCTGATCGCGAAAACTATGTTTGCGCAACCTGCGGCCATGAGTGGCCTATGGATGGTTCCGGTGTTGAAGAAGAGAGTGATGAGAAAGTTGTACGTGACGCTCATGGCACACCTTTGGCTGATGGCGACACTGTAGTATTGATTAAAGACCTGAAAGTAAAAGGCAGTTCAACAGTGATTAAAATGGGCACCCGTGTGACCAATATTAAAATTGTTGATGGCGATCATGATTTGGATTGCCGTGTTGATGGGCAGAAGTTTATGCTCAAATCTGAGTTTATGAAAAAAGCTTAATTCAAAATAACTGAGTCATTCTTGATCCGATTCAGTGACTGAGATTGCCGGACAATTCCATATCTGCACTGTGTTAGAGGTGGTTTTGGTCCGGCAATCTCATTTCTATAGTGAATATTCTATTGCAGCCCATGTTGAGACTATAAATTATTGTCTGCGGGCAGTAGAATAGACTCTTTATTGCATAATTTTCGTGGAGTTGAAGGCATGACAGACGTCAAGAAGGTGGTTCTCGCCTATTCCGGTGGCTTGGACACTTCGGTCATTCTTAAGTGGCTGCAAGATACCTACAACTGTGAAGTTGTTACTTTTACTGCTGACTTAGGTCAAGGTGAAGAAGTAGAGCCTGCGCGTGCTAAAGCACAAGCCCTCGGTGTTAAAGAAATCTACATTGATGATCTGCGCGAAGAGTTTGTTCGTGACTTTGTCTTCCCAATGTTCCGCGCTAACACTATTTACGAAGGCGAGTACCTATTGGGTACATCAATCGCGCGTCCGTTAATCGCTAAGCGTTTGATTGAAATTGCCAATGAAACCGGCGCTGATGCGATTTCGCACGGTGCGACCGGTAAAGGTAATGACCAAGTGCGTTTTGAGCTGGGTGCTTATGCACTTAAGCCAGGCGTAAAAGTGATTGCCCCTTGGCGTGAGTGGGACTTATTGTCTCGCGAAAAGCTGATGGACTATGCCGCTAAGCATGGTATTGAAATCGAGCGTCACGGTAATAAAAAATCTCCATACTCAATGGACGCCAACTTGCTGCACATCTCCTACGAAGGCGGTGTGTTGGAAGATACTTGGGCTGAGCATGAAGAAGATATGTGGCGCTGGACTAAGTCGCTTGAAGAAGCCTCTAGCACTGCACAATATATCGAACTGACCTACCGTAAGGGTGACATCGTTGCGATTGATGGCGTCGATATGTCTCCAGCGACTGTGCTGGCTGAGCTTAACCGTATTGGTAGCGCACACGGTATCGGCCGTATTGATATCGTTGAAAACCGTTATGTGGGTATGAAAGCACGTGGTTGCTATGAAACCCCAGGCGGCACCATTATGCTTAAAGCACACCGCGCGATTGAGTCAATCACTCTTGACCGTGAAGTAGCGCACCTGAAAGACAGTTTGATGCCTAAGTATGCTGAGCTGATCTACAACGGTTACTGGTGGAGCCCAGAGCGTGCGATGTTGCAGAAAATGATTGATGCATCGCAAGAAAACGTTAATGGCGTTGTCCGCTTGAAACTCTACAAAGGCAATATCGTGTTAATTGGCCGCAAGTCAGACGATTCACTGTTTGATGCAGCCATTGCCACCTTTGAAGATGATGCTGGCGCATACGACCAAGCCGACGCTGCAGGCTTTATTAAGCTGAACGCGCTGCGCTTACGTATTGCTGCCACTAAAGGCCGCAAACTGCTGTAAGACGTTGTTGTAAGAAGAGGGTAGTTCGACCTATCCTCTTTAATGAAAAAAACCACCCTTTGCGGTGGTTTTTTTCATTAAAAGTGCATCGGATGAGTCTTGTAGCTGATGCAATGAGTTTGGTCTTATTCTGCGGCTTTAGATTGCTTAGATTGCTTGGGTTGCTTGGGTTGCTTGGGTTGCTTGGGTGGAGTTAATGCTATGGGCAGTAAGTTGTTTTTTTGTGCCGCACGCTCAAGGCGGCCATCAGCCTTGATGGCGTGGACAAAGGTATTGATCCGATCGAGCCACTCAGGTTGGCCTTTTTTAATGGCGTAAGCATACTGAATTTGCTCTGTCGCTTGTTTGGGCGTCAAGAGTTTTGCCCAGTCGTACATTTGTAGCATTTTCTGACCATAAGGATAGTCTGCGATAAACACATCAGCACGCCCTGAGCGCACTTCAATCTCGCGCTGACTGTTTTCGATCACAGCCATAACTTGAGCATGCTTTAAGCTATTGCGCATCACCCCGTCCATATAAGTGCCTTTTTGTACGCAGACAATCACGCCGGGCTGATCCATTGCTTCCCAGCTATCAAGCATGGGGTGTGTTTTATTGGCCACACCGTACATGCTGCTGCTGAGGTAAGGCTCGCTATAGTCAATATATTCAGCGCGCTCCTCAGTGATACCCACACCAAACATAGCAATATCACAGCGTTCTTGTTGTATGTCATCCATAAAAATGCCGAAATGCGTGGGAATATATTCCACATCCACGCCTAAGTCTTGAGCAAATTCTTGTGATAAGTCGATATCGATGCCTTCCAACACACCTGTTTTTTTGTTCTTATAGGAGATCGAAAAGTAATCCGGCCAGATGCATACCTGCAACTTGCCCGATTCTTTAATTTTTTGTTCACGCTCTGATAGGGCAAAAGCAGGATGTGAAAATACTAAACTGCCCAAAAGTAAAGATATTAAGGTCAGACGCAGGTGTTTTATGCGGTTTTTTGTTATAAAAATGAGTCTATGCTGTTGTCTCATATAGAATACCCACTGTTGGTCGTTATATTGGATAGTAATGTAATGGGTTGTTGTTATTTTATTGCTTCTTGATCGTATGGAACCTATTTTATCAGTGTTAACTCATCTTGCTTCTTTATTAAAAAATGCTGCTTTTCGCCAAAAGTGGGTTTTTCTGACAGCATTACTTATTTTGATCTTTTTTTGGGCAGCGCTGCAATATACAGCGCGACAAGGCGTGGCAAGAAGTCTTGCTGAACAGGATACAAGCAATGCGGTCTTACTGCATGCGCTCGAGGATACTGTTGTACGATCAGTGCAGTCAGTCAACAGCTCAATGCAAACCTTGGCTGAGAGTTTGTCTCAGCACAACCCTAGCCTGAAGGTTAATAATGTCTTGCGTGAGCAGTTGCGTATATTGCCACAGCTTAGAGCCATTGATGTGCTTGATACTGAGGGGTTGGTAACAGCGTCGGTAACCAATAGTCAGGGCAGTGCAGGGGCTTACTCCTGTCTTGATGTGCTTAAGAGTGAACCCTTAACTGAATTTGTGATTGAAACTCCGCGCAAGGGGCGTTACCCCAGTGATCCTTTTGCCGCGCAATCGGCGCATAGTTATATCCCTTTTTGCGTACCTGTTCATGATGTACAAGGCCAGTTATCACAGGTACTGGTGGCCTCCATCAACCCGCAATACTTTTATAATCTTTTTACTTCAATTACTGACTCTTTTGCCTCTTATATCCACTTATATCGCTACGATGGCGAAAAGCTACTTGCGGCAGGTGCTATTGAGCCTGATATCGACTCGATCTTAACCCGTGTTAAGGAGAAAAGTTGGGGCCAGTTTCGTGCCTCAATCACTGAAAACGATTACTTAGTCAGCTACCGCTCAACCTCTTTGCTGCCTTTGATTTTGGTGTTGGTGTCTGATGAGGCGTTAGCTCTAGCTGCTTGGCGGCATGATGAGAGAATGATGCGCTTATTTTTGCTGGTTATTTCAATGATTACTATTGTTGTCGCTTTAAGCATTGCTATTCTGCGTGAAAAACGCTGGCAAGCTCAGGGTGATATACATTTATTAAGCACCGCGATCAGAAGTACAGCGAACGCTATTTTTATTACCAATAAACAGGGTGATATTCATTGGATTAACAAAGCATTTACCGTGCTGACGGGTTATTCTTTTGAAGAAGTAAATGGCAAAAACCCTAGAGTATTGAACTCGGGCTATCAGCAACAAGATTTTTATAGTGTGTTATGGGCGACCATCCTGTCCGGTAAAAGCTGGAGAGGAGAGGTGATTAACCGCCATAAGCTGGGTCATACCTTGGTGGTTGAGCAAACGATTACGCCCATCTTGGATAAAGAAAATAAGATTGAGCATTTTATTGCCGTGCAAGAGGATGTCACGGCACGTAAAAATGCTGAACAAAAAGCCTTGTATGTCGCTGATCATGATTCTTTAACAGGTTTGCCCAATCGACGCTATTTTGAGCGGCACCTGCACCAGGTCTTTACCCATTCCGAACCGATGGAGATGGCTGTTATCTTTATTAATCTTGATCGATTTAAAGATATTAATGACACCATGGGTCATGCCGCCGGTGATGCACTGTTAATTCATACCACATCGAACTTGCAGAGCTTAATGGATGAAAACTATTTACTGGCGCGCTTGGGTGGGGATGAATTTGCAATATTAGTCAGGAATGTAGAGAGCCAAGAGCAGTTAACTGGCTTTGCCAGCAAGGTTGTTACGGTGATTACCAAGTCTTTTTATTATGGCGAAGGGGTGTTTAACATTACCTGCAGTGCAGGCGTGGCCATTGGTAATAGCAAAACCTCAGATGCACCCAATATGTTACGTCAAGCCGATATGGCGATGTATCGTGCTAAGCATGCGGGTAAAAACACCTTCCGCTTCTTTGATGAGGCGATGGATGCAATGGTTAGACGACGTGTGTATCTGCAACAGCAACTCGAAATTGCAGTGCACTCTGAAACAGCTCTCAGCTTACGTTATCAGCCTCAGATTACTACTGCTACAGGGCAACTTTACGGCGCAGAAGCTTTGATGCGTTGGCAGATGGCCGATGGCGAATGGGTTTCGCCAAATGAATTTATCACTCTAGCTGAGGAGACGGGTCAAATCTTAGAAGTTGGCGTTTGGCTGATGAAAAAACTATTTCAGCAGATGGCCGAATGGAACAGTCGTGGTGTTAAGTTTGGTAAGATTTCTATGAATATTTCTGCAGTGCAACTGGCCAGAGATTCTTTAGCTGAGCGCCTGCTGGGCATGATGCAAGAGTTTTCCATTCCGGCTAAGCAACTCTCCGTTGAAATCACCGAAACAACCTTGATGACCAATTCAGAAAAGGTGATGGATAACCTTAAGCAGTTTAAGAAAGCTGGTATCAGCTTATCCATTGATGACTTTGGTACCGGTTACTCGTCGATGAGTTATTTAAAGGCAATTGATGCCAACCAGTTAAAAATAGATCGCAGCTTTATTATTGGCATAGGTGGCGAGGGTTCCGATGATCATATTGTGCGTGCGACCATCGCTTTAGCGCACAGCTTAAATATTGAGACAGTGGCTGAAGGTGTTGATAGTCAAGAACAGCTCGAGTTTTTAAAAGCACTGTCCTGTGATTATATTCAAGGGTATCTGTTCTCTAAGCCTTTAACCGTTGAAGATTTCGAGCGGTTTATTGTAGAACAGCCATGTGTAGAGATATCCAAGCAGAATGCCTAAATGCATCGCTGCCAACATTAAAGGCTGCACAATAAATTTTGTAGCGGTGAGAGTCATCCTAAAAATTATATCCGTGATTTTCCCATGTAAAGTAAACCCTAGCCTGCGTGCTAGGGTTTTTATTGATAATGTGTGTTTGACGTTAAAGAGGGTAACTTAATGAGACTTTTACATACAATGCTGCGTGTTGGTGATCTAGAGGCTTCGATTGCTTTTTATACTGAAGTATTAGGCATGCAACTGTTACGTCGCCGTGATTATCCGGACGGTGAATTCACTTTGGCTTTTGTCGGTTACGGTGATGAGGCCAGTAACAGTGTGATTGAGTTGACCCATAACTGGGGGGTGGAAAAGTATGACCTAGGTGATGGTTACGGTCATATTGCTTTAGAAGTTGAAGATGTCTACAAAGCTTGTGAAGATATTCGTACCCGTGGTGGTAAAATTACCCGCGAACCTGGCCCAATGATGCACGGTTCAAGTATCTTAGCCTTCGTTGAAGATCCCGATGGCTATAAAATTGAACTGCTATCACCTAAGCGTGCGGACTAGATTTATAACCTTATACTGCTCGTGCTGTTTTGCAGTTCGAGCAGTCCAGCTACAATGGCTTAAACATAAAGTCATTCCACATACTATGACGCACGCTACAGCCTAACTGATCAATAAGGGTCTGAATGAGAACTGCTTTTCATCATGCTGTAAATACAGGTGTTGCTTACTTAATATGCATTGTAGCGGTATTCATTATGTGGGTCGTGGCCAGAGCCTATGGCCTCGATTATTGGTCCGCTACTTATATCGATAGCGGTGAAGCAATCCCTTTTGAAATGGGCTATGAGATCGCCTTTAGTGCCATAGGTTTTGTATTGGCTGCGGTGCTGTTCTTCCAAGCCCATAAACGAAAAAGCCGGCGGTTGATATGGCTGGGTGTTGCTTGTTTTATGCTGGGAATGCGCGAGCTGGTGCTTTTAGCAACGGTGAGCTCTGAAGTGTTTGTGTTTTTAGGCTATGCCTACAGTATGGCCGCCTATGCGTTTATCGCTATGGCGATTTTTACTGGCATTCAAGACGATAAGAAAAATCGACAGCGTTTAAAGGCATTCCAAAAAGAAATCAGCGAATTAAAAAGAGCCTTGGATGCTCATGCGATCGTAGCTGTCACGGATTCACGTGGTGTTATTATTAAAGTGAATGATAAGTTTTGTAGCATCTCGCAATACGCTCGTGAAGATTTGATTGGCCGCACGCACAAAGTGATTAACTCAGGTCACCATCCGCAAGAGTTTTTTCAGGATCTGTGGAGCACTATCACCCGCGGTGATGTTTGGAGTGGTGATGTGTGTAATAGAGCCAAAGATGGCTCCTTATATTGGGTGCAATCCACCATCGTGCCGTTTATGGGTAAAGATGGTAAGCCTGAGCAATATGTGGCCATTCGAGCCGATATCACCTTAAGAAAAAAAGCCGAAGCTGAGACCCGACGCATGGCTTTGCACGATGCTTTGACCGGCTTACCTAATCGACGTTTGATGCATGACAGACTCACCAAAACCATTCAAAGTAAAGAACGCTACCCAGGTTTTGGCGCGGTGTTACTAATGGATCTTGACCATTTTAAAGAGGTGAACGATACACTAGGGCATGCCCTTGGTGATGCGTTGCTTAGAAAAATAGCTCACCGCCTGACTCATTGTGTGCGTAAAGTTGACACTGTTGCTCGACTCGGTGGTGATGAGTTTGTCATTGTTCTAGATCAGGTGGGCCTGAACTCAGAGTTAGCGGTCATCAATACACGAAATATCAGTGAGAAAATACGTACAGCATTGGCAAGACCTTATCAGTTGGGTACGCATCAAGTGAATGTGACGCCAAGCTTAGGCGTGGTGCTTTTTGAAGACTTTAGTGACGACTCTGAAGAGTTAATCAAGCAGGCTGATATCGCGCTCTATACTGCAAAAGAAGCGGGCCGTAATCAGGTATGCTTTTTTGAGATGTCTTTGCAGGAAAAAACCAATCAGCGTGCACTGATTTTGCAAGAACTGCGTAAAGTCCTAGAGAAGGACGAGCTGGTATTGTTCTACCAGCCCGTGGTTAACGCACAGGAAAAGATACTTGGGTTTGAGGCGCTAGTTCGATGGTTTCACCCGGAACAGGGCACCATTTCACCGGTTGAGTTTATTCCGTTAGCCGAGCAAAGTGGAGTGATTATTCCGATTGGGGCATGGATTTTAGAAACGGCTTGTCGGCAGTTGGTGCAGTGGAGTATGCATCCCGATCGCAGCCATTGGACTATGGCGGTCAACGTCAGTGCTCGACAGTTTAGCCAAGCTGATTTTGCTGAGCAGATACAGCATGTACTGGTGCGTACCGGCGCACGTGCCGACAGACTGCGGCTTGAGCTCACTGAAAGCATGCTGCATGACAATATAGACAGTACCATTGTGAAGATGGAGACCTTACGTGAGCTGGGTATCAGGTTCTCATTGGATGATTTTGGTACAGGTTATTCTTCGCTCAGCTACTTAAAGCTGTTGCCGTTGAATCAATTGAAAATTGATAAGTCATTTGTCGATGATATTTTTGAAGATCCAAGCCATGCTGCTATTGCGCGCACTATTATGGCGTTGGCCAACAGTTTGGATCTCAGTGTGGTGGCTGAGGGTGTTGAGACACAGCAACAGCTGGATTGGCTTTTGGAAAACGGCTGCAAGTCATTCCAAGGCTATTTATTCAGTCGCCCTTTACCCCTCAATGAAATTGAGGCTATGTTGCTGCTGCGCAAAGAGGGCGGCTCTGTTTAGCGGCTGAGAGGTTCAGCTATTTAGCCCAGCACTATTCATCAAGGCATATTTTGGCTGCATAAAAAACGGGCGACTGAATTAACAGATCGCCCGTTTTTGTATTTGAAGCTGTTAAATCACTGCAGAATTATTGTTCTGCTAACTGCTCTTTTGTATAGCCGCCACCCAAGGCTTTATACAGATTGATTTCACTGGCCAGTTGCGCGAACTGAGTACTGATACGTTTTTGTTTCGCATCAAACAGTAAACGCTGTGCATCCAGTAATGTCAGCTGATTATCAATGCCCTCACTGTAGCGACGATCTGCCAGCGTATAGTACTCGGCACTGGATTTAACCAGTTCATCGCTGGCAGCCAGTTGCTGCTTATAGGTTGTACGTCCAATTAAACCATCAGCCACTTCGCGGAAAGCGCTTTGAATGGATTTCTCGTAACGGGCAATATGGATATCTTTCTGGATTTCACTGTAATTCAAGTTGGCGCGTAAACGCCCCGCATTGAAAATAGGCAGATTAATCGTTGGCATAAACAACCATGAACCGCTGCCGCCATCAAATAAACCAGATAAATCAGGACTTAAGCTGCCTGCTGTTGCCGTCAAACTGATGCTGGGGAAGAACGCAGCACGGGCTGCACCAATATTGGCATTGGCAGCTTTTAGCTCGTACTCGGCTTGCAGAATATCAGGACGGCGCTGTAAGAGTTCTGCAGGTAAACCCACAGGTAATTCAGCAAACTTAAAGTAGCTTAAAGGTACTGCTTGGCTGATATCTGTCGTAGCTTGACCGCCTAATAAGAGGTTTAAAGCGTTACGGCTTTGTACACTTTGACGCTCAAACTGAGCAAGACTGACTTGCGCGCTGTTAACCGCGGTGCGCGCTTGTTGTAACTCAAGTGATGTTGCAATGCCAGCATCATAGCTGCGCTGAACCAACCCTAAGCTATTTTCATAGGTGTCTAAAGTATCGCGTACCAGCGCTAAGGTTTCTTGATCTGCTTGCAGACTTAACCAAGCAGTGGCAACGCTAGCCACTAAACTCAGTTGCGTGCTGCGCTGCGCTTGTTCGCTAGCAAAGTAAGACTCTAAAGCCTGGTCACGTAAACTGCCTAAGCGGCCAAAGAAATCCAACTCCCAAGCAGTCGTACCCAGGTTAGCTGAATACTGACTGTTAATGGTTGAGTCATTACCTGCAGGGTTCATATTGCCAGGGATACGTTGACGATTGGCGCCACCGCCCGCATCCAGTGATGGGTACAGTGCGCTGCGTTGGATACGGTATTGCGCGCGAAATGCATCAACATTCAGGGCGGCAATACGCAAATCACGGTTGTTTTCCAAGGCGGTGCTAATTAAAGATTGCAGTGTCTTGTCCTGGAAGAATTCACGCCAGTCAGGTAATGCAGCTAAGTTCTTGTCTACGCTAACGCCATCCCATTGCTCAGCAACGGGTGCAGTGGGCTGCATATAACTGGGCGTTAGTGAACACCCCGTTAGAGCCACTAAAAGTGCAGCTGCGAGTGCGGTACGTTTCATTGTCCGTCCTCCTGTTTGTCAGTCGCGGATTTAAATAGCGAGCTGACCAGTACGTAAAACATAGGTACAAAGAAGATCGCTAGAATCATCGCAGTGATCATCCCACCGATCACGCCGGTACCAATGGCATGTTTACTACCTGAACCTGCACCTGTGGAAGTCGCCAGTGGTAATACACCCAAGATAAACGCCAGTGACGTCATAATAATTGGGCGTAAACGAATCCGGCTGGCTTCAACCGCAGCAGCGGCGAGACTCATGCCGCCTTCGTGCAGTGATTTTGCAAACTCCACAATCAAAATAGCGTTACGTGCCGATAGGCCAATGGTGGTCAATAGACCGATCTTAAAGTACACATCGTTATCTAAACCACGGCCATAGGTGGCTAAAACGGCACCTAAAATACCTAGGGGCACAATCAATAGAATAGCGAAGGGTACTGACCAGCTTTCATACATCGCAGCCAGACACAGGAAGACCACCAGCAAGGATAGAACAATCAGCGCGGGAGCTTGGTCACCGGAGAGACGTTCCTCGTAGGATAAGCCCGTCCATGCCATACCCACACCATTGGGCAGTTGCTTGGCAATCTCTTCCACGGCAAACATAGCATCACCGGAACTAAAGCCGGGCGCTGCACTACCGAGAATCTCCATGGCCGGTACACCGTTGTAGCGCGACAGTTTCGGTGAGCCATAGGTCCATTCACCACTGGCAAAGCTACTGAATGGAATCATGTCACCTTGATTGTTACGCACATACCACTTCTCCAGGTCTTCTGGATTCATGCGTGCTTCAGCTTCAGCTTGCATAAAGACTTTTTTCACGCGACCGCGGTCAATAAAGTCATTCACATAGCTACTACCCCACGCCGTGGAGATGGTTTGGTTGATGGCCGCTAATGACAGGCCCATGGAGCTGGCTTTTTCATCATCGATAAGCAGCTTATATTGCGGCTCATCACGTAAGCCGTTGGCCCGTACTTGGGTTAAGCGTGAATCGGCGTTGGCCATTTCTACAAACTGATCGCGGGCTTGGCTTAAGACATCATGACCGACGCCTGCGCGGTCTTGCAGGTACATATTAAAGCCGCTGGCATTACCCAGTTCCATTACCGCAGGGGGTGCAAAGGCAAACACCATGGCATCACGGAAGGAAAAGAACTTCATTTGTGCACGTTGTGCCAAGGAGAATACACTTTGATGCTCAAGGGTGCGCTCGTCCCAAGGTTTTAGACCGATAAACGCCATGCCTGAGTTTTGGCCGCGACCGGCAAAGTTAAAGCCGGTAATCGCAAACACAGAGCGTACGGTGTCGGATTCTTCCTCGAGTAAGTAGTCACGCATTTGGCTGACCACTTCATAGGTACGTTCTGCGGTTGAACCGGCAGGCGTTTGTACCTGAGCAAAGAGTACACCTTGGTCTTCTTCGGGTAAGAATGAGGTGGGGATTTTAGTAAACATCCAACCCATAATCACGACTATCACAAGGTACATCAGCAGGTGCGGTGTTTTACGACGAATCATCGCAGCAACACCACGCTCATACTTGTTTACACCGCTTTGGAATGTGCGGTTAAACCAGCCAAAGAAGCCACGCTTCTCTAAGTTGCCACCTTTAGGAATAGGCTTAAGCATGGTGACACATAGGGCTGGGGTAAAGACTAGAGCTACCAATACTGAGAGCACCATCGCCGAAACAATAGTCACCGAGAACTGGCGGTAAATAGCACCGGTTGAGCCTTCAAAGAAGGCCATTGGAATAAATACCGCAGACAACACCAGGCCAATACCGACCAAGGCACCTTGAATCTGGCCCATGGATTTGCGTGTAGCTTCCAGTGGTGATAGCCCTTCTTCGGACATCACTCGTTCAACGTTTTCAACCACAACAATGGCATCATCCACCAGCAAGCCGATCGAGAGCACCATGGCGAACATGGTCAGGGTGTTGATGCTGTAACCAAAGGCAGCCAAAATACCAAAGGTACCCAAAATAACCACAGGCACAGCTAAAGCAGGAATCAAGGTTGCTCTAATGTTCTGCATAAACAGATACATCACTAAGAACACTAGAACAATGGCTTCAGCCAAGGTGTAAACCACACCTTCAATGGATGCTGAAATCACTGGAGTGGTGTCATAGGGATAAACAATTTTCATGCCCGGTGGGAAGAAAGCTTCCAGCTCACCTAAGGTTTCGCGTACTCCGCGAGCCGTATCCAGAGCGTTGGCGCCAGTGGCCAGCTTAATACCAATACCTGTGGCTGCTTTACCATTAAACTCAGCGTTAATACTGTAGTTTTCACCGCCCAGCTCAACGCGTGCAACATCTTTTAAGCGCACTTGTGAGCCGTCTTGATTGACTTTAAGCAAGATGTTTTCAAACTGCTCAGGTGTCTCAAAACGGGTTTTACCAATAATAGTAGCGGTCAGTTGCTGATTCGGTGAAGCAGGTAAGCCACCCAGTTGACCGGAGGAAACTTGTACGTTTTGTTCGCGAATAGCTGCAGCTACATCGCCAGGGGTCATGGCAAAGTTGGTCAGCTTTAGCGGATCAAGCCAAATACGCATGGCGTATTGAGCACCAAAGATCTGGAAGTCACCGACACCTGCCGTACGAGAAATGGGATCTTGTACGTTAGAGACAACGTAGTCCGCCAAGTCATAACGGTTCATGCTGCCGTCTTCTGAGATAATCCCCACGACCATCAAGAAGTTACTGGCCGACTTAGTCACACGGATACCTTGCTGCTGCACCTCTTGAGGGAGCAGTGGGGTGGCCAGTTGCAGTTTGTTTTGCACTTGAACTTGAGCAATATCAGGGTCAACGTCTTGCTCAAAAGTAATGCTGATACTCATGCTGCCGTCAGAGTTACTTTCCGAAGAAATATAACGCAGGCCATCAATACCATTCATTTTTTGCTCAATCACCTGTACCACAGTGTCCTGCACAGTTTGCGCAGAAGCACCTGGGTAGCTGACCGAAATACCGACAGAAGGCGGCGCAATACTAGGGTATTGATTGACTGGCAATTTAAGAATTGAAAGACCACCAATCAGCATAATCACTAGGGCTAAAACCCAAGCAAAAATGGGGCGGTCGATAAAAAAGTTCGACATGAAAAGTATCCCTTATTGAGCTTTGCTAGTAGCGTTAGCAGAGTCTTCAGCGTTGTTTTCTGATGACTTCACGTTACCTGCAGGGTAAGGGTCAACGCTTACGCCCGGTTGTACAAACTGGATGCCTTCAGTGATCAAGCGATCGCCCTCTTGTAAACCTTCAGTGACTAACCAGCGATCACCCACAGTGCGCTCAGCTTTTAAGCTACGCACTTCAACGGTGTTGTCAGCATTCACCACCATGGCAGTCGGCTCACCTTTAGGGTTACGCGTAATGCCTTGTTGTGGAGCGAGAATCGCTTGGCTTTGTACGCCGCTGACTAAGTTGGCGTGGACAAACATGCCGGGCAGTAATACGCCATCAGGGTTCGGGAAGACTGCACGTAATGTCACCGAGCCAGTACCTGCATCCACTGAAACCTCAGAGAATTCTAATGTGCCCATATGTGGGTAAGCGCTGCTGTCTTGTAGTTTAAGGGATACTTGCGCGGCGTTGTCACCGGCTTTTTCTAACTGACCGCTGGCCAGTTCACGACGTAAACGCAATAGATCATTAGCTGACTGAGTCACATCGACATAAATGGGATCAAGCTGTTGAATTACAGCCAATTCTTGTACTTGGCCATTATTGACCAAGGCACCTTCACTGACACTGGAGCGGCCAATGCGACCCGAAATCGGCGCTAAGACGCGAGTGTAACGCTGTTCAATTTGCGCACGTTCCAGTGCCGCTTCAGCTTGTAAGCGATTGGCTTGGGCATCGTCATATTGTTGACGACTGACCGCGCGCTCATCGACTAATACTTTATAGCGCTCTGCTAATGAACGAGCTGCTAATAAACTGGCTTGCGCACTTTTTAAATTCGCTTGATATAAAGCAGGGTCAATTTGGTACAGTTGCTCATTGGCTTTGACATCGCTGCCTTCTTTAAACAAGCGCTTTTGAATAATGCCATTGACCTGCGGTCGAACTTCAGCAATGCGGTACGCCGCTGTTCTACCTGGTAACTGAGTCGTAAGCGTATAAGACTCTGAAGATAAAGTCACAATGCCTACTTTAGGAGCAGGTCGTTGTTGTTCACTGGCAGGCTCACTAGGCTTATCACAGGCACTGAGTAAAAGTGCACCAGCCAGAGTTAGAGAAGCAGCAATAGTGCTTGATGAGGCGCGGGTCATAAAATTATTCCTAATTAGCATCTTTTGGCACTGCACGATAAGCGCACGCAAATACGGGTGCAGATGTGCTTAATTATGCACTGATCCAGATGGGAATGCAGCGCATTTTTATTCAGCTGAGTAATATACATACATAAGTGTATGTTGGTAAGGGCTTATTTTTGTAGAGTTGTTGTATAGTGGTTGCATAGAGATATGTGGCTATGTGCCATACCAGCGTATGCCGGACTCATTAGCCTTGCGTTAAGCTGTGCTACCCATACGATGTATTAGGGCATTCACTGAAGAGCTATTGAGCCCAGTTGTCAGTTTTAATCAGCAAATAAAATAGGCCATAGCAGTCAAGACTGTATGGCCTATTTTTGTATCAGTAACCCGTCAGTCTGCGGCGCTGTAACGGCGCACACCGGGCATCTGCAAACTACTGTGCGCAGAGACCGTTCCGGGTGTAGCAAAAGCCACCAAGTGATCAGCCGCCACGGCAATACCGACATTTTCACCGAGAAAGTGATCAATATGACTGGTAAAAATAGCTTCGAGTTGGTTGCCTGTGGGCAGTTCAAGTCGATAGAGGGTGGCTGCACCTAAGAAGGTTTTGCCAATAATCACTGCTCTAAGTGGGCTTTCGGGAGAGTCAATAATATCGTCTGGGCGCAGTAGTACATCCACAGTACTGCCGGCAGGCCAGTTGTAAGCACGATTGCCACGAATCACACCCAGCTCAGTTTGTACGCTGTCATGGGTCAGCATCTGTCCACGAATAAAATAGCCCTGACCGACAAAGCTGGCGACAAAAGGTGTGAGTGGTTCGTGGTATAGATTAAATGGCGAATCCCATTGCTCAAGACGGCCTTTGTTAAACACACCAATATTGTCACTCATGGCAAAGGCTTCTTCTTGGTCATGAGTGACTAGAATTGCACTGGTGCCACGGTATTTAAGAATATCGCGCACTTCTTTACTTAAGCGTCGACGTAATTCACCGTCAAGGTTAGAGAAGGGCTCATCGAGTAGCAGTAAGCTGGGTTCGGGTGCCAGTGCCCGTGCTAAAGCGACCCGTTGTTGTTGGCCGCCTGATAATTCATGTGGATAGCGCTGACTCAGTGGGCCGAGCTTCACCAGTTCCAGCAGTTCTTGAGTGATGCGCTGAGCATTAGGATTTTTGCGAATGCCAAAAGCAACGTTTTTTTCGACGCTAAGATGCGGAAACAGGGCGTAATCTTGGAAGACCATACCAATGCGACGTTTTTCTGGTGCTAAGGTGAAATTTGGGCGGGAAATGACTTCACCGGCGAGGGTGATCGAGCCTTTCATAATAGGCTCAAAACCAGCAATCGCACGCAGCGTGGTGGTTTTTCCGCAACCTGAAGGGCCCAGTAAGCAACCGATATCGCCATTATTCAGATGTAGGTTGAGATCGTCGACGATGATTTGATTCTGATAGCCGCAACTTAAATCGGTGAGGCTAAGTAAAGGACCTTGTTTATCCATGCTGAAAGGGTACCGGATAGATTAAAATTCCAATTCGACTGTCTTGAATACAATTGAGACTGAATCTTATCAGGTTTTGCGCGAAAGACCCCGTACTTCTAGAGGCTGTTGCGAAAGGGCTAATGGGTGTGCTTTGCAAACACTGCCAGCCTTTGCTCGCTTCAGTTGCCGAGCTAGCGCTGTGTTCGACAAATAGAGCTGTCACCTAAGCTATTTGAGCACGTAAAATAAATAGCTTGATTTTAGTTAATCTAAAGCAGAGCGTTATACTGGGTTTTAGGCTAGAATACCCATCAGGTGCTCATTAACCTATGAGCTAAATGACTTACAGTACTTGTCGAGGTGGATTGTGGATATCATCGAAACGATTAAAGAACAGATCGAAAATAATGCGGTCTTGTTGTATATGAAAGGTAATCCAAACGCGCCGCAGTGTGGTTTCTCACAGCGCGCAACCCAAGCATTAATGGCTTGTGGTGAAAAATTTGCTTATGTTGATATTTTGCAAAATCCAGACATCCGTGCCAATTTACCGGCTTACGCAAACTGGCCAACATTCCCACAATTGTGGGTTGACGGTGAGCTAGTCGGTGGTTGCGATATCATCACTGAAATGCATGAAAGTGGTGAGTTGGAAACGATTGTTAAAGCAGCTACCGCTAAAGTAGTCGCTTAAGTGTTGGCTGGCAGTTTTGACTGCTAGCGCGCTGAATCAAAAAAGCCCTTGTCCAGTGAACTGAACAAGGGCTTTTTATTGCCTATTATTTAATAATATTAAGCCGACTGCTGCGCGTTTTCAGTGTTGGCCAGTGCACGGTTTAAGCCGCTAAATAAAGCGCGAATACTAGCAGTGGTGATATTGCTATCGACACCAACGCCAAATACAGAGCGCTGTCCGGGTAAGCGCAGCTCAATATAGGCCGCCGCTTTAGCATCACTGCCGCTACCGATCGCATGCTCGTTGTAGTCCATAATTTCCACGGGCATGGGTAAGCTGTCGACCAAAGCTTTCAGAGGGCCGGTGCCGCAGCCATCCCAGCTAATCATCATGCCGTCAGCTAAGACTTCAGTGGTTAACGTGCAGATACCGTCCTCTTCTTGTAAGCGGTGCTTCTGCAGTGCGTAGGGCGTGACTGCTTGCAAGTATTCCCTATCTAGTAATGTGTAGATTTGTGCGGCTGAAACTTCCAGGCCGGAGCGATCAGTTTCGGCTTTAATCACCTGACTGAATTCAATTTGCATACGACGCGGTAATTGCATGCCGTATTCTTGTTCCAGCAAGTAAGTGACGCCGCCTTTGCCCGACTGGCTATTGACGCGGATGACAGCCTCGTAGTCGCGACCAATATCAGCTGGGTCAATGGGTAAGTAAGGCACTTCCCAAATACCATTCTCATCACGCTGAGCGAAACCTTTACGGATGGCATCTTGGTGTGAGCCAGAGAATGCGGTATGCACCAAGTCGCCTGCATAAGGGTGGCGTGGATGCACCGGTAACTGGTTGCACTCTTCAACCACTTTGCGCACCGCATCAATATCTGAGAAATCCAATTGTGGGTTAATACCATGGGTGTACATATTTAACGCTAAGGTGACTAAGTCCACATTGCCGGTGCGTTCGCCATTACCAAACAAGCAGCCTTCAACGCGATCAGCGCCGGCTAACAGACCTAATTCGCTGGCGGCGACGCCAGTGCCGCGGTCATTGTGGGTGTGCAGGCTGATAATTACATGTTCACGGTGATTAATATGGCGACCAAACCATTCAATTTGGTCGGCGTAGACATTGGGCATCGCCACTTCAACCGTTGCAGGTAAGTTTAAAATCACCTTGTTATCGGCGGTTGGCTGCCAGACATCCAGTACCGCATTGCACACTTCAACAGCAAAGGGTGTTTCGGCTGCACTAAAGGTTTCTGGTGAGTATTCAAAGGTCCACTCAGTTTCTGGCTGCAGAGCGGCGTATTTTTTAAACAACTCAGCGGCATGTACGGCAATGGCTTTCACGCCGTCTTTATCTTGGTTAAAGACAATACGGCGAAACGCCGGAGAGACTGCGTTGTACATATGCACAATGGCTTTGGGTGCGCCTTTTAGTGATTCAAAAGTGCGTGCGATCAAATCTTCACGGGCTTGGGTCAGCACCTGAATTGTCGTGTCTGCAGGAATATGTCCGTCTTCAATCAGCAGGCGCACAAAGTCAAAGTCAGTTTGCGATGCAGATGGGAAGGCCACTTCGATTTCTTTAACGCCCACCTCAACCAAGGTTTTAAAGAAGCGTAATTTCTTCTCAGGGCTCATCGGCTCGATAAGAGATTGGTTACCGTCGCGCAGATCCGAGCTGCACCATATCGGTGCTTGGGTGATGGTTTTATTCGGCCAGGTGCGATCGGGTAAATCTAGCACAGGGTAGGCACGGTATTTGCTCGCTGGGTTGCTCAACATGGGCATAACTTGATCCTTTAGCGTGGGTCATACAATTCAACATGGGCGCAGTGCAGACTGAATAACAGTTGGCCGAGGCTTAACCTTGGCTGTACGGCATGTGGTTAGGATTAAAGTTAAAGGCTGAGGTTTTTTATTGCAAGCAATGTTTTAAAAATGGTTTTTATTTGTACTTAATATGATTTATAAGGTTTTTTATGCTTATTTTTTGATTTTTTTGAGTTTTTATTGTTTTGTGATTTTGCCTGCGACAGTCTGCCACGTTCCTACTGTGGGAATGTTTGCGAATACTGAGCCTGTTAATAAATGGAATTTGGATGAATTGATGAGTACCCATACTGTTAAAGAGACTTTTGCCCTGAAACCTTTTGCTCGGCGTTTAGCTGTAGCCCATGCGGCTTTTCTAGGTATGCTGGTCTGTGTGCCACTGCAGGCCAATGCGGCGAACCAGCAAGAAGCTGCACAGCTAGCACCGATGGTGATTACCGGTGTGGCGCAGCAGTCGCCAATTAAAGTCGTGACTGATCCGCGTATTCCGCGTCAGCCTGTGCCAGCCAGTGATGGTGCGGATTATCTAAAAACAATTCCGGGCTTCTCGGCCTTGCGCAGTGGTGGTGTCAACAGTGATCCGGTGTTTCGCGGTATGTTTGGGTCGCGCCTCAAACTGCTGACCAATGGTGGTGAAATGCTCGGTGCGTGCCCCAGTCGTATGGACTCACCCAGTTCCTATATCAGCCCTGAAACCTACGATAAGCTCACGGTGATTAAAGGTCCGCAAACGGTACTGTGGGGCCCAGGTGCATCAGCGGCCACTATTTTATTTGAGCGTGAGCCAGAAAACTTTGATGAGCCTGATTATCGCTTAAATGGCAGTGTGCTGGTGGGTTCTAACCGCCGCTTTGATCGCAGTATTGATGCAGCGGCGGGCAGTCGTGATGGTTATGTACGCTTGATGGCCAATGCTTCAAAAGCCCATGACTACAATGACGGTAACGGTGATCGAGTGCCATCGCGTTGGAATAAATGGAATACTGATTTAGCTTTAGGCTGGACGCCAACGGATGACACCTTGCTGGAGCTTACCGCAGGCACCGGTGATGGTGAGTCACGCTATGCCGGTCGTGGTATGGACGGTACCCAGTTTGAGCGCGAAAGCTTAGGTGTGCGTTTTAAACAAAGCAACTTGACCGAAACATGGAAAGCCTTAGAGGCGCAGGTGTATTACAACTACGCTGACCATGTGATGGATAACTATAAGCTGCGTCATCCTGATCCTAATGCAGCTATGATTCCGATGCGTATGGCTATGGCCAGTGCTGTTGATCGCCGTACTTTAGGTACGCGTGTCAGTGGTACTTGGCAATGGGATGCGGTGGAAGTGATTGCGGGTGTTGATGCACAAAAAAACGAGCACCGTGGACGCAAAGGCCCTGGCGATAGCTATAAGGGTATGTCCTGGGCTAAAGATGCCGAATTTAAACAATATGGTGTGTTCAGTGAGCTCAGTTGGAATATGGCTGATGGCGAGCGCCTGATCACAGGTGTGCGTTTGGATCGTTCTTCTGCAACAGATACGCGTGCGCAACTGTGCACAGGAATGGGTGGTTGTCAGCCTAATCCAACTGCTGATAAAGAGCGCAGTAAAACTCTACCCAGTGGCTTTGTACGTTATGAGCATGACTTGCAGTCAATTCCTGCAACGACCTATATTGGTTTAGGCCACAGTCAGCGCTTCCCAGACTATTGGGAGTTGTTTTCAGCCACCAGTACGCCCATTGGTGGGGGGATGAATCCTACTGGTTTCCAGCCGACTGCTTTTGCGACCACAAATCCAGAAAAAACCACTCAAGTGGATTTTGGTATTCAGTATAGCGAAGGACCGATTGAAGCCTGGGCCTCAGGTTATGTGGGTCGCGTCAGTGATTATATTATGTTCAGCTACCGTCAGGGCGCGATGATGCCGATGTCGACAGTGGATAATATTAAAGCACGCATTATGGGCGGTGAGTTGGGTGCTGCGTATCAGTTCTCGTCTAATATCAAAGGTGATATGAGCTTGGCCTATGCTTATGGCAAGAACAGTTCTGATGGTCGCGCCATGCCGCAAATTCCACCTTTGGAAGCGCGTTTCGGCTTAAGTTATGAGCAGGGTGATTTCAGTTCTGCAGCCTTGTGGCGTGTGGTGGCTGCGCAAAATCGTATTGACCAAGGTCGTGGTAACGTTGTTGGTAAGGACTTTGGCGACAGTTCGGGTTTTGGTGTGTTCTCTATCAACAGTGCCTACCGTTTAAGCCAAAACTGGAAAGTCAGTGCGGGTATCGACAACCTGTTTGATAAAAACTACAGCGAGCATTTGAATCTAGCCGGTAATGCGGGCTTTGGTTATTCAGATGATCCAACGCGCGTCAATGAAGTCGGGCGCACCTGGTGGACTCGTGTTGATATGAAGTTCTAAGTCCGTGCTGGGTGGTCAGTGCCTTGCGCTGGCCATGATTAAAGATCTACGGGTATGCAGTGTACGCAATCAGTCTTTGGGTTGAGGGCGCTGACTGCAAGATTAAAAAAGGGGTTGAGTCTATATCAGGCTCAACCCCTTTTTATTCTTAGTGATTTTACATTTTTTTAGGCAACAAAAAAACGGCACAAACATGAAGCTTGTACCGTATTTTGCAGTCTGTAGCGCAGCGTGTTACGAATCAGCGGGCGCGGTAAGTAATGCGGCCTTTGCTGAGGTCATAAGGTGTGATCTCAACACGAACTTTATCGCCCGTTAAAATGCGAATGTAGTTTTTACGCATTTTACCGGAGATATGCGCGGTAACGACGTGCCCATTTTCTAACTCCACACGGAACATGGTGTTAGGCAGGGTGTCGACGACAGTGCCTTCCATTTCGAAGCTGTCTTCTTTCGACATGCAGTATAATCCTCAAAATACAAATAAAAGACCTGATGCACTAAATTGCAATCAGGCAAAATCGGCCCACATTATGCCGTATTTTGTCAGAAAAGGCCAAATTTCCTCTTGCTGTTGTGTTTTTTAACAGTAAAAAGGTTGCGGGGCCTAAGAAATTAAGCCGGTAAAGCCTGCCATTGCTGATCAATAAAGCCTTCTAGGGGCTGGTATTGGGTTTTATAATTCATTTTTTGGCAGTCTTTAACCCAGTAACCCAGATAGATATAAGGCAGTTTCAGACGCAGGCTTTCTTGAATTTGCCATAAAATGGCATAACGTCCGAGGCTGCGACGTTTATCTTCAGGCTCAAAAAAAGTGTACATGGCCGATAAACCTGTCGGTAAGACATCTGTAGCCGCGACCGCTAATAATTGCTCATCTAAGCGAAACTCATAAAAGCGCACAAAATCGAGATCTGAGGTTAAGAAGCCTTTAAATTGCTCAACTGAAGGTGGGTACATATCGCCGTCGGCATGGCGTTGTTCAATATAACGTTGATACAGAGCGTAGTGCTCTTGACGAAATTCGCCACTGACAGCCTTTACGCTTAGATCATGATTACGTCTAATAATCTTTTTCTGTGCCGAAGAGGCTTGAAAGGCTTGCACAGGAATGCGCGCAGAAACACAGGCGGTGCAAGGTCCACAGTGTGGGCGATAGACGTGGCCTGCGCTGCGTCGAAAACCTTGTTCAATGAGCTGGCTGTAGAGTTCGGCAGTGACTTTTTCATTCGGGTCAATAAAAATTGAATTAGCAGTGCGCTCGGCTAAGTAACTGCAGGGGTGGTCTTGCCCTAAATAGAGTTGCAAGCTTTTCATGGTGCTAGGGTGCTCGTCATTATCGCCGCTGTGGACCAGTGCATCGTATTGGCGCTATCCAAGTAGTGGTTTAAATAGTCAGCAAAATCTGTGCGAGTAATACTGTCGGCACCCAGACTGAGTAAGTGCTCAGTGGGCATTTGGCAGTCAATTAACTTAAAGCCTGCAGATTTTAACGCGCTGACCAATGTCACAAAGCCCACTTTGGAAGCGTTACTGACTCGGCTGAACATGGATTCGCCAAAAAACAACTGACCGATAGCAATACCGTATAAACCGCCTACCAGTTGGCCATCCTGCCAAACCTCGACCGAGTGGGCGACGCCTTGCTGGTGCAGTTCAATATAGGCATTTTGAATATCGCTGGTAATCCATGTGCCGTTTTGATCATGGCGTGGCTGTGCGCAAGCATGGATCACTTCGGCGAAGCTACGGTCAAAGCTCACGCTAAACTGATCACTGCGCAGTACTTTGCGCAAACTGCGCGAGATATGCAGGTTGTCAGGCAATAAAACGGTGCGCGGATTGGGCGACCACCAGAGAATCGGTTGACCGTCTTCATACCAAGGGAAGCAACCATGTCGATAGGCGGCCACTAGGCGCTCAGCGGATAAATCCCCACCTGCAGCCAAAAGACCATTGGGTTCACGCAGGGCTTTGCGCAGGGGAGGGAAGGTCAGTGAGGCGCGATTGAGCCAAGTGAGCATAAGTAACCTTAACAAATAGCGTCTAAGATCAAGCCAGAATGGCCTGCTGTGCGCTGAGTAAAATGTACTGAAGAGTAATACTGTAAGATAAACTATCTGGCTGAAAAGTTCATGTGCGCAGTGCATGCTCTTGAGTTGTTATCTGTACAGGTGAAATAGTCAGCTTAAGTCCGTACAATGGCGCGTTGTTAAGCTTTTTTGTGATTATCTTTTTTGATGAGCCTTGTTTGAATCGAGGCCCAGCAGGACCCTTTTTTGAAGAACACAACACATCCGCAAACGTCTGAAAAACTCACTTGGCAAGAGCAAGCACAGTTACGCCTGAAAGAAGGTGTGCTGATTCTCTTGGCTGTGGTCTGCATTTATCTCTGGATGGTACTGCTGAGTTTTGATGTCCATGATTCCAGTTTCTCCAATAGTACTGGTCATATTGATTCTGTGAGTAACACCGGCGGCTTGGTTGGCGCATGGATCGCTGATGTATTGTTCAGTGTGTTGGGCTATTTTGCTTGGCTGTTTCCCTTGGTCTTAATGTTGAAAACGGTGCTGGTGTTTCAAAATCGGTATCAGACGGTGATATGGAACGGCTGGCTATTTGCCTTGCGCACTTTTGGATTTATTCTGTTGTTGTGTTCCGGTGCGGCGCTGGCGCATATCCATTTTCCTGTGCCTGAAGTTGCACCGAAAAACTTTAATATTCTAGGCAACGTCTTGGGTGAGGCCTTAAAAGGTTCATTGAATGTTGAAGGCGCAACACTGTTTTTGCTGGCATGTTTTTTATTCGGCTTAACCATTTATGCCAATCTATCGTGGTTTAAAATCATGGAAGCTGTGGGCAGTTTAACCTTGCGCTTTAGCCTGTGGATGCAAGGATGGTTGCAACAGACCTTTGGTGAGATCCAGGAACGTAAACAAGAAAAAGTGCGTTTACGTGAAGAGGAATTGCAGGATGACGAGGAGCATGATGAGCCGGTCATAGGCTCATTGCGCGCTGAGAAAAAAGAGCCTGTCATCATTAAAGATACTGCTCAAGCTGCTACAGCAACGGTTGAGCAGGCTCAGCCACAGGGCCGCCGTGAGCCAGTGATTACTCCGCTCACTAAGCAAACCATAACAGCAGAACCTGCAGCGGCGGCGCTAGCGAAAAGTAAGCCGCCGGCTAAAAATGTCGACAGTGCCGTTATCGGAACCTTGCCACCTTTGGCCTTGCTGGATAAAGCAGAAAAGAAAAAGCCCAGTTACTCCGAAGAATCACTGCAATCAATGTCACGCCTGTTGGAAATTAAACTTAAAGAGTTTGGCGTGCATGTTGATGTGGAATCTGTGCATCCGGGCCCTGTGGTAACACGCTTTGAGATTCAATTGGCACCGGGCGTTAAAGTCAGCCGTATTACCAATCTGGCTAAAGACTTAGCCCGCTCCATGGCCATGATCAGTGTGCGTGTGGTTGAGGTGATTCCGGGTAAAACCACTGTGGGTATTGAAGTGCCCAACGAAGATCGCCAAATTGTGCGCTTCTCTGAAGTGTTGGATACACCTGAATTTGCTGAAGCTAAATCCCCAGTGACGATCGCTCTAGGCCATGACATTGGTGGTCAGGCAGTGATTGCTGACTTAGCAAAAATGCCGCACTTACTGGTGGCCGGTACCACAGGTTCAGGTAAGTCAGTGGGCGTAAATGCGATGATCTTATCGGTGTTGTTTAAATCAACACCGGAAGATGCGCGCCTGATTATGATTGACCCGAAAATGCTGGAATTATCGATTTATGAAGGCATTCCGCACCTGCTGTGTCCTGTCGTCACCGATATGAAAGAAGCGGCCAATGCGCTGCGCTGGTGTGTGGCGGAAATGGAGCGCCGTTACAAACTTATGTCGATGATGGGCGTGCGTAATCTAGCCGGTTATAACCGAAAAGTGAAAGACGCTGAAGAAGCGGGCGAACCTTTGGATGACCCAACGTTCAAACGTGATGATATGAATGATGTGCCGCCACATTTAAGCAAGCTACCAACCATTATTGTGGTGGTGGATGAGTTTGCTGACATGATTATGGTGGTGGGTAAGAAAGTTGAAGAGTTGATCGCGCGGATTGCCCAGAAAGCCCGTGCGGCAGGTATTCACTTGATTCTCGCGACCCAGCGTCCATCAGTGGATGTGATTACCGGTCTGATTAAGGCCAATATTCCCACGCGAATTGCTTTCCAAGTCTCGAGTAAAATTGACTCGCGTACGGTATTGGATCAAGGCGGTGCCGAGCAACTGCTGGGTCATGGTGACATGCTGTACTTACCACCAGGTACCAGCTTGCCCATCCGTGTGCATGGCGCGTTTGTCTCAGATGAAGAAGTGCACCGCGTGGTGGATGCATGGAAATTACGTGGCGAGCCTAATTATATTCAAGAGATATTGGTCGGCGTTGAAGAGACGGGCAGTGGTTTTGAAGGCGGTGATAGCAGTAGCGAAGACGATCCGCTGTATGACCAAGCCGTACGCTATGTGACTGAGTCACGCCGCGCCTCAATCTCGGCGGTGCAGCGTCAACTGAAAGTCGGTTATAACCGTGCGGCACGTATGGTTGAGGCGATGGAAATGGCCGGAGTGGTGTCTTCTGCTGCGCACAATGGTTCACGAGAAGTGCTGGCACCGCCGCCGATGCGTGATTGATTAACAGCGACCTGAGATCAGTGTTTCAGGTTTTTATTTCAAGCTCATAACAAAGAGAACATCGATGCGCACACTATATAAAAGTTTATTGGGTCTGCTGGGTGGTTTTTTATTAGCGAGTACAGCGCTGCTGCCCGTGCAGGCTGCTGGTGTTAGCAGCGCACAACAGCAAGCACAGGCCGCGAACAAGCTCAGTGCTTTGCTCAGTTCAACGCAAACCATTAGCGGTAGTTTTTCTCAGCTGACCTTGGATTCCACAGGCACCCAGTTGCAAGAAGCCTCAGGTGAAATGCTGTTACAGCGCCCAGGTTTATTTCGCTGGCATACCAATCCACCTCTGGAGCAGTTGCTGATTTCCAATGGTAAAAAAGTATGGTTGTATGACCCTGACTTGATGCAGGTGACGGTACAGAAGATGGATCAGCGCTTGACCCATACGCCAGCTTTATTGTTATCGGGTGATGTCTCAAAAATCAGTGAAAACTTTACCATCACTTATAAAGAAGGCGGCCCGGTGATTGATTTTGTCTTAACGCCAACGGCTAAAGACACACTGTTTGATACGCTGCGTCTGTCATTTCGTGATGGTGTGATTAACGATATGCAATTGCTCGATGCGGTCGGTCAGCGCACCAATATTTTATTTATCAATGTGGAAGTCAATCAGCCAGTTGATGCAAGCCAATTTGTCTTTGTTGCGCCCGCTGGTATTGATGTGATTGAGGATGAGGAGTAACAGTGCAACTGTTTAGCAGTGAGCCGATTGCCCAGCCACTGGCCGCACGTTTGCGTGCCAATACGTTGGATGAATATGTTGGACAACAACATATTTTGGCCGCTGGTAAACCGCTGCGCCGTGCCTTAGAGCAGGGTGCATTGCACTCGATGATTTTTTGGGGACCGCCAGGTGTGGGTAAAACCACCTTGGCGCGTTTGCTGGCGCAGGTCAGTGATGCGCACTTTATTACTCTGTCGGCGGTGTTGTCGGGAGTCAAAGAAATCCGCGAAGCCGTACAGGATGCAAAACAGCAGGCGGCACAATACAGCCGTCGCACCATCTTGTTTGTCGATGAAGTACACCGCTTTAATAAAGGCCAGCAAGACGCTTTTTTACCCTATGTGGAAGACGGCACTTTTATTTTTATCGGTGCCACCACAGAAAACCCCTCGTTTGAACTCAATAATGCTTTGTTATCCCGTGCGCGTGTGTATGTCCTGCAAAGTCTCGATCAAGCGGCGCTACAGTTATTGCTTGAGCGCGCGCTCAGCGATGAGCGTGGCTTAGCTGATCTGCAATTAAGCATTGAACCCCAAGCGCAGGAAATACTGATTCGTGCGGCCGATGGTGATGGTCGACGTCTACTGAATTTGCTAGAAAATGCCTCTGATTTAATGGAGCGCGGTGGCTGTATTACCCTTGATTTGCTGGGTAATATTCTGGGCGATAGCATGCGCCGCTTTGATAAAGGCGGTGAATCATTTTACGAGCAGATGTCGGCATTGCATAAATCAGTGCGCGGCTCTAATCCTGATGCGGCGCTGTATTGGTTTGCGCGGATGATTGATGGCGGTTGTGATCCTTTGTATATTGCCCGTCGTGTGGTGCGAATGGCCAGTGAAGATATTGGTAATGCTGACCCGCGTGCACTGACTCTCTGTTTGTCGGCGTGGGATGTGCAAGAGCGCCTAGGCAGTCCTGAAGGCGAGTTATCCGTGGCGCAAGCCATTACTTATTTGGCCTGTGCACCGAAAAGTAATGCGGTGTATAAAGCCTATAAAGCAGCGCGTCAGGATGCGCAGGAATCAGGTTCTTTACAGGTGCCGCCACATTTACGTTTAGCACCGACTAAGCTGATGAAGCAGTTGGGCTACGGTGAAGAATACCGTTACGCCCACGATGAACCGGATGCTTATGCCGCTGGTGAGGATTATTTCCCCGAAGCCTTAGCGCCACGTGAATATTACCAACCGCCAGCGCGCGGTTTAGAAATTAAAATTGGCGAAAAACTCAAGTATTTAAAAAGACTGGACCAAGCCAGTCCACAGCAACGACGGAAGCCGCACTAATGAATTTTTTAATGGTGGCGTTGGGCGGTGCTGCGGGCAGTGTACTGCGTTACTTGGTTTCGCTACTGATTGCACAAATTTTCCCAGCCTATCTGTACATTGCTACTCTTTTGGTTAATATCGTCGGCTGTTTTTTAATAGGCTGTGCTTTTGCATGGTTTGTTTTGCGCCCTGATGTGCCGGATTTGACTCGGTTGCTGTTAATGACCGGTTTTCTCGGCGGATTTACCACCTATTCAACATTTTCACTGGATGCGCTGCGCCTGTTAACTGATGGCCAGTCGCTGCAAGCTTTACTTTATATGGGCGTGACCTTGTTCGGTGGCTTATTGGCGACTTGGCTGGGCATCGCACTGATTAAATTTTCTCTGTAAGAACGGATACCTTTATGCTTGATTCAAAATTGTTACGCACCAACCCCCAAGCGATCGCTGAGCATCTCGCGCAACGTGGTTTTGTGTTAGATGTTGCTGGTTTAGAAGCTTTAGAAGCGCAACGCAAAGCAGTACAAACGCGAACTGAGCAGTTGCAAGCTGAGCGTAACAGCCGTTCCAAGTCGATTGGTCAAGCGAAAGGCCGAGGTGAAGATATTGCTCCATTGCTGGCGCAAGTCGATCAGCTCGGTGGTGAGCTGGAAGCCGGTAAGCGCGAGCTTGAAGTCATTCAAGCGGATTTAGATGCCATTGCTTTAAATATCCCTAACTTGCCACACGATTCAGTACCTCAGGGTGCTAGCGAAGATGACAACGTTGAAGTGCGCAGTTGGGGTACGCCGCGTGTTTTTGATTTCCCTGTGCAGGATCATGTTCTGTTAGGTGAAAATATTCAGGGTTTGGATTTTGAAGCTGCGGCCAAATTATCTGGCGCACGCTTTGCGGTAATGCGCGGTGGTATTGCTCGACTGCACCGTGCGCTGGCGCAGTTTATGCTTGATTTGCATACTTCTGAGCATGGCTACCAAGAGATGTATACGCCGTACTTGGTACAGGCCTCTGCATTGCAGGGCACGGGTCAATTACCTAAGTTCTCGGAAGATTTGTTCCGTATTGAACGTGAAGATCAAACGCCACTGTATTTGATTCCAACCGCTGAAGTGTCGCTGACCAATACCGTCGCTGGTGAGATTTTAGATGTGGCGCATTTGCCGCTGAAAATGGTTGCACACAGCCCATGCTTCCGCAGTGAGGCCGGTGCCTCAGGCCGTGATACGCGCGGTATGATTCGTCAGCATCAGTTTGATAAAGTTGAACTGGTGCAGATTGTTGATCCAGCAACGTCATACGCTGCTTTGGAAGAACTAACCGGCAATGCTGAAAAAGTACTGCAAGCCTTAGAGTTGCCGTACCGTGTGATGTCTTTGTGCACCGGTGATATGGGCTTTAGCGCTAGCAAAACCTATGACCTCGAAGTGTGGGTGCCCAGCCAAGATAAGTACCGTGAGATTTCTTCGTGCTCCAACTGCACCGATTTCCAGGCGCGTCGTATGCAAACCCGTTTCCGTAATGCAGAAACTGGTAAAACTGAACTGGTGCATACACTCAATGGTTCAGGTTTAGCTGTGGGCCGTACTTTGGTAGCCGTGCTGGAAAATAATCAGCAAGCCGATGGCAGCATTACAGTGCCTGCAGTATTGCGCCCTTATATGGGCGGTCTTGAGGTTATTCGTTAAGTCGTTTGGCGATATAACTGAGAGTGCACAGCGTTGTGCAGTGTCAGACTTTAACAGCGACTTCATGTATTTGAGTCGCTGTTTTGCTTTCAGCTATCAGTGTTTTTTGGGCTTGAGTCCTGAAGCATTGAGCGAGTCTGTATGCAGCCTGTTTTTTGTAGCTGTAATTTTAAATCATCATTGACCTAAGGTGTTGTTATGGACTGTTTGCCGTTATTTCATAAGCTGCAAGGACGTGATGTGCTGCTGGTCGGTGGTGGTGAAATGGCGCTGCGTAAAGCACGTGTATTGCTGGATGCTGGTGCTGTGTTGCGAGTGATTGCGCCGGTGATTAGTGCCGAGTTACAGAGCCTAGTGGCAGCTCAGCAGGGCCAGTCTTTGCTGCGTGAATATCAAGACAGCGATATGCAGGGCTGTTGTTTGGTTTTAGCCTGCACAGATCAGCCGGATGTGAATGCGGCCATTGCGGCTCAAGCACAAGCCTGTGGTATTCCGGTGTATGCGTTGGGTGCACCAGAATTATCAACTGTGATGTTTCCGGCGATTGTTGATCGCTCACCTTTAATTATTGCCGTCTCTACAGCGGGGCATGCGCCGGTTCTGGCACGTCTTGCGCGGGCGAAAATCGAAACCTTATTGCCGGCGAGTTATGGACGCTTAGCTGGACTGGCTGCTCGATTTCGTGATCAGGTCAAAGCGCTATTACCCAAAGTGCAGCCGCGCCGTATGTTTTGGGAAGATGTGTTTCAGGGGCAAGTGGCTGAGCATATCTTTGCCGGTCGTGAGCAGCAGGCCGAGCAGTTACTGCTGGATAAAATCAGTGGTGCATCGAATCAAGTACGGGGTGAAGTCTATTTAGTCGGTGCAGGCCCGGGTGATCCGGACCTGCTGACTTTTAAAGCGTTGCGTTTAATGCAGCAGGCCGATGTGGTGCTGTATGACCGCTTAGTGGCTCCAGCGATTCTTGATTTATGTCGCCGCGATGCTGATCGCATGTATGTGGGTAAACAAGCGTCGAATCACAGCGTGCCGCAAGATCAGATCAATCAAAAGCTGGTTGAGTTAGCCTTGCAGGGCAAGCGCGTGGTGCGTTTAAAGGGTGGAGATCCATTTATCTTTGGCCGTGGCGGTGAAGAAATTGCCGAGCTGGCTGCGCAGCAGATTCCGTTTCAAGTCGTGCCGGGGATTACCGCGGCCTCAGGGTGTTCTGCTTATGCGGGAATTCCGTTAACGCATCGGGATTATGCGCAGTCGGTGCGTTTTGTCACCGGGCATGCGGTGGATGGCGTGCTGGATTTGCCGTGGACTGAGTTGGCTGTGCCGATGCAAACGGTGGTGTTTTATATGGGCTTGGGGTGTTTAGCAGCGATCTGTGAGCAACTCATCGCACATGGCCGCGCTGCCAGTACGCCGATTGCCTTAATTGAAAACGGCACCACGCCACAGCAGCGAGTCTTTGTCGGTACTTTAGCAACTATGGTTGAGCAGTTAAGTGCAGCCTTTGTGCAAAGCCCCAGTTTAATTATTGTCGGCGAAGTGGTGGCGCTACGCGATAGCTTGCAGTGGTTTGCTGGCGCCGAGTTGTAGTGTGTGCAGGAAAACATTGTGCGTGCCGTACTGCGCTAGTGCAGAGGCTACAAATGGTTAACGAGTACTTCGGGTTGGGTGTGATGAGCGAAGCCATGGATGGCGCAGCGCCGGAGTTGAACCCCAGACGGGTTCATCGACGGACTAACACCCAACCCGAAGTACGATACGCACCGTAATTGAATTAATCACTTTTGCTCTTGATTGATAGGACTTAAAGTCCGTGCTGAAGCTCTAATTCTGTTGTTAACCTTGGAAAACAGTCAGGAATAGCGTAAAAGAGTGGGTTTGCGTAGAAAGTTACTTTTTAGCCTGCGCTTTTGCTTCATCTAGGTTTAAACTGCTGTATTAGATAGCGCAGGCAAAGCCCAATAGTGCTGCAGGCGCTGAAAGTGCGTCAATGATCAATTCATATATTTTAAAACAGTCTTTTATATAACAGGATTTTATCCAGGAGAGCAGGCATGTCCATCCAAAAGGCGCAGGTGAGTCGCGCTGATTTTGATCAAGTTATGGTGCCCAACTACGCACCAGCTGGCTTTATTCCAGTACGCGGCGCTGGTTCGCGACTATGGGATCAAAGTGGACGCGAGCTGATTGACCTGTCCGGCGGCATCGCTGTGAATGGTTTAGGTCACTGCCACCCAGCACTTGTGGAAGCGTTAACCAAACAGGCGAATACACTCTGGCATGTGTCGAACGTTTTCACTAATGAGCCAGCTCTGCGTTTAGCGCGCAAGTTAACTGCCGCGACCTTTGCGGATCGAGTGTTCTTTAGTAACTCCGGCGCAGAAGCTAATGAAGCAGCGTTGAAACTGGCACGTAAAGTCGCCAGCGACCGTTTTGGTGCAGAGAAGTATGAAATTATTTCTGCCCTTAATAGCTTTCATGGTCGTACCGTATTTACTGTCAACGTCGGTGGTCAGCCTAAATATTCAGAAGGCTTTGGTCCGCGTCCAGAAGGTATTACCCATGTGCTTTATAATGATTTAGCGGCCATGGAAAAAGCAATTTCTGAGCGCACCTGTGCGGTGATTTTAGAGCCCATTCAAGGTGAAAGTGGCGTATTACCTGCCGATCAAGCCTATCTAGAAGGTGTGCGTGCTTTATGCGACAAATACGATGCACTTTTAATCTTTGATGAAGTGCAATCAGGTATGGGTCGTAGCGGTAAACTCTTCGCTCATGAGTTGTATGGCGTCATCCCCGATGTGATGACCACGGCTAAAAGCTTGGGCGGTGGTTTCCCGATTTCTGCGATGTTGACGACTGAGGCGTATGCGCAGCATTTATCAGCGGGTACCCATGGCACCACTTTTGGTGGTAATCCGTTGGCCTGTGCAGTCGGCGAAGCGGTATTAGATATTATCAATACCCCAGAAGTGCTTGCTGGCGTCACTGCAAAAGGTGAATACCTGCGTGAAAAGCTACGTGCCCTGGGTGAGCCGCACAATCTGTTTGAGCTGGTGCGTGGTGAAGGCTTGTTAGTCGGTGCGGTGATGAGTGCAGCCTATAAAGGTAAAGCAGGCGCATTGATGGCAGCAGCGGAGCGTGAAGGCTTGCTGGTGTTAGTGGCCGGGCCTGACGTGGTGCGTTTTGCGCCAAGCTTGGTGATTGAACAAGCCGATTTAGATGAAGGTCTGGCGCGTTTTGAACGTGCTATTGCGGCATTCATCAGCCAAGAAAACAAATAATTTACAGTATTTAGCGCGCAGTCGATATATAGATCGACTGCGCGCTTCTTTATTTTTTAAATTTAGGTAATGACATTATGAACACAGGATTACAGCTGCTTCTGGAAAATGAAGACGGTACACAAACTGAAGCCTCGTGCTCACGCTTTGCCGTGTTATGGCAAGGTAAAGAAATTTGGATCCAAACCGCAGGTAATGGCCAGTTATTAATCGGTGTGGACGTTGAAGAGGGTGATGCTGAGTACGCTAACTTATTGTTGCGTCCTTTGGCCACTAACCTTGTTAGCTTACAGCTTGAAATGGAAGCCGCTGATCCAGCTGAGATGCTTGAAGATGACCATGTGCACACCGACGAGTGCAATCACTAAGTCGCAGCTTATGTTTTGTGCAGTACAGTGCTGCACTGCACGGCATGCTATATCAGCGATATAATGTGTGGTTTGAGTCGCTGATTTGACGGCATCACGCACGTATTACCGTTATTTAATTGTGGAAGAATATATGAAAAGCGCAGAAATCCGCGAAGCCTTTTTTCGCTTCTTTGAAGAAAAGGGTCATACCCGCGTAGCATCCAGCTCATTGATCCCAGCCAATGACCCCACGCTATTATTTACCAATGCGGGCATGAATCAGTTTAAAGACTGCTTCTTGGGTTTAGAAAAACGCGCCTATACACGTGCGGTCAGTAGCCAAAAATGTGTGCGTGCCGGTGGTAAACATAACGACCTGGAAAACGTTGGTTACACCGCTCGTCACCATACCTTTTTTGAAATGCTGGGTAACTTCAGCTTTGGTGATTACTTTAAGCGTGATGCGATTCATTATGCGTGGGAGTTCTTAACCTCAGATCAGTGGCTCAATCTACCTAAAGACAAGCTTTGGGTGACCGTGTATCACACCGATAATGAAGCCTACGATATTTGGGTCAACGAAATGGGCGTACCGGCTGAGCGAATGATTCGTATCGGCGACAGTGGTGGCGTGTCGTATGAGTCAGATAACTTCTGGGCGATGGGTGATACCGGTCCATGTGGTCCCTGTTCCGAGATTTTCTTTGACCACGGTGAGCATATTTGGGGCGGCCCTCCAGGTTCACCAGATGAAGATGGCGACCGCTATATCGAAATCTGGAATAACGTTTTTATGCAGTTCAACCGCACCGCTGATGGCGTCATGCATCCGTTGCCAGCGCCCAGTGTCGATACTGGTATGGGTCTTGAGCGCATCAGTGCGGTCTTGCAGCATGTCAATTCCAACTACGATATTGACCTGTTCAAAAACTTACTCCAAGGCGTTGCCGCGGCGGTCGGTACTGAGAACAATGACAGCCCATCGCTGAAAGTGATTGCTGACCATATCCGTTCCTGCAGTTTCTTGATTGCTGATGGTGTGGTGCCGTCCAATGATGGTCGTGGTTATGTGCTGCGCCGTATTATTCGTCGTGCCTGCCGTCATGGTAATAAGCTCGGTGCTACAGGCAGCTTCTTCTACAAGATTGTTGCTCCTTTAGTGGCGGAGATGGGCGAAGCTTTCCCTGAGCTGAAGCAGCAACAAGCACAGATTGAACGTATTTTAAAAACCGAAGAAGAGCAGTTTGCCAAGACCCTAGAGCAGGGCTTGCGTATCCTTGAGCAGGACTTAGATGGCCTTGAAGGTAGCGTGATTCCTGGTTCTGTCGTATTTAAGTTGTATGACACCTACGGCTTCCCCATGGATCTCACTGCGGATATCGCTCGTGAGCGTGAGTTGACCGTGGATGAAGAAGGTTTTGAGCGTGAAATGCAGGCGCAGCGTGAGCGTGCTCGTTCAGCCAGTTCCTTCGGTCTTGATTACAATACCTTGGTTAAAATCGATAGCGAAACTGAGTTCTTAGGCTATAACACTCAGCATGCTGATGCCAAAGTACTGATGATTCTTAAAAATGGCGCCAGTGTTGAGTCGGCTTTAGAAGGCGACCCAGTAGTGATCGTATTAGATCGCACGCCATTTTATGCCGAGTCAGGCGGGCAGGTGGGTGATAGCGGTTATTTAGCTGCGGATCAGCTACGTATTGATATCACTGATACCACCAAAAGTGGCAAGGCTTTCTTGCATCATGGTGTGATCACTCAAGGTACGTTGCAAGTTGGCGATACAGTCAGTGCGCAAGTGGATGCCGAGATGTTGCACGCCACGGCATTAAATCACTCAGCTACGCATATTTTACATGCGGCGCTGCGCGATATTTTAGGCGAGCATGTGCAGCAAAAAGGCTCATTGGTCGACAGTCAGCGCTTGCGTTTTGACTTCAGTCATTTTGAAGCGGTAACGCCTGCGCAAATCAAAGCTTTAGAAGAGCGCGTTAACCAAGAAATTCGTAATAACACTGCGGTGTGCACTGAAGTCACTGATATTGAAACGGCCAAAACTAAAGGCGCCATGGCGCTGTTTGGTGAAAAATACGGCGACGAAGTGCGCGTATTAAGTATGGCTGATGGTTTCTCGGTTGAGTTGTGTGGTGGTATTCACGCGGAGCGTACCGGTGATATTGGTTTGTTTAAAATCACCAGCGAAGGTGGTGTGGCTGCAGGCGTACGTCGTATCGAAGCGGTGACCGGCGTAGCCGCTTGGAATTGGTTGGCTGGCGCTGAAGAGCAGCTCAAACAAGCCATGAGCTTAGTCAAAGGTAATCGTGAGAATGTCCTCGATAAGCTGCAAGCTGTTCTTGATCATCAGCGCAGCTTAGAAAAAGAAGTTGAGCAACTTAAAGCCAAAGCCGCACGCGCTGCAGGCAGTGATTTAGCCTCTGCAGCCGTTGAAGTGAATGGCGTTAAAGTCTTAGCTGCACGCCTTGATGGTGTCGAAAATAAAGATCTTCTGGTGTTAATGGATCAGCTGAAAAGCAAGCTGGGCAGCGCAGTGATTCTCTTAGGCAGTGTCCATGATGAGCGTATTGCTCTGGTGGCAGGTGTGACTAAGGATCTGACTGGCCAATTTAAAGCCGGTGATCTCATGAAACAAGCCTCAGCAGTGGTCGGTGGTAAAGGTGGTGGTCGTCCGGATATGGCACAAGGCAGTGGTGTTGAGCTGGCCAAGCTGGATGATGCGTTAGCCATTACTGCTGAGTATGTTGCTAGTAAAAACTAAGTGATGGATTAAAGCCGCTGTGCAGTAGATAAGTCTGCTGCACAGCTCAATAGAATTGAACCCTAACGATGATGAAGGCGGCAGTAAAATGGCGTTGATCGTACAAAAATTTGGTGGCACTTCGGTGGGTTCACCTGAGCGTATTGCCCAAGTCGCTGCGAAAGTGGCTAAGTTCCGTGCGGCTGGCGATGATATCGTCGTGGTGGTTTCTGCCATGAGCGGTGAAACCAATCGTTTGTTGGCCTTAGCGAAGCAGATTGCCGATAAGCCATCTCTACGTGAAATGGATGTGATGATTGCTACCGGTGAACAGGTGACTATTGCCCTACTAGCCATGGCACTGAATAAAATAGGTGTGCCAGCAGTATCTTTTACCGGTGCGCAAGTACCGATTATTACTGATAGTGAGCACGGAAAAGCGCGTATTTTAAGTATTGATGTAGCTAAAGTGAGCGAGCAACTTGCAGCCGGTCAGGTTGTAGTCGTAGCAGGTTTTCAGGGTGTGGATGAACAGGGTAGTATCACTACGCTCGGTCGTGGCGGTTCTGATACCACTGCTGTGGCTTTGGCTGCCAAGCTTAAAGCTGATGAGTGCCATATTTATACTGATGTGGATGGTGTTTATACGACTGACCCGCGCGTTGTGCCACGGGCGCAGCGTTTAGATCGCATCACTTTTGAAGAAATGCTGGAAATGGCCAGTCTTGGCTCAAAAATTCTACAGTTGCGTTCTGTGGAGTTTGCTGGAAAATACCATGTGCCCTTGCGCGTCTTGCATAGCTTTGAAGAAGGTCCAGGCACTCTAATTACGACTGATGATAATGAGGACAGCATGGAACAGCCGATTATTTCTGGTATTGCTTTTAACCGCGATGAAGCTAAATTAACCATTCGTGGCGTGCCCGATACCCCAGGTGTTGCCTTTAAGATTTTAGGGCCGATCAGTGCGGCTAATATTGATATTGATATGATTGTGCAAAACGTCGCACAAGATAACACCACAGACTTTACCTTTACTCTGGGCAACGCCGACTATGACAAAGGCATCGAGGTCTTGAGGGCGACGGCATTAGAGATTGGTGCAACTGAAGTCAGTGGAACTACTAGTATTGCTAAAGTGTCGATAGTGGGTGTGGGTATGCGTTCGCATCCGGGTGTTGCTAGTACGATGTTTGAAGCGCTGGCCAAAGAAAATATTAATATCCAGATGATTTCCACCTCTGAGATTAGAATATCGGTGGTGATTGATGAGAAATATGTTGAGTTGGCCGTGCGCGCTTTACACACAGCCTTTGGCTTGGATGCACCCAGCAATTAAGCACTAAATATTTTTCAGCCCGTCAGTAGGGGCTGGTGTGTTTTATAAATCGTGATATAAAAAGCTAATGGTCACGATTAATAAAAATGTGTCGCCTATTATGTGCAAGTGTTTGCGATAGGTGTACGCTATTCATAACTTACAGATGCAGACTGTAAACCTAACTCGTTGTTACAAGGAGATAAATAATGTTGATACTAACGCGTCGTGTCGGAGAAACACTGATGGTTGGTGATGAAGTCACTGTCACTGTATTGGGTGTTAAAGGTAATCAGGTTCGCATTGGTGTTAACGCGCCAAAAGAGATCGCTGTGCACCGTGAAGAGATCTACCAACGCATCCAAAAAGAGAAAGAAGAGCAGCAAGAAGAGCAAGAAAACACAAATATTTGATAATTTTGCATTTATGCTTTGCATTTTCTAAATATGTGGGTAATATACGCCCCGTGTTACGGAGAATTGGCCGAGTGGCTGAAGGCGCTCCCCTGCTAAGGGAGTACACCCTTATACGGTGTCGAGAGTTCGAATCTCTCATTCTCCGCCATATTTAGTATTGCAGAGCATATTTCAAAGAGTTTAAGATATATAAAAAACTCCTTGCAAATCAAATACTTAGCTCTATAATACGCAGCAACAAATGGACTCATAGCTCAGCTGGATAGAGTACTCGGCTACGAACCGAGCGGTCGGAGGTTCGAATCCTCCTGAGTCCACCATATTAAGAAAACCTGCATTTATTGCAGGTTTTTTTTTGCCTAAAATTTAACGTAGCTTTTAACGTGGCTGTTATGGCACACAGCCTTGCTGGTTAAAGCGCACCGTCAGTCGCTGTTCTTTAGTGTTGCGGTACACCGCGCTGACAATGCCGTTATGGCTGCGTTGCGAGAGAGGTCTGCCAAGCATGCTCTCGACTTCAGCTCGGCTCATCCCGCTTTTAACCTGTTTGCGTATTAAGTCTGTACGCCGCTGTGTTGAATCAAAAGCACCGCAGGGGTGTTTATCATCGGTTATCACTGTCACGCGTGTTGCTCTGTGCTGCTGGGTGTCTGGGTTGTGTTCGACAGTGCTGTTAGGCGCTGCTGGAATGGTTATGACAGGTTGGCGGCTTATTGAGTCTTGCTGGGCCTGAGGTGGGCAGCCAGTGTCATTAAAGCTGATGCTGCCGTCATCTGCGGTGCATTTGAAGATCTGTGCGAGCGCAGCTGTAGATTGATAGCAGCACATGCTCAGTGCCAGATAAAGAGAATAGGGGTGGCGCATAGTCATCATCCTTGATGTGTTTACTAAAGTTGCTGGTCAGTGTTGAGCTTCAGTGTAGTTGTGAGTAGTGCAATTGCCAGTCTGTTTAGGCTGTTGGGCTGCATCAGGCGAGCAATAGTTAGATGCAAAGTTGGGCTGCAATGGTATTATTAAAAAATATAAAACCAGCGAAAAGTTGGTTGATCATGATTTTTCAGTAGAATTTTTTCCAATTGAGCAATCACCATGCACACTTGATTAATCCCTTGCATCGATAACGCGCAAAGGTGGAGTACCTTATTTATGTCTGAAGTTGAAGAGAGAAAACCCCAGGAGCGCTTACAGGAGCGTTTTTCACAGGTTCTGGAACTCTTGCAACGACACCGATTAATTGAGGAGAGTGTTGCCCGCCAAGGCAGTGACCATCAAGAGCGCGTTGATGAATTGGTGCAACAACAGCATTTAACTGAGTTGCAGGAAAAATTAGATGAGCTGCACCCTGCAGATATCGCCTATATCCTTGAAGCATTACCCTTAGAAGACCGTTTAACCGTCTGGCAGATGGTTCACGCAGAAAGCGATGGCGACATTCTCCTAGAAGTGTCTGACTCTGTGCGTGAAACCCTGATCGCGGATATGGATGAGCAAGAGATTATTGCTGCGACCAAGGATCTGGACGCCGATGAGTTGGCTGATCTAGCGCCAGAGCTGCCGCGTGATGTGGTGCAGGGCTTAATGGAGTCACTGGATGAGCAGCAGCGTGAGCGCGTGCGTTCAGCACTCTCCTACGATGATGAGCAAGTCGGTGCCATTATGGACTTTGAGATGGTGACCATTCGTGAAGATGTCGCACTTGAAGTGGTTTTACGCTATTTACGTCGTTTAAAAGAGCTGCCGGATCAAACGGATAAGCTTTTTGTGGTGGATGTGGCCGGTATTTTAAAAGGCGTGCTGCCGATTAAGCGCTTATTGGTCAATGACCCTGAGCGTATGGTGCATGAAGTGATGGCTGATGATCCGGTCACTTTCTATCCTGATGAGGATGGCACTTTCGCTGCGCAAGCTTTTGAACGGTATAACTTAGTTTCGGCTCCAGTGATTGAGAAAAGTGGCAAATTGATTGGTCGTTTAACCGTTGATGAAATGGTTGACTTAATTCGTGAAGAGTCTGAAAGCGAAACACTCAATCGTGCCGGTTTACGTGAAGAAGAAGATATTTTTGCCTCGGTATGGAAATCATTACAAAACCGTTGGGCGTGGCTAGCGATTAACTTGGTCACTGCATTTGTTGCTTCACGGGTGATTGGCTTATTTGAAGGCTCGATTGAAAAGCTGGTGGCCTTGGCAGCGTTGATGCCAATTGTCGCAGGGATTGGTGGTAACTCAGGTAACCAAACCATCACCATGATTGTGCGGGCTATGGCTTTAGACCAGATGTCGATGGGTAATTCTTCGCGTCTGCTGCGTAAGGAGCTGACCGTTGCATTGATCAATGGCTTGATCTGGGGCAGTGTAGTGGGGCTTGTTGCTTGGTTACTCTATGACAGTTGGTCATTGGGTATGGTGATGACCGCAGCTATGACCTTGAACTTACTACTGGCAGCTTTGATGGGGGTCGTCATTCCTATGACCATGGTGCGTTTAGGGCGTGATCCAGCATTGGGTTCCAGTGTCTTGATTACTGCGATGACTGATAGTGGTGGTTTCTTTATTTTCCTCGGTTTGGCGACAGTGTTTTTACTTTAGACCCTGTAGTCAGTTATAGAACACTATATATGACAGCCTGATAAGCATTCTATTGTTTGCTTATCGGGATCAATTTACGTTACTGTTTGGGCGTTTTAGCTATGAATGACTGGCGGTTATGACAGTTATGGCATATATAAAAATATAAAATTGCCCCCTGTAACTCAGGAAATGGAGCGTATATGACTTCTCAGCAACTCCTGCTTGAAGGCGTTGAACTCATGCTTTTTGGTATGGGTCTCGTTTTTTTGTTTTTGGTTTTATTGATTTTCTGTATTAAAGCGATGTCTTTTATTTTAGAGCGTATTGCTCCAGAAGATACTCATGCTGCAACAGCGACTGCTGTGGCAACACCTGCATCAGCGATGAGCGTGCAGGCGGTTGATGCAGACACTTTACAAGCCATTCAAATTGCCATTAAACAGCACCGCGCCCGTCGCGGCTGAGTGTATCTATACGGAGTTTTTTCTATATGACTGCCACCAAGCCACTCGGTATTACTGACGTTGTCTTACGTGATGCTCACCAATCTATTTTAGCCACCCGTGTTCGATTAGAAGACATGCTGCCGATTGCCGGCAAGCTTGACCAAATTGGTTTTTGGTCGGTTGAATCCTGGGGTGGAGCAACCTTTGACTCCTGTATTCGCTATTTAGGCGAAGATCCATGGGAGCGTATTCGTGCATTGAAAAAAGCCATGCCCAAGACCCCGCAGCAAATGTTGCTGCGTGGACAAAACCTACTGGGCTACCGTCACTATGCCGATGATGTAGTCGATAAGTTTGTTGAGCGTGCGGCGTTTAATGGTGTGGATGTATTCCGCGTGTTTGATGCGATGAATGACCCGCGCAACCTTGATCGTGCTTTAAAAGCAGTCAAAGCCAATGGCAAACATGCGCAAGGTACGATTTCTTACACCACCAGCCCTGTGCACAATATGCAGATGTGGGTTGATCTGGGTAAGAAAATTGAAGACTTAGGTGCTGATTCTATTGCCATTAAAGATATGGCCGGTATTTTAACACCCTATGTAGCCTATGAATTGGTCAGTAAGTTGAAATCCAGTTTATCGATTCCAATTCATATGCAGTGCCACGCGACTGCCGGTTTATCATCCGTTTCGATTTTAAAAGCGGTGGAAGCGGGTATTGATAACGTGGATACCTCGATCTCATCCATGTCGATGACCTATGGCCATTCGCCAACCGAGTCAGTGGTGGCCATGTTCCAAAATACTGAACATGACACCGGTCTTGATTTATTGTTACTGGAAGAAGTTGCAGCGTATTTCCGTGAAGTGCGTAAAAAGTATGCGAAATTTGAAGGTACGTTACGCGGTGTTGACTCACGCATTCTCGTCGCGCAAGTGCCAGGTGGCATGCTGACGAATATGGAAGGTCAGCTTAAAGAGCAAGGCGCGACGGATAAGTTTGATGAAGTGCTGGCTGAGATTCCGCGCGTACGTGAAGATCTAGGCTTTATTCCACTGGTGACACCGACCTCGCAAATTGTCGGTACTCAAGCGGTGATTAACGTGCTGACTGGCGAGCGCTATAAGTCGATCACTAAAGAAACGGCTGGTATTTTAAAAGGTGAGTACGGCGCTGCGCCGGCCCCCTTTAATGCCGAGCTGCAAGCGCGTGTGCTCGATGGTGCAGAGGCAGTGGTTTGCCGTCCTGCAGACTTGCTGGAAAATGAAGTTGAGAAGCTCACCGCTGAACTTAAAGAATTAGCCCAAGAGAAAAATATCCGTTTAGCAGAGGATATGATCGATGATGTGCTGACTTATGCTTTATTCCCGCAGATTGGTTTGAAGTTTTTAGAGAATCGCGATAACCCTGATGCCTTTGAGCCGATGCCGACTGGCAATGAAGTGCTTGATAGCCAAGGCGCCGGTGCGCAAGCTTATACCGTTGATGTCAATGGTAAGACCTTTGTTGTGCAAGTGAATGAGGGTGGCGATATTGAAGGGTTAAAACCAATTGGTGAAGCCACTGCCTGTGCGCCTGAGCCTGTTGCAGCGGGTGCAGGTGATCCTCAGGGCGCACCGTTGGCGGGCAATATCTTTAAGGTATTGGTTAAGCCGGGCCAAGCGGTAGAAGAAGGTGATGTAGTGATTATTTTAGAAGCCATGAAAATGGAAACTGAAATTCGCGCATTTCGCCGTGGTGTAATCGGTGACGTCAACGTTAAAGTTGGCGATGCAGTGTCGGTTGGCGATAGCCTGCTGACCATAGCTTGAGGGCTAAATGATGGATAAGCTCTTAAAATTATGGGAAAACACCGGTATTTATCAGCTTGAGCCAGGACAGGCCTTGATGATTGCTGTTTGTTTGCTGTTGGTTTACCTAGCGATCCGCAAAGGGTTTGAGCCGTTACTACTGATACCTATTGGTTTTGGTGGTGTATTAGCCAATCTGCCTGCGGCAGGTATGGCTGAAAGCGGTGGCTTGCTGGCTTTGCTCTACGATGTCGGTTTGCCGACCAGTGTCTTTCCGCTGTTGATCTTTATGGGTGTGGGCGCAATGACGGACTTTGGTCCGATGTTGGCCAACCCAAAAACCTTGCTGCTGGGTGCTGCTGCACAGTTTGGTATCTTTGGTACTTTATTGGGCGCATTAGCCATCGGTATGCTGGGTATTCCAGGTTTGGAGTTCACTCTGCAAGAAGCAGCCTCGATTGCTATTATTGGTGGTGCTGATGGCCCAACCTCTATTTATGTCGCCTCGCGTTTAGCGCCTGACTTGCTGGGCCCGATTGCCGTAGCAGCGTATTCCTATATGGCCTTGGTGCCATTGATTCAGCCGCCGATTATGCGCGCCTTGACCACGCCTGAAGAGCGCGCGATTGTGATGTCGCAATTGCGTCCTGTGGGGCAAACCGAGAAAATCATTTTCCCGCTAGTCTTGTGCCTGCTAATTGGTTTGTTATTGCCCGATGCTGCACCACTAATCGGGATGTTTGCTTTTGGTAACTTGATGCGTGAAAGTGGTGTGGTTGAGCGTTTAGCGGATACTTCGCGTAATGCTTTGATCAATATCATTACCATTGGACTGGGTTTGACTGTAGGTTCAAAGTTGTCGGCTGAGTCATTCTTGCAAATGAAAACCTTAGGGATTTTATTGCTGGGTATGATTGCTTTTAGTGCTGGTACAGCGATGGGCGTGATTATGGCGAAAATCATGAATAAGTTCAGTGCGATTAAAATCAACCCATTGATTGGTTCGGCGGGCGTATCGGCGGTACCGATGGCGGCGCGGGTCTCCAACCGTGTTGGGCTTGAGGCCAACCCGCAAAACTTCTTGCTGATGCATGCCATGGGGCCCAACGTGGCCGGCGTGATTGGTTCGGCGGTAGCAGCGGGGGTGTTGCTGAGCTTTGTAGGCTAAGGCTATACCTTAAGAGTCGCGGTAAAATACAAAGGCTGCCCACTGAGGCAGCCTTTGTGGTTTTCTAATATCTGTTTTTATCTATAAGGTGGACTGTTTATTGCTTGTTAATGACAGTGATAGCCTTTATGTCAATATTCAGTGCATGCGTGCTTAAACTCAAAAAAGAGAATGATCAGTGAATAACTCGCAACTCAAAAGTAATATGCGCACCGGTATCGGGTTGCTCAAGCGGGGCAACTTGGGCGTGCCTATACTGTTGCTAGTTATTCTCGGCATGATGACCTTGCCGATTCCCACCATGTTACTGGATATATTTTTCACCTTTAATATTGCCTTAGCCATTATTGTCTTGCTGGTGGGCGTCTACGCTATGCGTCCGCTGGACTTTGCGGCCTTCCCAACTATTTTGCTGGTGGCGACCCTGATGCGTTTGTCGTTGAACGTTGCTTCAACGCGCGTGGTATTGCTGCACGGTCACGAAGGAGGGGATGCCGCAGGTAAAGTGATTCAAGCCTTCGGTGAGGTGGTGATTGGCGGTAACTACGTTGTTGGTGCTGTGGTCTTTGCTATTTTAATGATTATTAACTTCGTCGTGGTGACTAAGGGTGCGGGCCGTATCTCAGAGGTGAGTGCGCGCTTTACCCTGGATGCCATGCCGGGTAAGCAGATGGCGATTGATGCTGACCTCAATGCCGGTTTGATTGATCAAGAGCAAGCCAAGATTCGTCGCAGTGATGTGGCGCAAGAAGCGGACTTCTATGGTTCGATGGATGGTGCCAGTAAGTTCGTGCGCGGTGATGCGGTTGCCGGTTTGTTGATTTTGTTTATCAACTTGATTGGTGGTATCGCCATTGGTGTGGCTCAGCACGATTTGAGTTTTATGGATTCGGCTAAAGTGTATGCGCTGCTGACCATTGGTGATGGCTTGGTTGCGCAAGTGCCATCACTCTTGCTGTCAACCGCAGCAGCGATGATGGTGACCCGCGTCACCACCTCTGAAGATATGGGTGAGCAGATTCAACGCCAAATGTTTACTTCGCCTAAAGCCTTGGCGGTGTCTGCAGCGATCTTGATTGCGATGGGTTCTGTGCCCGGCATGCCGCATATGTCCTTTATTGGTTTGGGCTTGTTGGCGGCGGGTGGTGCTTATTTAATTTGGAAGCGTGAGAACGATAAAGAATTAGCCGTCGTACAAAAAGAGCAGCGTGATCTTGAGCAGCTTCCGGCGCCGGTCAGCACCGAGAACCGAGAACTGGGCTGGGATGATGTTATGCCTGTGGATATGGTCGGCTTAGAGGTCGGTTATCGCTTAATCCCTTTAGTGGATCGCAATCAGGGTGGCCAACTGTTAGCGCGTATTAAAGGCGTGCGTAAAAAGCTTTCGCAAGACTTAGGTTTTTTAATGCCTTCGGTGCATATTCGTGACAACTTAGATTTATTACCTAACGTCTACCGCCTGACGTTAATGGGCGTGACGGTGGCTGAGGCTGAAGTCTATCCAGAGCGCGAACTAGCGATTAACCCCGGTCAAGTTTTTGGCACGCTCAACGGTATCGATACTGTAGACCCTGCCTTTGGCCTGGAAGCGGTGTGGATTGAGCCGAGTCAACGTGATCAGGCGCAGTCACTGGGCTATACCGTGGTCGATACCAGTACCGTGGTGGCCACGCATCTCAATCAAATCCTTAATAAGCACGCACATGAACTGTTGGGTCATGAAGAAGTGCAGCAGTTGATGCAGGTTTTAGCGAAGAGCTCTCCGAAGCTGGCTGAAGAGTTGATACCGGGCATGATCTCGATCTCAACTTTATTACGGATTTTGCAAAGTTTGCTGCAAGAACAAGTGCCGGTACGGGATATTCGCAGTATTGCCGAAGCCATTGCTGAGACGGTGTCACGCAGTCAAGATACTGACACTATCGTCGCCGCAGTGCGTGTCGCGCTATCGCGTGCCATCGTGCAAAGCATTGTAGGGCTTGAGCCTGAGCTACCAGTCATCACATTAGAACCAAGGTTGGAACAGATATTGCTTAGTAGTATGCAGAAGGCCGGGCAAGGTTCAAGTGAAGGTGTACTGCTTGAACCGGGAATGGCAGAGAAACTACAGAAGTCTCTGATAGAGGCAGCGCAACGTCAGGAAATGCTAGGTAAACCAGTGGTGTTATTAGTCGCTGGACAGATTCGAGCCATGATGTCGCGCTTTGCCAGGTTAGCCGTACCGAATATGTATGTGTTGGCGTATCAAGAGATTCCAGACAATAAGCAAGTCACTATCGTGGCAACGGTAGGACAAAATTGATTGAGGGCTGACTTATGCAGGTCAAACGATATTTCGCAGCAGACATGCGCCAAGCCATGAACCGCGTACGTGAAGAACTAGGTGCCGATGCGGCAATTATTTCTACACGCCGCGTTGCTGGCGGTGTTGAGTTGACCGCAGCCCTTGATTATCAAGTTCAGACGTCTGTAGCGCGTCCTAACCCAGCTCTTGAAGCTGAGTTGCGTAAAACACAAACGCAAATCCTTGAGGCGCATGCCAGCTTGCAAGCCCGTCAAGAGGGTGGCGTTGTGGGTAAAGACCGCCAATTACTTGATGAAGTGATGCAGCGCGTCAGCCGTGCCCAGCCTCAGCCGGTCTCAGCACCACAGCCAGTACAGCACAGCAGTGCTGAGCATGGCGAGATGGCAGCGATGCGTTCCGAGCTTAATAGCTTGCGTGAAATGCTCGAAGTGCAATTAGGCAATATGGCCTGGAATACCATGCGCACTCAACAGCCCGCGCATGCTGCATTGTGGAAACGCTTTCAGAAAATGGGTTTGAGTGCTGATATCGTGCGTCCAGTTTTGGAGCGTGTAGCTCGTGAGCAGGATCAGCAAAAAGCCTGGCGTATGGCGTTAGCCTACTTAACACATTCAATTCGTACGCCTAATGTTCAGCCTGTTGATGAGGGCGGTGTGATTGCTTTAGTTGGACCTGCAGGTATGGGTAAAACCACAACACTGGCTAAGCTGGCTGCTCGTTATGTGCTTGAGCATGGTGTGAACAATATTGCTTTGGTCAGCATGGACAACCATCGCATTGGCGCACAAGAGCAATTAAAAACTCTAGGCCGTATTTTAAATATCCCAGTGAGCTATGTAGCTGAAGGCGAAACCTTAGCTGAGACGCTGAAGCCGCTAGCGCAGAAGCGTGTTGTTTTGGTTGATACCGCAGGCCTGACGGCGAGCGATCCAGCTTTGGGTTTACAGTTGGATAACTTAGCTGCAGTGAAATCAAAAAATTATTTAGTGATGGCTGCGACCAGTCAAGGGCAAGTTTTGAAGGCCGCTTGGCATGCATATAAGCGCTGTGGATTAGCAGGGTGCGTTATCACGAAATTAGATGAAGCCATTAGTATGGGTGAAGCACTGAGTATGGCGATTGGCCATGGCATGCCAGTAGCCTATACTACCGACGGTCCTAAAATACCGGATGATATCCAAGTGCCGCGCAACCATCAGTTAGTCAGCCGTGCTGTGCGTCTACAAAGTTCACAAGAGCCAACAGAAGATATCATGGCGCAAATGTGTGTAGGATCTCCGCAGACAGCGGCGTTTGTTGGTTAGAGTTCAGTAAGGTATTAAATAGAATGACACATAAACAGAAACAGCCCGTACAAGTGATTGCCGTAACTGGTGGTAAAGGAGGGGTGGGTAAAACCAACGTCTCGGTGAATCTTTCCATCGCACTGGCAGACTTAGGCCGTAAAGTTGTCCTACTCGATGCTGACTTTGGTTTGGCTAACGTTGACGTTTTACTGGGCTTGCACCCCACGCACACGTTGGCCGATGTGATGGATGGCAAATGCGATTTGCGTGATGTTTTATTGACAGGTCCTGGCGGCATTAAAATTGTACCCGCATCCTCCGGTACGCAAAGCATGGTGGAAATGACACCCATGCAACATGCGGGTTTGATTCAGGCCTTCAGTGAGCTAGGCGATAATATTGATGTTTTAGTGATTGATACCGCTGCGGGCATTGGTGACTCGGTCACCAGCTTTGTTCAGGCTGCGCAAGAAGTGATTATGGTGGTCTGTGATGAACCCACTTCAATTACCGATGCGTACGCACTGATTAAGTTACTCAATCGCAATCATGGTATGACCCTGTTTCGGGTGCTGGCCAATATGGCGCACAGTCCGCAAGAAGGACGTAACTTATTTAATAAATTGGTTAAAGTCACCGAACGTTTTTTAGATGATGTGACGCTGCAGTATTTAGGCGCTGTGCCTTACGATGAAATGGTGCGTAAAGCAGTACAAAAACAGCGTGCAGTGTACGAGGCTTATCCACGTGCTAAATGTTCACTGGTGTTTAAATCAATGGCTCAGCAGATTAATAACTGGCCGCTGGCGCGTACACCCCGTGGGCATCTAGAGTTTTTTGTGGAGCGGTTAGTTAACCACACTGGATTGGAATAAAGTGCATGACAAGAGCTAAAGGTCTGCAAATGTATAGTCAAGCGCAAGGTGCTGATGAGCAGTCATTATTGATTGAGCAGCATGCACCCTTGGTCAAACGCATTGCTTATCATATGCTTGGCCGCTTGCCTGCAAGCGTACAGGTTGAGGATTTGATTCAAGCGGGAATGATTGGCTTGCTTGAGGCCGCGAAGAAATTTGATGCCAGTAAGGGTGCCAGTTTTGACACCTTTGTGGGTATTCGTATTCGGGGTGCCATGCTGGATGAGTTGCGTAAAGGTGATTGGACCCCGCGTTCAGTGCACCGAAATACTCGTATGGTCAGCGATGCCGTGCGTACCATTGAAGCGCGTACCGGTCGTGATGCTCAAGATTTAGAGGTGGCGGCCGAACTTAAGTTAAGTGTTGATGAGTATTATTCTATTTTAAATGATACTCAAGGCAGTCGTTTGTTCAGTTTTGATGATTTACTGGATGAGGGTGATCAGTTTAATACCCATAGCACCCAGCAAGAACCCAGTCGTGATGTTGAGCAGGTGCATTTTAAACAAGCCCTAGCTGATGCCATAGCAGGTTTACCTGAGCGTGAGCGCTTAGTGATATCACTGTATTATGATGAAGAGTTGAATTTGAAAGAAATTGGCGCAGTGCTCGGTGTCAGTGAGTCACGGGTCAGTCAGTTACACAGCCAATGTGCTGCGCGACTCAGAGCGCGTTTGTCTGATTGGCGTCAATAAGCGCTGGAATTTATTTACTTAACACTATATGCATGCGGTCTTTATACGGCAAAGACTGACTTAAAATAGCTTGGAGGTTGGCTTGGATAAAAATATGAAAATCCTCATTGTTGATGACTTCTCAACAATGCGACGGATCATCAAGAACCTCTTGCGTGACCTTGGTTTTACCAATACCGCTGAGGCGGATGATGGTGCAACCGCGTTACCGATGCTGAAAAATGGCAATTTTGATTTCTTGGTTACAGATTGGAATATGCCCATTATGAGTGGCCTCGACTTATTACGTGAAGTGCGTGCTGATGCCAACTTAAAGCATTTGCCAGTTCTGATGGTCACGGCAGAAGCCAAGCGCGACCAAATCATTGCTGCAGCGCAAGCGGGTGTAAACGGTTATGTGGTTAAGCCATTCACCGCACAAGCATTGAAAGATAAGATTGAAAAAATCTTTGTTCGTGTTAACGGCTGAATATAAGCGGTGAGGAAACTATGGAACACGATACAAGCAGTGAGGCCGACTTTACGTCTGCCATCGCTTTGCATGCTCCTCAACTGCAGCAGAGTCTTGAGCAAGGTGATTTAGAAGAAGCAGCTCGAATTATTACGCAGATCAGCCAGATCCGTGAGAGCGTCCTGTATCGTGAAGTCGGGCGCTTAACTCGAGAATTGCATACGGCCATTATTGATTTTGATATTGATCCGCGTAATCCACATGCCAAAGAAATGTCGCAAATCACCGATGCATCGGAGCGTTTGCAGTACGTTGTCAATATGACCGATGACGCTGCCAATAGTGCGTTGGATTTGGTGGAAAAAAGTGCGCCCTTGGTCACTTATATCAGTTATGAAGCGCAAAGCTTAATTGCGGATTGGCAGCGCTTTATGCGTCGCGATATGAAAGCGGATGAATTCCGTGTGCTAGCCAAGCGTGTTGAAGCGTTTTTATTACGCAGCTTGCAGGACAGTGATCAGCTTTCAGCCAATCTGAATGAAATTATGATGGCACAAGGTTTCCAAGACTTAACTGGACAGGTGATCAAGCGTGTGATGAACCTGATTGCTGATATTGAAACCAATCTGGTCAAGCTCTGTGTGATGGCTGGACAAGTGGATCGAGTGGCCGGTATTGAGCACTCAACCGAAGACTTGCGCAAAAAAGACAGCAAAGAAAAAAGCAGCAGTGCCGGTGAAGGTCCGCAAATGCGCGCCGATACACGGAATGACGTAGTCACAGATCAAGTTGATGTGGATGACTTGCTGTCCAGTTTAGGGTTTTAGGAGCAGCGCATATGGGCTTTGATGCAGATGAAGAAATCCTCCAAGACTTTTTAGTGGAGGCAGGAGAGATCCTTGAATTGCTATCTGAACAGCTGGTTGAGCTGGAGGGTAGCCCTGATGATATGAATCTGCTCAATGCAATCTTTCGTGGCTTCCATACCGTCAAAGGTGGCGCTGGATTTCTACAGCTTGATGAGTTGGTCAGTTGCTGCCATATTGCGGAAAACGTCTTTGATATTTTGCGCAAAGGTGAGCGCCGAGTGACGCCCGAATTGATGGACGTTGTCCTGCAAACCCTAGATAGCGTTAATGCGATGTTCCAAGAAGTGCGCGAAGGCCTGCCTTTAACGCCTGCTACTGATGAATTACTGGCCGAACTAGCACGACTGGCTTTGCCGGAAGACCAAGACGTCAGCCCTGTAGAAGCCGATGAGTCTGCAGACTTTGCAGTGCAAGCTCAGCCAGAGCCAGGTGATGATACTGATTTAGAATTTGAACAGTTACTCAGCGCGCTGGATGAAAACTCACAAGCAGCGGGTGTTGATAGCGACATTATTACCGATGACGAGTTTGAAGCGCTGCTGGATCAATTGCATGGCCCAGC
>DATERS010000102.1:0-10188 GCA_035271365.1 Thiopseudomonas sp.
TTATTAAAGATCTTACGCTGGGCCGGTTTGCTAAAATCAAACGACTCACTAAGCTCTTCGCCATCTTCAGCGTGATAGGTGATTTTCAGCTTGCTCTGCTTAGTGCGTTCATCAATGCTTAAGGTGATACCAGCGCAACGAATTACCATCGCATCTTTTAGCTTGAGGGCATCTTTGAGCTGATCATCCGGATCAATAATGGCCTTTTTACACTGATGACAATTGCGCGCAGCGATATCATTCTCAGCGCTGCAATGCGGGCACTCTTTAAAGCGAAAACGGTAATCGCATTGTTCAAAAGGTGGCACGGGCTCGTCATCTTCATCAGTCCCCAATAGACCATGACAACGGCGCCCATAATGTTCAATCACATGGCCTTTACCATCGGTTTTGCCCCAAAAAATATTGGCAAAACCACAACCTGGGCACAGCACCTGCACCGGTTCACTGTCAGAGTTGGGTTTCTTCTCCCCTACTTCAGGGTGATATAAATTGAAATGATTGCCAGCGTAATCAATCACCAGACAATCTGTTTTACCTTCATGCAAACGTAAGCCGCGACCGACGATTTGCTGGTACAAACTGACCGACTGGGTTGGACGCAAAATAGCGATAAAGTCTACATGCGGCGCATCAAAGCCGGTGGTGAGTACCGATACATTCACCAGATACTTTAACTGGCGCTGCTTAAAGCGCTGAATCAGCTCATCGCGTTCACGCTGATCGGTCGCGCCAGTAATCAATGCGGTGTGCTCTGGCGGTAGATAACCAGTGATTTCCTTCGCATGATCCACCGTTGCGGCAAAGATCATCACTGCCTGACGCTGAAGCGCCAGCTCCACCACCTGTTCAATAATGGCGCGGGTGACACGCTGGTGTTTGCTCAACAGCTGGTTCACATCTTTTTCCGCGTATTCACCGAGGCGGTTGGGCGTCAGTGCCGAAAAATCATATTGCGCCACTGCGGCGTCAACCAACTCAGGCTTAGTCAGATAGCCTCGATTAATCATATAGATCAACGGCAGCTCATAAATGCAGTGCACAAACGGCTTATCCTCTTCGCTACGCACAAAGCCGCGATAGTGATAGCGATAGATCCAACCCATGCCTAAGCGGTACGGCGTGGCAGTGAGCCCGAGCACTTTTAGGCCTTTATTCTGTTGCCGCAGTTGCTCAATAATTCGCTGATACTGACTGGTCTCCTCACCACTGACGCGATGGCACTCATCAATAATGATCAAGGAGTATTCGTCTTTAAACTGCTGAAGATTGGCTGCCGCCGACTGCACACTGGCAAAGGTCACCTGATGGCGGTTTTCCTTACGGCTTAACCCAGCCGAGAAAATACCACCGACTACGCCATAACTCTCGTATTTGGCGTGATTCTGCTCAACCAGCTCTTTGACGTGAGTCAGCACCAGAATTTTACGCCGAGCCAGACGCGCCAACTCAGCAATCACCAGACTTTTACCAGCACCGGTCGGCAACACAATCACCGCCGACTCATCGGATTTGCGAAAGTGTTTTAACGTGGCATCAACGGCTTCCTGCTGGTAAGGCCGCAGGGTAAAAGGTGCATTCATTGGGCTAAAAGTATGGCGAAACTATGCATGAAGACACTCTTCTATGTTTGAAGAAGCACTATTTTAAGCAGCGGCCTCGGGGTTCATTGCTTTCATGCAATACCACCTCCGAGTGTAAAAACTCTGCCGCATCGGCTGATTCTTGCACCTTAATGGCACTGCGCTCAAGCATCTCGGCTTCAAACTCGTTTAACACGTTACTGCGAAGACCCACCTCGCGCCAGCTGGGTTGTAAGCGACAACCTCTGACTATTATGCGTGCCAATGACAGTGCATCTAACAAAGCTTGGTTAGCACCTTGGCCTTTAAACGGGCTCATGGGGTGGGCAGCATCACCCAGCAGGGTCATGGGACCCATCTGCGCTAATACATCAGCACTCAATAAAGCTCTGTCGTAGACCGGATAACCCGACACTAAATCGGTGGGTGTAGCCGCTAAAATCTGCGGAATAGGCGAGTGCCATTGCGTGCGCTTACAAGCTTCTGCCTTGAGCGCCTCGGCCCCTTCAGCACTTAGAGCTTGAGCTTCACTTTCTGGCATCGGGAAGCTTAATTGCCACATCACCGAATTGGCATCAAAAGGCATGACATAAATGCGCTCATGGCCATTGGCGGTTTGGAATACTGTGGCTGAATCCAGCAAATCACTGTCGACATCGCTCAGCGCACTTAATGGGCAAATACCCAAGATAGCGATGCAATCCAGATAACGTAATGAGCTAGAGTCATGGCCTAAGACTAAGTTGCGCACCGCACTGCGAATACCATCGGCACCCACCACTAAATCTGCGTGTGCAGTTTTTATCTCACCCTCTACCGCAAAGCTTAGCTCGACCCCGGCTGGTGTTTCTTTAAGACCCACCAACTGATGCCCCCACTTTATCGCCTCCTGCGGATGCGGATGGGCATCCAATTGTTCCAGCAAAGCCAAGCGCAACGACTGACGGGCGATATGCACGTTAGTGCGCTTAGGTGCCTTAGTCGCATCGCAATGCAGCCAGTTTCTCATGCCCCACTCGCCAAGTATTGTGCCGTCTGTGCTGTGCACCACATGGCGAGTAGAAACCACGCCTTGGTCGAGAGAGAAAATACCCAAGCCTTCGATGGCCTTGCTGGCTTGTTGCAAAGTGAGACCGTAACCCTGAGAGCGAGCAGAAAAATCGTTATCCCACTCATACAGCGTAAAGGGAATACCACGGTGCAAACAGGCCACCGCCAAGGCCACGCCGCCAATGCCGCCACCAATAATAGCGACGTTTGGATAGCTTTCGGTATCTGCTACTGGAGGATGAACTGCTGCGAGCAAGCCCGATCCGCCACAGCGAGGGCAAAGAGAGAAATTCGCCTTCGGCCGATCTGGCGCAGTGCCGCCATCCTTTTCAAACTGCAGCAAGGCAGCCTGATAACTCAGCTTCACTTTTTTGCGGATTTTCAAACGAACCCGCCCACGCCCTTGGCACTTAGAGCAAAGCGCCCAAGTTGGCTGTACTTCATTAGTAAAGGTAATGTTACGTGGCCCTCAACTCACCCAGCCCAAGCAAGGTGATTCTTGTCGTCAATGGTTTAAAGAGGATAGAAACTTAAGGGAAAACCGTTATTTTATCAAGCGGACTGAAATTGATACGGTTGCACATCTAATTATTTTCGTGAATCACGCATCAACAACAGGTCATAAGCATTCTGCAACCTAAGCCAGTGATCAGATAATTGCTTGAATAAAGTATAAAGACCAACAGCATCCAGACCGAGGCTGTTTTAACCCTCTGCCAACGCCGCGGCTTCTTCAATATTCACCGCCACTAAACGCGAACAGCCGGGTTCATGCATGGTCACACCTAGCAACTGATCGGCCAGTTCCATGGCGATTTTATTGTGGGTGATATAGATAAACTGCACTTTCTCAGACATCTCTTTGACCAAGCGTGCATAACGCACGACGTTGGCGTCATCCAGTGGCGCATCCACTTCATCAAGCATGCAAAACGGTGCAGGATTAAGCTGAAAGATCGCAAAGACCAGCGCCAAGGCCGTCAGGGCTTTTTCGCCACCGGAGAGTAAATGGATGGTGCTATTTTTCTTACCCGGTGGACGCGCCATAATGGCGACGCCGGTGCTGAGTAGATCTTCACCGGTCATTTGCAAACTGGCATGACCGCCGCCAAACACTTTAGGAAACAACTCTTGTAAACCGCTGTTAATTAAATCAAAGGTTTCTTTAAAGCGATTACGGGTTTCGTGATCGATCTTACGAATCACATTACCTAAGGTATCCAGCGCTTCAACTAAGTCATCATTTTGCGCATCCAGATAGGCTTTACGTTCAGACTGCTGACGGTATTCCTCAATCGCGGCCAAGTTAATCGCGCCCAAACGCTCAATACGTGCGGCGATAGCTGTCAATTGCTGCTCACATATTTTTGGCTCAGCACCCTCGGGCAATTGTTCAAGTAACTGCTGGATATTCAACTCAAGCGCTTGCAGTTGCTGATTGAGCGTATCTTTTTTAACTGCCAATGTTTGCCAAGCCAAACGCTGCTGCTCAAGTCGTTCGCGTACACCTTGTGCGCCTTGCTCAGCGAGGCTGCGTTGTTGCTCAGCCTCGCGCATCTGCATATCGGCATCATCCAGCGCGGCACGGGCTAAGCGTAATTCGTCATCAATGGCTAAACGGTTCTGCAAGAACTCTTCCAGCTGCGCACGTAACTCATCGGTCGGCGACTCACCTTCAGCTAGGTTTAAATGCAGTTGTTCACGACGCTGATTGGCCTGAGCGTACTGCTGTTCTAAACGCTGCAAAGCCTGCTGGGTTGAGTGCTGTTGCGTAGTCAAAGTACTGATACGCAAAGCCAGTTGATGCTGGCTGTTTCTATCCTGCTGCGCCTGCTGGCGTAACTGCTCAAATTGACTGCGCAACTGGCCTTGTTCCGCTTGTAACTGCTGCTGTTGTTGTTCCCCTGCTGTTATATGCTCAAGCGCATCATCCAGCAGTAAGCGTGCTTCGGCGATGTGCTCAGCTTCGATCTGCTGCTGCTCAGTCACATCCGCAAGCTCTGCGGTGATGGCCGTACGACGCAATTGCAGTTGTTCTACGCGTGCAACTTTGGCTGAGAGTTGGCTTTTCAGCTCACTTAATACCCGGTATGCGACCTGCTCATCACGTCGCAATTGTTCGCTCTGTTCTTGCACTTGATGGCGAGCGTTGCGCAGAGTATGCAACTGGTCTTCTAAAGCCTGCTGCTGTTCTTCCAGCTCAGCCACATTTAACAGCAACTCTTCTAATTCTTGCGCACGCGCCAGCACGCCACCGCTGTATTCATCGCCGCGCTGTACGGTTAAAAAGTGCGCGGCCAGCCAGTAACCATCACGACTGACTACGCTTTCACCGCTGTTTAATTGCGGGCGTAACTGCAGCGCCTGATCTAAAGTGTCCACGGCGTAGACATGCGCCAACCAAGGCGAAACATCTACAACAGCAGACTGCACTTTAGTGAGCACGCTGTTTTTAACCGGTGTCACCGCAGCGCTATCACTGACCAAACGCAAATGGCCATTGTGTAAACTGCTCAGATCAAGATCAGCCCAGCTATCAATCTGCACCGCTTGTAAATCAGCCGCCAAGACCGTTTCCACCGCCAGTTCCCAGCCTGCTTCAACTTTTAAGCCGTCCAGCAAGCGTGGTTGCTGTTGTAACTGCTGGCTGTCCAACCACTCTTGCACGCCTTGTTCTGGATTCAGCGCCGCTTGCTGCAAAGCTTCTAATGCAGAAATACGGCCCTGTAAGCGCTGCAACTGACCTTGCACCTGCTGTTGCTGCTGATTCTTTGCGGTTAATTGCTCTTGCGTGTCCTGCAGTTGCGTTGCTTGTAATTGCTGAATCGCAGACAGCTCATCCAGCCGTGCTTGCCCTTCCTCAACCTGCTGCTGTAATTCAGCTGGCGAATCAGCCAAGGGATCATCTTGCAAACTGTGCTGCTCATCCTGCAAACGCTGCTGACGAGTGCTTAAACGCTGATGATTCTGTTCTAACTGCTGAATACGTGTGCGTTGTACGCTAGCTTCATTGCGCGGCTGTGCACTTTTTTCAGTTAAGGTATTCCAGCGTTCCTGCCAGTCTTGCATCCCCTCTTCTGCCTGCATAAAGGCCGCAGCGGAACACTCTGCAGTTAATTGCGCTTGCGCCTGCTGCTCAGTCAAAACGGCTAACTCTTCAGTCAGACTGAGCAATAATTCACGGTCGCTGGCTAAGTGGCGTTCGGTATCTAAACGGGCTCGTTCAGCCTCGTTTAAATCATCCTGCAACTGGCGTAAACGCTGCTGCGCATGCTGAATACTTTGTTCATGCCGGGCAATATCAGCACCCGCCGCATAAAAGCGCCCTTGCACGCGGTTAAAAGCCTCGGATAACTGATGATGACTATCGCGTAACAGTTCAATTTTCGCATCGGCTTGGCGCTGATCAGCCATGCAGGCTTCTAATGCGGTTTCCAGCTGCTGAATCAGCAACTGATGCTCGCTGGCTTGACTATCAAACTGCTGCCAACGTAGGGCAATCAACTGTGCTTTTAGGGTTTTCTCTTCGGCTTTATAATGCTGGTACTTTTCAGCCGCATCGGCTTGGCGTTGTAAACGCTCAATTTGTCGGCCCAGTTCTTCGCGTAAATCGAGTAAGCGCTCAAGGTTTTCTTGAGTACGGCGAATACGGTTTTCTGTCTCGCGGCGACGCTCTTTATATTTGGAAATACCCGCGGCTTCTTCAATAAATATGCGTAAATCATCCGGACGCGCTTCGACTAAACGGGAAATCATCCCCTGTTCAATAATCGCGTAACTGCGCGGACCGAGACCAGTACCGAGAAAAATATCAGTGATATCACGACGCCGGCATTTCACCCCATTTAAAAAATAGGTGCTTTGCGCTTCACGGGTGACGCGGCGGCGAATGGAGATTTCTGCGTAACTGGCGTATTCGCCCGGCAAGGAACCGTCGCTGTTATCAAAGACTAATTCAATGCTGGCTTGGGCGACTGGATTGCGGCTGGTTGAGCCGTTAAAAATCACATCCGTCATCGACTCGCCACGCAGGTTTTTTGCTGAGCTTTCGCCCAACACCCAGCGCACCGCATCAATAATATTGGACTTGCCACAGCCATTGGGTCCAACCACTGCAGTCATATTGCTGGGAAAGCTCGCAGTGGTCGGATCGACAAAGGATTTAAAGCCAGCCAGGCGGATGCTCTTTAGACGCATAAGTCAGCGCTCTCTCGGTAAGGCACGCAGCGCCAACTGGCAGTTTTTCTGCGCGTAGAGCTGCAAGAGCTGGCGGATTTTATCGGGATGCCGTGCCTGAACCGCAACGAGGAGCTGATCAAAAATACGGGTAAATTGCGCCATCTCGTTACTGCGTTGTTTAAACGCCACATAATAAGTACGACTGACCGCCGGCATAATATTATCCAGCGCTTGCTGCAAATAAGGGTTATTCACAATGGGAGCGGCAATATTAACAATGGCGAAGCTCTGTTGAATAAAGCCTTCTACATCGTTGTTTTGTACGCTCACTTGCATGGCGCGACGCACGTCTAAGAACGGCAGTAACTGCGCTTGAGTTTGCCAACGTTGCGCCAGCAAGGTGCCCAGTAAAATATACAGCTGTGTGCTGATGTCGTATAAATCTTGGATATTTTGCGCCGTCAGCACGCGCACATGCGCCCCGCGTCGCGGGTAAATATCGACTAAGTAACGGCGCTGCAGCAATAACAAGGCTTCACGTACGGAACTGCGGCTGACTTGATAGGTTTGGGTAATCGCCACTTCACGCAGCGCATAGCCGCCCACCAGCTCGCCGGAAACAATACGCTGCGCTAATGCATCAGCAATACCATGCGTTAAACAACCTGCATCGTGCTGCAACATAATCAGCCCATAACCATCAACAAAATAGCCGCGCAGTGTAGCAAAAAATTATCTGCAAGGTTGAGGATTAAAACGGCTCTTACAGCTTAGATCAGGCGCATATCATGTTATCTGGTCTATTGCTGAGTACAGCGTATGTCGTACCTTGGGTTGGGTGTTAATCCGTCGATGAACCCGTCCGGGGTTCAACTTCGGCGCTACGCCATCCATGGCTTCGCTCACCACACCCAGCCCAAAGTACTCCTTGCCCCTATGTATTGTTAGCACTGCAGCAGCTTAATCGAGCTTGGTAGCAGTATATTTTCCTACAGAAACCCCAGGCCATCTGCAACACGCATCAGACCTGCAAACACTATCAATACTCGCGCGGTACGTCAGGCACAGACGACCCAAGATACATTTATTCAAGAAGCTATATTTTCAGACACAGGAGCCTTAGCTCAACTCTGCCTGTAACTGCTTATAACCAGCCTGCATCGACTGCAAAGAAGCTGCAAACTGCTCGCGCAAGCGAGTAAACTGCGCGAGTTGAGCTTGCAGCTCAGTCACTGTAGACGCATGATCGGCAGGCGATTTTAACGAACTCTGTTGGGTTATTAGCGAAATAGTCATAATCAATACTCAACTCAAAACGTCAAAAATCAGTCTTTTAAACTGTACTGCTATAACTACAGCAAAAAGCATGCCCAACTTGCAAAAACACATTAACACCCAGTAATGCACATCATTTCTCACCTCGATTTAAAGCACAAGGCCCGCACATGACAGAGACCAATCACGCACAACTCAACTGGGACGAACATGGCCAGCCTGTATCCAGTCAATTTGATGATGTGTATTTTTCCAACGCCTCAGGACTGGCTGAATCACAGCACGTTTTTATCCAGCACAACCAATTGCCGCAACGCTTTGCTGCGCTAGAAGACCGAGCAACCTTTGTGATTGGCGAAACCGGCTTTGGCACTGGGCTTAATTTTCTCAGTGCTTGGCAGTGTTTTAACCAACATGCACCGGCCAACACTCGCCTGCATTTTATTAGCGTGGAAAAATACCCACTCCAGCACAGCGACCTTAGCCAAGCCCTAGTCTTATGGCCGCAACTCAGTGAACTGCGTGAGCAACTGCTCGAACAATACCTCGCCATCCATACTGGCTTTCAACATATCCAACTGGATCAGGGGCGCATCACCCTGACCTTATTGATTGGTGATGCACTGCAGATGCTGCAACAAGTGGACGGCCAGATTGATGCGTGGTTTCTTGATGGCTTTGCGCCCTCAAAAAACCCTGATATGTGGAATGAGCAGGTCTTCGCTCAGTTGGCGCGCCTTGCTACAAGCAATACGACGCTGGCCACTTTTACCAGCGCAGGCTTTGTCCGTCGCGGCTTAATTGCCGCAGGTTTTGCCATGTTGCGTGTACCCGGTTTTGGCCGTAAACGCGAAATGCTCGCGGGTCAGTATCAGCCAGCAGATGATGTAGATAAGCTTAAAAAAATCAGCACGCCGTGGTTTGCCCGACCCAAACAGCATGATCTTGCACCTGAGCAACGCCACGCCATTGTGATTGGTGCAGGCCTGGCCGGTTGCGCCAGCGCTGCGAGCTTGGCGGCACGCGGATGGCGCGTCACTCTGATTGAGCAACACGAAAAAATTGCCCAAGAAGCCTCAGGCCATGCGCAAGGTATTTTGTATCTAAAGCTCTCCGCGCATCACACTGAATTATCACGTTTTATTCTTGCAGGCTTTGGTTACACCCGTCGTTTACTAGAATCACTCAGCAGCACAAAAACAATGCCACGCCCAAGCGAACAAGCCACACTCAGCCAAGACGACTGGGATATCTGCGGCATCTTACAACTGGCCTTTAACGATAAAGAACATAAACGCTTTGCCACCTTGGCCGAACACTTTCCTAAAGACTTATTACATGCAGTTAGCGCTGAACAAGCCAGTAAATTGGCTGGCGTAGAGCTTGAGTACAGCGGTTTATTTTATCCAGAAGCCGGTTGGGTGAATCCGCCAGCATTGTGCCAAGTCCTCAGCCAGCATCCGCTGATCACGCTCAAAAGCACCGAGCATGCCTTAACCCTGAGCCAAGATGCTAAGCAACAATGGCAGGTGCAGACCGAGAAAGGTCTGCTCGTTGAAGCACCGGTGCTAGTGCTGTGTAACGCCGCAAATGTCGCGCAATTTAACCAAACGCAGCATTTACCTCTGAACCCTGTGCGCGGGCAAACCACGCAATTACCTGCGACAACGGCCAGCCAAGCCATCAACTGCGTGGTCTGCGCTGACGGCTATATTTCTCCTGCACGTCACGGCACCCATACTCTGGGTGCCAGCTTTAACTTTGGCGAGAACAGTCAGGAAGCCACATTGGCCGAGCATTACAGCAATTTAGATTTACTGTATGAGATCTCGCCCTCGTTTAAAGCCCACTGCGCCACCGACGCCCTGGATGTCGCCACACTGCAAGGCCATGCCGCGTTTCGTTGCACCAGCATCGACTATCTACCCTTGGTCGGCCCGGTTGCTCAGCATGATGCCTTTATGCAGACCTACGCAGACCTGAGAAAAGATGCGCGCCTGCCGTTGCAACAGCCCTGCCCTTGGCATCAGGGCTTATACGTCAACACTGCGCATGGCTCGCGCGGTTTAATTAGTGCGCCACTGGCGGCTGAACTATTGGC
>DATERS010000103.1:0-3941 GCA_035271365.1 Thiopseudomonas sp.
GTTGCTGGAGGTGTCGGCGGGGCTGGAAGGGCAGCGCATTGATAATTTTTTATTGGCGCGCTTAAAGGGTGTGCCGAAAACCATGATTTATCGTATTTTGCGTAAAGGCGAAGTGCGCGTTAATAAAGGTCGGATTAAACCCGATTACCGCATTAAAGAAGGCGATATCGTCCGCGTACCACCGATGCGCATGACCCAAGCCGATGAGCCAGCGCCCTTAGCTAAAGGTCTGCTCGATCGTCTTGAAGCAGCCATTGTCTATGAAGATAAAGGCCTGATTGTGCTGAATAAACCCGCTGGTATCGCGGTACATGGCGGTAGCGGCTTAACGTATGGCGTGATTGAAGCCTTTCGGCAGATGCGCCCGATCTGTAAAGAGATTGAGCTGGTGCACCGTCTCGACCGCGATACTTCGGGGCTACTGATGATTGCGAAAAAACGCAGCATGTTGCGTCATTTACACGAAGCCTTTCGCGAGGACACTGTGGATAAACGTTATATGGCGTTAGTGCGTGGACGTTGGCCAGCATCGCGTAAACAAGTGGATGCACCGCTGCAAAAAAGTAATGTGCGTTCCGGTGAGCGACTGGTTGAGGTGAACCCTGAGGGTAAAGACGCGCTGACCCTATTTAAGGTGATACGCCGCTTTGACGATTACGCCACCATGCTTGAAGCCAGTCCGATTACTGGACGTACCCACCAAATTCGTGTGCATGCTTTATATGCAGGGCATGCGATTGCTGGCGATACCAAGTACGGTGATGAAGGCTTCAGTAGTGAAATCCGCGAGCTGGGTGGTAAACGCTTGTTTTTGCATGCCAGTGATTTGAAATTCACTTTGCCTGATGGTGAAGTTGTTCGAGTGCATGCCGATCCTGATGAGCAGTGGAAAGGCGTGATTGAGCAGTTGGTAGAATAACCGCCCTACAATAATGTGCTGGTATTCAGATTGGTTTTGTAAGCGATATAGAGGAGAGTGAGTTGAGCGGTCTTAAGGTATTGATTTTTGATTGGGATGGCACCCTAGTAGATTCGATTATGCGCATTATTGAGGCGATGCATTTTGCCTCAGATAGATGCGGCGTGCCGCGCTGCACCGACGATGAAGTGCGCAGCATTATTGGTCTGGCGATGCCGCAAGTCTACGATGTGCTGTATCCCGAAGCCGATGATGAAGCTTTAAAACAACGCTTTATCCGTGCCTACAGTGATCGCTATATTGCCCTTGAAGAAACTCCCTCCGCTTTTTATCCTGGCGTCCTTGATGCATTGGACAGCTACCGCAGCGCAGGTTATCAACTGGCCGTCGCTACCGGTAAAAGCCGCCGAGGACTGCATCGGGTTTTAACCGGACACCGGATGCTGGATTATTTTGATATCACCCGCTGCGCCGATGAAACTCTTAGCAAACCTGACCCTCTGATGTTGCATGAGATTTTAAAACACTGCTCATCCACACCTGAGCAAGCTATTATGGTGGGTGATTCGCCATTTGATTTACGTATGGCCAATAATGCCAAGATGCCCAGTGTTGCAGTCAGTTATGGCGCACAACCACTGAGCGTATTGCAGCGCGAGCGCCCAGTGTTGGCCATTGACCATTTCTCTGAGTTAACCACTTGGTTGCAACAGCAGCCGGGCACTCTGATTTAAGGGCAGTACAGCATGAGCGACAACACTGGCAAGCGCCCAAGCGACCCTTGGACCGACGATAGCTATTTAGAAAAAACCGAACAACGCTCAAAGGAGCCTGTAATGACCGACAATAACGTCGATAACAAAACATGGAAGTTGCTTGAAAAAGCAGTGTTAGCCAGCGTCAGCGAACAGCGTCGTGCGCGCCGTTGGGGGATCTTTTTCAAAACCCTGACATTTGCCTATTTAATGAGCATGCTGTATTTCTTTTCACCCTTAAGCGATAGCAACAAAAGTATGTCCAGTGGCGCACATACGGCGCTGATTGAAGTGCGCGGTATGATTGCCGAGCAAGAAAGCGCCAGTGCCGACAATATTGTTAGCGCTTTACGCCATGCGTTTGATGATAAAAATACCAAAGGCATTGTGCTGCGCATTAATAGCCCCGGCGGTAGTCCTGTGCAGTCGGGTTATATTTACGATGAAATACGTCGTCTGCGAGTTTTGCATCCCAATACCAAGGTGTATGCGGTGATCAGCGATCTGGGTGCGTCCGGTGCTTACTATATTGCCAGTGCTGCCGATGAGATTTATGCCGATAAATCCAGCTTAGTCGGTTCCATTGGTGTAACTGCAGCGGGCTTTGGCTTTGTTGGCACGATGGAAATGCTCGGCGTAGATCGCCGTTTATATACCTCGGGCGAACATAAAGCTTTTCTAGATCCATTCCAGCCACAAAACGCTGCTGAAACTGAATTTTGGCAAACGGTGCTGAACACCACACACAAACAGTTTATCGCCAGCGTTAAACAAGGCCGTGGCGACCGTCTTAAAGATGCTGAGCATCCAGAGCTGTTTTCAGGTTTAGTTTGGACCGGCGAACAAGCCTTAGAATTAGGCTTGGTTGATGCGCTGGGTAACAGCAGTTATGTGGCACGTGAAGTGATTGGTCATGAAAGATTTGTTGACTTCACTCTCGAAGATTCGCCTTTTGATCGCTTTGCTAAGAAGTTCGGTGCCAGCGTGGCTGATCGTATCGCTATTATGGCCGGCTTTAATGGGCCGCAATTGCGTTAAGTTGATAAAATAGAGCTCGATCAGCGTCTTTGTTGAGTCGAAGGCGCTGATTGAGTTTGAATGATTCCACTAAGCTGCTATTCAACAGTGCCAACCCAAGTGCTGCGCTCGTTGGCATGCAAAGCAGCTTACTCAGTCGCTAAGAGGACTGTCATAGTGGCTTTTATACTTGAATTCTGGACACTGCCTGCGGTTTAAATCTGTAGGCAGGCAGCATTTTAGAGAAATATTAAAAAGTCAGTACTTTATTGCTATGAGCGACCAGTTCGGCCAGTTCTTGCATTGTCGAAGATTCTGCACCGTCAAAATACGGATGGTTTTTATAGATGCCGCAACGTGCCATGCACGTGCCGCACACTTTGACCGATACGCCTTTGCTAATTAAGTCCTTGAGCATCTGCGATAGATCTTGGTCATAGCCTTCAGGTGGTAAACACACATCACGTGCTAAATCCACCGAGTCATTCATTAAGAAAATATGCACCTTTTGTTTATTTTCTGTGAGTTGACCAGCCAAGCGTAAAGCATTCCATGTTACATCTGTGTTGTCGTAGGGTTCGCGGTTGAAAATAATTAAAATAGACATCAGTGAATACCTTTGCTGGTTTGTTTATGTTTGATCCTACCTTTTTTTTAAATGTTTGAAAGGGGTAGAGTGTCGCGCTTGTGGGTTGAGAAGATTTCTGTATCGTCCCAAAATCATGGCCAGTAACTCGCGCAAAGTATTTTTAGTGCAGCCCTTGAAAAGGCGCAATACAGACCCATCTATTAGGTAAGCAAGCAAAAAACGCCGTCGAGTGATTGTTGCAGAGATGCATGATTAATCGACAAATGATAGTTTTTAGCGTAGTATGTTTGTTCTGTCACCTAGTAAGTGAACACAGATCGGGGCCGATTAGGATTCGACGCTGGTTGCAAAACTTTAGGTGCATGCCGAGTTGGTAACAGAACTCGTAAATCCACTGTTGCAACTTTCATAGTTGCCAATGACGAAAACTACGGAGCAACAGCTCTAGCTGCGTAAGCAGCCGAGCCGCTCCTCTGGTAGCTTCGGCTCCAGCAATCATTAGAGGATGTCTGTAAACTCGAAATGATTGTCAGATAGAACAGAATCGCCGCGTAGTACGTTGTGGACGAAGTGGCTAAAACTTACACAACTCATCCAAAGCACCCTGCCGATCGGGCGGCTGCGGATTAAATTAGTAGACACGGCTAAGCATGTAGTACCG
>DATERS010000104.1:0-16177 GCA_035271365.1 Thiopseudomonas sp.
ACTTGCAGCAACAAGTACTGGTCATCGCGTAGATTAAACTCCGTACGAAACTGCGCACGAATCTCAGCAGCATTACTCGGTGCTTGGCGGTCTCTGGCAATCCCCGGCGGCAACAAATGAAAGCGCTCAGCCTGGGTTTGATAATGCTTGATAAATAGCGGCTGCTGCACTTGGGAAATCATTAAAATCTGTGTAGATGATTCCCGTGCAAACACTGCACGCTCATAACCGGCAAAATACTTATAACGATTACTGTAGCGATACAGCGGATTACGTAAGGTTTGCGCTTTGTCTTCATAGCAACCATCAGCGGCATAATAGAAATCCAGACCGGACATCTTATTAAAACCAATCACCCGATCCACGGGCTGCTGTTGCATATCCGCTTGCAACCAACGGTGGAACTTCTCATTGCGATGGTGATTGGAAAAAGCTTTCACCCGACTAATACGCACATCAAAACCATCGGGAATATCGCCCTCCCAAATCAGCGTATAGACACGAATGCTATGACCCCGCTGCTGGCACTCCAGAGCGATGCGCATAAAGTCGCGCTGCAAACCACCAAAGGGAAAGTACTTGTACAGAATAAATGCTAACTGCATTCGGGTGCGTCCTTGTGATCAAGTGACGGCTCAAAACCTATCGGCTCTGCTACTACAGATTCTGACAACAACAATGGCTTGAGCACTGCTAACACTTGATCAGCATGCAAGCTGGCAAAACAATCTAAATGACGATCGCCTAAACCTGCATTGGGACCTTTAGCACACAGATGCACCTGACCTTGGCCGTAGGCACCGACATTGCCCGGCAAAGTTGGGCCATATAAAGACACACAGGGCACATCCAAAGCTGCCGCCAAATGACCTAAGCCGGTATCCACGGCAACGCAAGCTTGAGCGCCAGCAATCTGTGCAGCCACACCGGTTAGATTCAAACGCGGCAACACCTCTACATTGTCTAAACCTTCGGCAATCGCATGGGCGCGCGCCTCTTCGACATCGTTACCCCAAGGAATGCGTACAGCAATATTCTCGGCAGTCAGCTGCTCAGCTAAGGCGCGCCACTCTGCTTGTGGCCAGTGTTTGCTCGGCCAGGTGGTGCCATGCAAAAACAACACATAAGGCGGCTGTTGCTCACCCAAGGCTAAGCGCTCGCGATGCAAACTGTACTCACCCATAGTACTGGGCAACTGATAACCCAAGGCTTGTGCAAACAATTGGCGAATGCGCTCAACCGCATGCAGTCCTGGGCCAACGGTAATATGACGATCATAGAAATAGCTGGCGATGGGTTCGCGAACACTTTTTCGGCTAAATCCTGCCACCGGCACTTTAAAGCCACGAGTCAGCCAAGCACTTTTTAACAGGCCTTGCGCATCAATAATCAAATCATAATCTTGCTGATGCACGCGTTGTTTAAAATCATGCCATTCACCCTTACGCCAGGTTTGCAGCAGGTTTTTACGCCAACGACGAATCGCCACCGGAATAACTTGGTCAACGGCCGGATGCCAGCGCGGAATTTCCGCAAAGCCCTCTTCCACCACCCAGTCAAAACGAATTTTTGGATTAGCCCGAAACGCATCGGTGAGCGCAGGCAAGGTATGAATCACATCGCCCAATGACGAGGTTTTAATTAACAGTACACGCACTAGATTGTGAACTCTTGCAGCGAAAGAGGGGTACCCACTAAATCAGTTAAAGCGTCGATCACCAGGGCCGGCTTCAGCAGACGTAAGCAATCGTAATGACCAAAACGGCAGGTTCGATCAAAGCATGGGCTGCATTCAATTCCGGTACGCACAATAGCGACTTGATCAGCTAAGGGCGGAGTAAACTCAGGCGAAGTCGAACCATAGACAGCCACTAACGGCAGATTCAACGCTGCAGCCACATGCATTAAGCCTGAGTCATTAGAAACAACAGCAGTGGCGCACGACATCAAATCAATCGCCTGCGCTAGCGATGTTTCACCCGCTAGATTATACACTTCCTCACGCAAGCCAGGGATCAGAGCATCACGGATCTCTTCACCACCGGGGTGATCGCTTTTTGAGCCAAAAATCCACACTTGCCAGCCTTCACGAATTTTCGCTTCAGCCACTTGCGCATAATGCGCAGCCGGCCAGCGTTTAGAATCCCCAAACTCGGCACCCGGGCACAGCGCCAGCACTGGACGATCGCCGACCTTAAGTTCAAACGCCGCTAAGGCACTTTCGCGCTCGACGTTATCAATTTGCAAACTGGGTCGTGGATAGGGTTTAGGCAGCTCGGTACCTTTGGGGTAAGCCAAGGCCATAAAACGCTCAATCATTAGCGGATAACGTTGTTTATCCAGTACGCGCAAGTCATTGAGCAAGCCATAGCGCATCTCGCCTTTCCAGCCGGTACGCACTGGAATATCAGCAAAAAAGGGTGTCAGTGCTGATTTGAGTGAATTGGGCAATAAAATCGCTTGGTCATACTGACCTTTTAGCTGTTTACCAATGGTGCGCCGCGCAGCCAAATCCAGCACACCATGACCCAGCGGAAAGCTGAGTGCTTGGCGCACTTCGGGCATACGTTGCAAGATAGGCCGACTCCAGTCCGGCGCTAACACATCAATGTGGCAGTCAGGGTGCAGTTGCTTTAGACAGATAAATAATGTCTGCGCCATCACCATGTCGCCGACCCAACTTGGGCCAATAATCAATATATTCATAGTGCAGAGTTTCAAGCATCTAAGTAAGTGCGGCAAGTGTCAGCAACAAAAATGCCAACACCAGCCGGTAATTTAATCTTTACGGACACGAAACCATGCGGCATAGAGCGCTGGCAGAAATAACAATGTCAGTACTGTTGCGACGGTTAATCCACCCATAATCGCCACTGCCATGGGTCCAAAGAACACGCTACGTGATAATGGAATCATGGCTAACACGGCTGCTAAAGCGGTCAGTATAATGGGTCGAAAGCGTCGTACAGTAGCGTCAATTACAGCCTGCCAAGGTGTGTGTCCAATGGCAATATCAGTTTCAATTTGATCCACCAATATCACTGAGTTGCGCATAATCATACCTGATAAGGCAATGGTACCGAGCATGGCAACAAAACCAAACGGCTGATTAAACAGTAATAAAAACAAAGTCACGCCAATTAAACCCAGCGGCGCGGTGAGAAACACCATCACTGAGCGGGAAAAACTACGCAACTGAATCATCAACAAAGTCAGCACCACCAGTAAGAATAACGGCACACCAGCAATCACAGAACTCTGGCCACGGCTTGCATCTTCGACTGTTCCGCCCACTTCCAGCAAATAGCCATCAGGCAGCGCATCACGGACAGCTTGTAAATGCGGCAAGATATCTTGTGTCACATCCACAGCTTGGCGCTTGCCATAGATATCCGCGCGCACGGTCACTGTGGGTAAACGATTGCGGTGCCAAATCACACCTTCTTCAAAACCGTACTCTAAATTCGCGACCTGCGACAGTGAGATACTGCTGCCATATTCAGTTGGAATCGCCAAGCTGCCTAAACTGGCTAAGTCTTCACGATCCTCTAAGGTGCCGCGCTGCAGAATCTCGATCAGCTCATTGCCTTCACGAAACTGCCCGACACTGGCGCCGGATAAGGCACCGCGCAAGAAGTCAGACACCCCGGCGGTACTTACACCCATGGCGCGGGCACGGTCTTGATCAATCTGTAAGTACACCACTTTGCTCGGCTCTTCCCAATCCAAATGCACATTACTGACATGTGGATTATCACGCACCACCGCAGCCACCTGTCGCGCCAGTTTACGCACTTGGTTAATATGCTCACCGGTTACACGAAACTGCACGGGATAACCTACAGGCGGGCCATTTTCTAAGCGCGTAATACGCGCACGCACATCAGGAAACTGCTCTTGCATGGTATCAATCAACCAAGCGCGCACCTCTTCACGCTCTGCAAGACTGTTGGTAATCATCACAAACTGGGCAAAACTGGTGGCGGGCAACTGCTGATCCAGCGGCAAATAGAAGCGCGGCGAACCTGAACCAATATAAGCGACATAGTTTTCAATACCGGCGCGCTCTTTTAACAAGCCTTCAATGGTTTCAACATGCGCTTGCGTGGCTTTTAATGACGCACCTTCAGCCAGTTTAATATCCAGCAGCAACTCTAAACGATTGGAATCAGCAAAGAATTGTTTAGGGACAAAACGGAAACTGAAAATCGAACCGGCAAACAGCAAGATGGTGACTAAAATCACAATAGTGCGATGACTGACGCACCAAGTAATCACCGCTCGGATACGCTGATACATCGGCGTGGCATAAGGGTCATGTTCACCCTCTTGGCTGCCATGCTTAGCCGCTTTCAGACGAGCTAAATCGGGTAATAACTTATCACCCAGATAGGGTACAAAAACAACAGCGGCAACCCAAGAAACAATCAGCGCAATGCCCACCACTTGGAAGATCGAGCGAGTATATTCACCCACCGCCGACTCTGCCGTCGCAATAGGTAAAAAACCTGCGGCAGTAATCAAGGTACCGGTCAGCATGGGAAAGGCGGTACTGGTCCAAGCAAAGCTCGCCGCTTTGACTCGGCCCATACCCTGTTCCATTTTAATCGCCATCATTTCCACAGCAATAATGGCGTCATCCACCATTAGGCCCAGCGCCAGCACCAGCGCGCCTAAGGAAATTTTGTGCAGACCAATGCCAAAGTAATTCATTAAAGCAAAGGTCATCGCTAAGACCAGCGGAATAGAAAATGCCACCACCAAGCCGGTGCGAAAACCCAGCGAGAAAAAACAGACAAATAAAACAATCAACAGTGCTTCAATCAAGACTTGGACAAACTCGCCGACACTTTCTTTAACCGCCGCCGGCTGATCTGAGACTTTGCGCAACTCCATACCCAGCGGCAAGGTGTCTTGCAGTCGCGAAAACTCTTCTTCCAGCGCTTTACCCAGTACTAAAATATCACCGCCATCACGCATCGCCACAGCAATGGCTAGAGCGTTATCGCCCATAAAGCGTACACGTGGTGCCGCGGGGTCATTAAAGCCACGGCGCACCTCGGCAATATCACCTAAACGAAAAGTGCGATCGCCAATTCGAATAGGAAATTCGCGGATTTCTTTTACCGTTTCAAAACGCCCACTGACGCGCAATTGCACACGGTCGCTGGCCGTTTCAAAAAAACCTGTGGCCGAGACGCTATTTTGTTCAGCTAAGGCTTGCTGCACCGCTTGCAATGGTAAACCTAGACTCGCTAGGCGTGTGTTGGATAATTCAACCCAGATTTTCTCATCCTGCAAACCCAAAATTTCGACCTTGCCGACATCTTTAACCCGTTGTAATTGCAGCTGCACACGGTCGGCATAGTCTTTTAAAATCGCATAATCAAAGCCCTGCCCAGTCAGCGCATAAATATTGCCGAAGGTGGTACCAAACTCATCATTAAAAAAGGGTCCTTGCACACCCTGCGGCAAGGTATGACGGATATCACTGATTTTCTTCCGAATCTGATACCAGAGTTCTGGCACTTGCTTAGAGCTTAACGAGTCGCGCGCAACAAAGGTCACCTGTGATTCACCCGGACGAGAGAAGGAAATAACCTTTTCAAACTCACCGGTTTCCATCAGTTTCTTTTCAATACGTTCTGTAACTTGCTGCGCCATTTCTTCTGCTGTCGCGCCCGGCCAGAGGGTATGAATCACCATCGCCTTAAAGGTAAAGGGCGGATCCTCACTTTGGCCTAAGGAGCTATAAGACATGCTGCCAATCAACGCTAACATCACCATGGCAAACAACACTAAAGGGCGATTATTCAGCGACCACTCAGAAAGATTAAAACGCATTTCATTACTCCTGAGTGCTAAGCAAAACAGGCTGATTAGCACGATCCACTGGACGCACTGATTGCCCTTCTTGCAATAAATGCACACCAGCCGCTACAACCCACTCGTCACCTTGTAGGCCTTGAAGCACTGGCACATTGATTTGCCCAAACGCACCCAACTCCACAAAGCGCTGCTGAACTGTTGCAGTTTTTGCATCCACCACCCAGACATAAGCTTGCTTATTTTCTGCAGTCACCGCAGATAAAGGGACGCTGTACTGTGTTTGCATATTGGCGCGCATATACACTTTGGCACTTTGCCCTAGCTCAGCAGCGATGGTTGCGGTGCGAAACGCCACGCGTGCAGCATAGGTGCGTGAACGCGCATCGGCAGCCGGAGCAATTTCACGAATCTCACCGGCAATACGGCTGTCGGGTTGTGACCACAAGGATACGTCCACCGGTTGACCGACTTTAAAACGCTCTATGGCATGTTCAGGCAAATCAATTGCCACCTCGCGCTCACCATCGACGGCTAAAACAAATACAGTTTGCCCTGCTGCAACCACTTGCCCTGCTTCGACTTGAGCTTGGGCAATCACGCCATAATAGGGTGCGCGTAATTGTGTGTAATCGGCTTGGTTTTTAGCCGCAGACAACTCAGCTTGCGCTTGCTGTAGGCGAGCCTGTCCGGTTTTAAACTGATTTTGTGCATTATCGTAATGCGATTGACTGAGTAGTTGGCGATCCAGCAGGGTTTTATAACGGTCACGTTCGGCTTTAACCAGCGCCAAATTCGCTTGTGCTGCAGAGACTTGCGCTTGCATCGCATCTAAATGCAGGCGCACATCTTCAGGATCCAGCTTTGCTAAAACTTGTTCTGGCGTAACTTTGGCGCCGACATCCACTAAGCGCTGAATCACTTTACCGCCCAAGCGAAAGGCCAGTTCAGGCTCTAAGCGCGCACGCACTTGGCCTGGAAAGGCGACCTGCGCATCGCTCGATGATTCAGGCTGCACAACCATCACAGGCTGCGTACCACTGACAACGGGCTCCTCATTACTACACCCACTGAGCAGAGCCAATGACACAGATATCAATATAAAAATAAGGCGATGCGGCATAGTAATTAGACCTCTGGCAACAGCTACTGAAATACGCTAGAGGGCCAGTATAGTAAAATACTTGATTGATAAGTGTTCTATTTCTAAAGACCGAACAGTCAGTTTGTAACGCTCAGATATTATTTAAATCCATAGTCAGCATCACACTACCTTCTAGCCTGCTAGTGTAAGGGGTTCTTTTTCAACCATAACCCCTTACACTAGCGCACTTTGCCTTTAGAGAACTGGATACATACCATGTCTGATCACGCTTTATTGCTCGCGAATCTTGGTTCACCGCGCTCAACGTCAGTGAGCGATGTACGCCGTTATCTGAACCAATTTTTAATGGACCCCTATGTCATTGATATTCCATGGCCATTACGCCGCTTATTAGTCGGCATTATTTTAGTGGTGCGCCCGGCGAAGTCAGCTGAAGCCTATGCCTCAATTTGGTGGCCCGAAGGCTCTCCTCTGGTGGTTATCAGTGAACGATTAACCGATGCTGTGCGCCCCCACTGGCCGCATGGACCAACAACTTTAGCGATGCGTTATGGTGAGCCATCAATTTGCACGCGCTTATTAGAGCTGGAAAAGCAAGGTATCAAAACTGTCACCTTTGCCCCGCTCTATCCACAGTTTGCCGACAGCACCACTACCACGGCCATTAAAGAAGCAGAACTGTGCATTAAAAAAAATAACTTAGCGCTCAAGCTTAATATCGTTAAGCCTTTTTATGCCGACCCTATTTATATCAAAGCCTTGGCAAAAAGCGCTGAAGCTGATTTAAAACAAGACTTTGATCACCTGCTATTAAGCTTCCATGGTTTACCCGAGAGTCATCTGAAAAAGCTCGACCCGACAGGTTCACATTGCTTAAGTGATAAATCGTGCTGCGAAACTGCCAGCCAAGCTGTGTTGGATACCTGTTATCGCGCACAATGCATGCGCAGTGCTGAGTTATTTGCTCAAGAAGCGGGCTTGCGTAAAGATCAATGGTCTGTCGCGTTTCAGTCGCGCCTAGGTAAAAACAAATGGATTGAACCCTACACTGATGCCACCTTAAAAGAGCTGGCGGCGCGCGGGGTTAAAAAGTTGATGGTCATGTCTCCAGCATTTGTTGCAGATTGTATCGAAACCTTAGAAGAACTGGGCATTGAAGGTCGTGAAGACTTCATCGCTGCAGGCGGTGAAGAGTTGACCCTGATTCCATGCTTAAACGCTGAAGAACACTGGGCGCAAGCGCTAACACAAATCTGTAAAAACACCACTGTCTAAACCTTAATAAAACAGATGACACCCCAGCTGGCGGCTACTTTTTAGCCGCCTTGGCTTAACAAATAAATACTCGACCTTTTTACCTCTTCCCGCTTTGCATTTACAGCGCTATCCTAGGCATCACATTTGTTAAGTAGGCGTCTTTTAAGTCCTTGAACACATCAACTGATATTCATCGTTTTACCCTCGACTCTTTTGAGGCTGCACGCTTTGCAAATCTGTGCGGCCAATATGATGAGCACTTACGTTTAATCGAACAACGATTAAATATCACCCTTCGTAATCGTGGCGAGCAATTTGAATTGCTGGGTCCTCGCGAGCAAACCCGTACAGCCGAACAACTGATACGTCGTCTCTATCGCGAAACCAAGAACTCTATTCTGACCCCCGATACTGTGCATCTCTTTTTACAAGAGTCGAGCATGCAAGAACTATCAAGTCCATCGAGCAAACAGTCCAGTACTGTCGCTTTGCGCACCCGCACAGGTGCCATTCGTCCGCGTGGTGAAAACCAACAAGACTATGTCAAATCGATCTTAGCGCACGACATTAACTTCGGTGTAGGCCCTGCAGGAACCGGTAAAACGTATCTAGCGGTGGCCTGCGCAGTTGATGCGCTTGAGCGTGAATTGGTGCAACATATTTTATTGGTGCGTCCAGCAGTGGAAGCCGGCGAAAAGCTGGGCTTTTTACCCGGTGATTTATCACAGAAAATCGACCCCTACTTGCGTCCTTTATACGATGCTCTGTTCGAAATGCTCGGCGTTGAGCACGTGACGCGCTTGATTGAAAAACAAGTGATTGAAGTCGCACCGCTAGCCTATATGCGCGGTCGCACATTGAGTAATAGCTTTATCATCCTGGATGAAAGCCAAAATACCACGATGGAACAAATGAAAATGTTCCTCACTCGTATTGGTTTTGGCTCAACTGCAGTGATTACCGGTGATATCACGCAAATCGACTTGCCGCGCGGCACAACGTCTGGACTGATCCACGTGACTAAAGTCTTGCAAGATGTGCCTGGCATTGGTTTTACTTTCTTTAAGTCCAGCGATGTCGTTCGTCACCCTCTGGTGCAACGCATCATTGAGGCTTACGAAAGTTATAACTCAGCCGCACCCACTGACCCTGCTAGAGAGCTACGTCCTTGATCGAACTTGATCTACAAATTGCCAGTTGCGCCAAACAACTGCCCAGCCATGCCGATTTTTTAGTCTGGTGTGGTTTAGCTTTACGTCAACGCAGCAATGCTTCCGAGCTGACTATCCGTTTGGTTGATGCTGAAGAGGGCTTAGAGTTGAACTCAACCTGGCGCGGCAAAGACTACCCCACCAATGTGTTGTCTTTCCCTGCTGATATTCCCGATGGCCTACTGGATATCCCTTTGCTGGGTGATTTAGTCATTTGCGTGCCAGTGGTGGAAAAAGAAGCTGCGGAGCAAGGCAAAGCGCTGACCGCGCACTGGGCGCATTTAGTGATTCATGGCTGTTTACACTTATTAGGCTATGATCATATTGATGACGAAGAAGCGGAAGAAATGGAAGATTTAGAACGCCAGTTACTGGCTGAAATCGGTCACCCTGACCCTTATCACGATAATCAAGACACGGATTTAATACCATCATGAGTGAAGATAATTCTAGCAATGGGCATAAGTCATGGCTGGACAAACTAACCCACGCTTTTGCCCAAGAGCCTAAAACACGCCAAGAATTGTTCGAACTACTGCGCGAAGCAAACCGCAATAAACTGCTCGATAACGACGCACTTGCGATTGTTGAAGGCGCGATTCAAATTGCTGACTTGCAAGTGCGCGATATTATGATCCCGCGCTCGCAAATGATGAGTATTAAAGCCTGCCAATCACCCGAAGAGTTTTTGCCGTCTATTATTGACGCCGCGCATTCTCGCTATCCAGTGATTGGTGATAATAACGATGAAGTGCTGGGCATTCTGCTGGCCAAAGATTTACTGCCACTGATTCTGAAGAAAGAAGACAATTTTGATTTACGCAGCTTATTGCGTCCGTGTAACTTTGTGCCAGAATCCAAACGCTTAAATGTCTTACTCAAAGAATTTCGCGCCAACCATAACCATATGGCTGTAGTGATCGATGAATACGGCGGCGTGGCTGGATTGGTCACCATTGAAGACGTGCTTGAGCAAATCGTTGGTGATATTGAGGATGAGCACGATGTCGAAGAAGACAGCTATATCCGCACATTACCCACGGGTGACTTTATTGTTAAAGCACTGACCCCGGTCGATGACTTTAATGACTTCTTTAACAGTGGCTTTTCTGAAGACGAATTCGACACCATCGGTGGTGTCGTGATGAGTGCCTTTGGTCACTTACCTAAACGCAATGAAACTATTGAAGTCGATCGTATGCGTTTTCGTGTACTCAATGCCGACAGCCGCCGCTTACACCTCTTGCGCATTACACCTTTAGATAAAAAACCAAACAGGGCGACTGATTAGCACGCCCTGTACTGAATCAATTAGGGATATACACCATGCAATGGCTTACTCGTAGTGGCTGGATAGGCAATAGCCTGAGTCTTGCTGCTGGTGCTTTGATTACTTTAACCTTAGCGCCGTTTGACCTGTGGCCGCTGGTCTTTATTTCCTGCATAGTTTTATATCTGGGGCTCAGTCAACTGAGCCCTCGCCAAGCTGCAGTGCGCGGTTGGTGGTTTGGTTTTGGTTTATTTGCCAGCGGCACCAGCTGGGTGTATGTCAGCATCCATGACTATGGCGCGGCATCAGCACCTTTAGCGTTATTCTTAACCATTGCCTTTGTGGCGGGCCTAGGACTGTTCTTAGCCCTGCTCGGCTGGCTCTGGGCACGTTTTTTACGTCAAGACCATCACTCAATCAGTAACGCGCTGGCCTTTGCTGCCCTTTGGGTGGTGATTGAAGCATTTCGCGGTTGGTTCTTAACTGGTTTTCCGTGGCTGTATATTGGTTACAGCCAGTTGTATGGTCCGCTGGCTGGACTGGCGCCACTGGGTGGTGTGTGGCTGATTTCATTTGCCTTAGCCCTGAGTAGCGTCTTGCTGACAATCCTGTGGAAAAATACGCACTTACTCTCACGTCTCAGCGCTGCGCTACTGTTAATTGTGACTTGGGGTTTAGGCTTGGGCATGCAGTCATACCAGTGGACGCAGCCCTCAGGTAAGCCACTCAGCGTCACCGCTATTCAAGGTAATATCGAACAAAACCTGAAATGGGATCCAGCGCAAATTGAAGCGCAACTGCTGCTCTATCAATCTCTGACCTTAAACGCTGCGCCCAGTGATTTAGTGATCTGGCCAGAAACTGCAGTACCGGTGTTAAAAGAACAAGCACAAGGCTATCTCGATAGTATGGACCGTATTATCAGTCGACAAGACTCAGCGTTAATTACCGGCCTCCCCTTACGTCAGCAGGATACTCACGGTGATTTACGTTATTACAATGCCATCACCACACTGGGTGATAGCGACGGCGAATACCGTAAGCAAAAGCTGGTACCCTTTGGTGAATACGTGCCATTACAAGACCTGCTACGCGGCGTGATTGCCTTCTTTGATTTACCTATGTCAGACTTTGCCCGTGGACCCAGCCAGCAAGCACCACTCAACGCTAAGGGTTATAAAATTGCACCCTATATCTGTTATGAAGTGGTGTATCCCGAGTTTGCTACTGAGTTGGCAGCGCAAAGTGATATCTTGCTGACCATCAGTAATGACACTTGGTTTGGTACCTCAATTGGCCCAATGCAGCACTTACAAATGGCGCAAATGCGAGCATTGGAAGCTGGACGCTGGATGATTCGCGCCACCAATAATGGTGTCAGCGCGCTGATTGATCCGCGCGGTGAAATCAGCGTAACCGTACCACAGTTTCAGCAAGCCGTATTACGTGGTTCAGTGGTGCCGATGCAAGGTTTAACACCTTACTTACGCTGGCAGTCTTGGCCATTAATATTACTCTGCGCCTTGTGTTTAATACCCGCAGTATTACAACGCAAGATGTATCACAAAGGCTTCTGAAACCAACTGGGCAGATGACGGGCACTGATGCCCAGAAACACAGCCCTAAGCGCCATAAAGAATAAGAACGCAATCCATAAACCATGATTGCCTAGGTCATGTAATAACCAGGCAATAGGCGCACAGACTAAGACCGCGAGCAGCATGGAATTGCGCATTTCTCTTGCCCGCGTTGCACCAATAAAGAGTCCATCCATTACATAACTCCACACCGTAATCAATGGCAGCAGCGCGAGATAAATCAAATAGTCCGAAGCGGTTTCTTGCACGCTAGCGATATTGGTTTGCAGGGCAATAAATACATCGCCAAACAACCAAAATAACAGTGCAAACATCGTACTGGCCAATAACGCATAGATACTCACTAAAGATAAAGCCCGTTGCAGCGCGCGCTGATCTTGTTTGCCTAATGCGTGCCCCGTCAGCGCCTCTAAGGCATGGGCTAAACCATCTAGAGCATAGGAACACAGCAGCAAACCATTGAGTAACAAAGCATTGGCCGCAACAGTGTTATCACCTAAGCGTGCACCCTGAAAGGTCACGCTAAAGAACACTGCTTGCAACGCTAAACTACGAATTAAAATATCACGATTGACCGCTAACAAAGGTCGCCAACTCGCCCAGCGCAATAGATGCTGCCAAAAATTCAGTAACGGGCCTTTATCCACATAACGCCACGCGAGTAGCAGCCCCAGTAGCGCACCTGACCATTCAGCAATCACCGAAGCCCGCGCAGCACCGGCAACTTCCCATTGCAAACCAAAGACAAAATAGATATCCAAAACAATATTCACTGAGTTGGCTAGCAGTAACATCCATAAGGCCGCACGCGCATTTTGCAGACCCAGCAACCACCCCGCTAGAACATGCATCATTAATGCTGCAGGCAAACCATAGAGACGAATCAACACATATTGCTGAGCCAGCGCCTGCAAGTCACCTGAAGTTTCCATCCACTGCAATATATGCGGCAATAACGGTAAAACGAGTGCTAAACACAGCACGCTTAAGACAATAACCAGCAGTAAGCTTTGCAATAAAATATAGCGCAGCGCTTGCTGATCATTACGCCCGGCAGCTTGCGCAGCAAAACCCGTACTGCCCATACGTAAGAAACCACAGGTCCACACTAGCATGGTATAGATACTACCGCCCACTGCCACAGCGCCCAGTTGATAGGCATGCGGAAGCCTACCCACCACGGCACTATCGACCAGCGCGACTAAGGGAACGGATAGATTACTGAGAATCATAGGTATGGCCAGCGCGAATAAGCGCTGGCGTGTATCAGCATGTCGCCATGCATCAAGCAGCATGGCGTAAAAACCTTGCATAAGTTAGATCACCAAAACTATTAAGTGTCGATCAATACAACGCTTGATATAAACGTCGACGATACAAAGTCACCATAGGGTGTTCAGTACCCAACAACTCAAAGACTTGCAGCAAGGTTTTATGCGCTGCGCCATCAGCAAAGCTACGGTTGCGAATAAATAACTGTAGTAAGTTATCTAAAGCGGGCTCGTACATTTGTCGTGCTAACTGCTGAATACTCAGCTGCAATAAAGCTTCATCATCCTGCGCATCTTTTGCTAGGCGGGTTTTAAGGTCTGCCATATCAGGTAATTCTGCTGCTTGTCTTAAAAACGTCAATTGCGCACGTACAGCAGCTACGGCATGTTTGTGCTCATCATCAGTCACTGAATTAATAACGGCTTCTGCATCTGCTAAAGCACCCCGCTCAGCTAAGCAACGTGCAAATAATATAAGCGCAGTGGGCCGTTGATCATCACCGGATAAGACTTCTTTTAATAATGCTTCTGCCTGAGCAAACTCACCATTATCAAAGAGCTGCTGTGCTGTTTGCTGTGGGTCTTCCGCTTCTTGCGCAGGCTCGGCAACATACTTACTGAGCAAGGTACGAATATCCGATTCGCTTTGCGCACCGGTAAAGCCATCAACGGGCTTACCGTCTTTAAAGAGCACAACAGTAGGTAAACTCTTCACCCCTAAGCGGGCAACAATATCTTGATCGATATCGCAATCCACTTTAGCCAGTAAAAACTCACCCTGATAGCTGTTCGTAATTTTCTCAAGTATAGGCATCAACACTTTACAGGGCGCACACCATTGTGCCCAAAAATCGACTAACACGGGCTGATCAAACGAATTCTGTATTACCAACTGCTCAAACTGCTCAACACCTGTTACATCAAACACAAAAGCATTATCAGTCACGTTATATCCTTTCTAAAATAAAATAGTTGCACATTGAACAGCCTATTAACGGCATATCGCACGGTACACTTTAAAACCATTACGCTCTGCTAATACTGTACATGGGCCCAAATGTTGCTCAATCAATGGCGGGTACTTTAAAAAGCTATTGGCGACAATACGCAACTCTCCACCGGGCTGTAGATGCTCAGCGGCTTCACGCAATAAGGTTTCAGTTGTTTCGTACTGTGTATGTACACCTTGATGAAAAGGCGGATTGCTAATAATGGCAGCTAATTGTTTAGGTGCCGCATGAATACCATCACCAGCAATAGTAGTGGCCTCCAGCTGATTGGCAGCCAAGGTTAACTGACTGCTGTGCACAGCAAAAGCATCGACATCGAGCATCGTAACCTGTGAGGATGGATAAGTTTTTTTCAAAAACGAACCTACTACACCTGCACCGCAACCAAAGTCTAAATAATGCCCTTTAGGTAAATCATCCAAGCACTCTAAAAGCAATTGAGTCCCTAAATCCAAGCGGCCATGACTAAATACACCGGGCACACTACAAATTTGGACAGCTTGCCCTGCAGCACTGACAGTAAACGCTTTACTGAGCGCATCTAAGTTCGGTGCTTGCGGCGTATCACTCACTTCACAACGCCATAGCTGACAATGTCGTGCACTATCAATTTTACTGGTACGACCGAAGGCTGCCAGCTGTTTTGCTGCTCGTTCTGCACCCGCGCGCTTTTCACCCACTAAAAACAAAATACCGCTGGGTATCTTGGCAGCAAGTTCTTGCAGTAAATAAGCGGTTAGCTCGCGTGACTTAGGCAAAAACAAAACACCTGCACTGTACTCTGCTGCTGGCGCTTGAGTTGAAAAAACACAACGCTCAGGAAAACGCTGAGATAACTGCTCATATTCACCCGCATGCCAACTCCAGCCTTGCGCCTCTGGCAAATCAGCAAGTAATTGGTCAGCAGGTAATCCTGCGAGTAATATCTTTCCTGCAAACAACTCAACATTACGTAATAGAACTTGGCTTCGAGGATCCATAGCTGCACACCTAAAAATATAACCCTATTTTAACAGTAAAGCTCAGCAGTATGCAGAAAGGAGGTTGAGCATGGTTTGCTCTACATTTAACAGGCTAACAATTTAATCTGCTAGGTAGAGCTATGCCAATCGCTTGCAGAAAAAATAAAAAACTGACTAGCAGTCACAATCAAATTTCAAATGTAAAAAAGCCCCAAGGCCAGTGATGACCTTGGGGCTTTTTCGTACATCCTTTTACTCATAAACTTGCCGTTCATATGCCATCCGTGGCATTAGTTTCTATGATGCCAGATCGAGATAAATTTGCACCCCTAGCCCTGTGAAGCAGCTCACAGAACTCCACTTCAATCCGCAGACAAGAGTAAAAGTGTGACACAGGTTGGCTTTTAACGGCGCTAAATGATGCATCACAGCATACTTAGCGATTACGTGACCCATTGCAGCAGCTGATTTTTCAACTCAACACGCAACCCGCCAGGGTCGCTTGTGCAGTGGCTCTGCGCTGTTGATTTTCTTGCAGGCATAAAAAAACCCCAGATCATTGCTGATCTGGGGTTTTGGTGTTTAAGCTTGACAATGACCTACTCTCACATGGGGAGACCCCACACTACCATCGGCGATACATCGTTTCACTTCTGAGTTCGGGATG
>DATERS010000105.1:0-17866 GCA_035271365.1 Thiopseudomonas sp.
TTGTTATTACTGATTGGTTTAGATTTAGCACAAGTCAGCATCAGTCGCTCTTGGTTGGCGCCACGTGTGCTGCTCATCCCGCTTTTGGTGATGCTGGGCTCAATGCTGGCTGGGGTGCTCATCAGTCTTATCACTGGAGAAAAATTGGCCATCGCGCTGGCGCTCAGTACAGGGTTTGGTTGGTTTAGTTTATCCGGTGCTTTGGCTGGGCAGTATCTGGGTGATGCTTACGCCAGTGTCGCTTTGCTCAATGACTTGATGCGTGAGCTGATTGGCTTAACCGTGGTATTTTTATTAGGCGGTCAATATGCCAATAGCAGCATTGGTGTTTGCGGTGCAACGGCGATGGATACCACCTTGCCTTTTGTACGCAAGGCTTGTCATGACGAATATGTACCTACAGCCATTATCAGTGGTTTGATTTTAACGGTCGCCGCACCATTTTTTATGCTGTTCTTTTTAAACTTAGCTGATATCTAGGGGTTTATATGCGCTGAATAAGCCGCTTAAGGCTGTTTAAAACAGCTCTTATTATTCATTAATAATTTAGAGAAGTCTTCGGTGGGCATTGGACGACCAAACCAATAGCCCTGTCCTAGTTTGCAGTCCTGCTCTTGTAGAAAGTGCATTTGTTCAGCTGTTTCAATGCCTTCGGCCTGTACTTCGAGGCCCATGCTTTTACCCAGAGCTAAAATGGCACGCACAATAGCGGCATCTTCGGCGTTGCTCGGTAGATTGCTGATAAAGCTTTGATCAATTTTTAGCTTATGTACAGGTAAGGTTTTTAAACGTGATAATGACGAGTAGCCGGTGCCAAAATCGTCAATCGATAAACGTACACCCAATTGGCGCAATTGCCTGAGCATACTGTCAGCATTGTCGGTGTCTTCCAGTACTGCACTTTCGGTGACTTCCAGCTCTAAAAACTGTGGTGCAACCTGGGTATTTTGTAAGGTCTGCTCAACAGTTGTGGTCAGCATTTTGTTCGATAGCGAACGGCTGGAAAGATTCACGGCAATAAAATTCATTTGTATGGCTTGATCTTGTTTTTGCCAGATATGCATTTGCTCGCACGCGTGTCTGAGTACCCATTCATCAACCAAACTGATTAAACCGTTTTCTTCAGCAATGGGAATAAAATCATTGGGCGGCACTAAACCGCGTTCGGGGTGATTCCAGCGCACTAGAGCTTCACAGCCGATCAGTTGCAGAGTATCCACGGCATAGACAGGCTGGTAATACAGCAGCAGACCACCGGTGTCTAAGGCTTGGCGCAATTCACTGGCGACGCGCAGTCGCTGAAAGGCTTGCTCAGTCAGTTCGCTAGAATAAAATGCAAAGGTATCGCGCCCGCTGGCTTTGGCTTTAGTTAAAGCGGAGCCAGCATTGCGCATCACTTCTTCAACGCTATTACCTGAGCGAGGGAATAAACAGATACCAATACTGGCACTGATAAACAGGTTTCTGCCGTCCAGTGTAAAAGGATCTTTAGTGGCTTGAATCATGGTTTGTGCAATCGCCGCAGCTTTTATTGGGGTACTTATATGCTCACAGATCACCACAAACTCATCACCACCCACACGCGCCAGTGTGTATTTGTTTTTGCTGCTAATGTGATTGAAGCGTTGTGCCACCGCTTGTAGCAGCTGATCACCGAGGCAGTGACCTAGACTTTCATTAATATGTTTAAAGTGATCGAGATCGATTAAGAATATGGCACTGTCTTGCTTGCGCTCTATTGACCTAAGTATCGTTGTTTTTAGACGCTCGTACAGGTTGGTACGGTTCGCCAAACCGGTCAAAGCATCGTAATGTGAGAGGTAGTTGACCTCAGATTGAGAGTCTTTAAGCAGCGAAATATCGGAAAATATAGCCACGTGATGGGAAATAAAGCCGTTTTCATCGCGAATTAAACGAATGGTTTGATATTGCGGCAGAATTTCACCGTTTTTGCGACGGTTCCAAATTTCACCACTCCACTGGCCGGATGATTCTAAGCTGGTCCATAATAATTGATAGAACTCAGCGCTATGGCGCCCCGATTGAAAGACTCGCGGTGTTAGTCCCAGTACATCGTCGGCGTTGTAGCCAGTAATCTGAGTGAAGGCTGGATTAATATGCACAATGGCGTTGGTGTGATCGGTGATCAGAACACCTTCATGGGTACTCTCAAACACAGCATGGGCTTGCTTTAAGCGTTCTTCTATACCGCGCTGCTCGGTTATATCTTGGGCAATACCTATAAAACGTACAGGCTGACCTTGAGCATTTTTAATTAAACGTCCACGTGAGCGTATCCAGCGATAGCTTTTATCTTTGTGCAACATGCGATACGTGCTGTCGTAGTGACCATCACCTTCACTCATAAAACGCATCATATTTTTAGACACGCGTTCGCGTTCTTCAGGAAATAGATGTGTTTGCCAAGCCTGCTGACTATTACCGAACTCTGCTTGGCTATAGCCCAAATTGGCACAATAGGTTTCAGAGAAAAAAATAGTTCCTGAGTCGTTTAGATCCCAGTCCCATAAAGCTTCATGAGCAGCCTCTAGCGCGAGCTTAAGGCGATCAATACTGATCTCTGCCGCCTGTTGCTTGTGAACTTTTTGCTTGTAAACATAGCCTGCTATAGTAAACCAATACACAACGGATACCAGCGCAAACAGGGTGATATTCAGTGCGTTATAGAGGGTGGAGTCGGTCGTTGCGCTGTGCAGTAGATAAGATAGGCAAAAGTGCCCCAGCAGCCAGCTTACAACGAGTACTGCATAAACTAAAAAACAGTTTAATAGGGTGCGATTTGGCTTCATTAATGAGGTCAATTTGTAGTAAAGGATTAGTCACATTGTATACTGATTGAGTGTTGTATGAGACAGATTAATTGCGATTGACTGATGCAGTAACAGGTGTTTTTATTTTAGGATATTAAAATTTAGGCAAAAAAAAACCCATTCAATCTGAATGGGTTTTTAAAATATGGTGCCCGGAGACGGAATCGAACCGCCGACACGAGGATTTTCAATCCTCTGCTCTACCGACTGAGCTATCCGGGCTCAACGGCGGCTATTAAACAGAGTTTTCAGCCTGCCGTCAAGCATCTTTGTGAAAATAGTTAATTATTCGCTAGGAGGCACATAACCTTCGGCCTGTGCGAAGTCTTCACCAGCAAAGAATTTACCCATTTCTTCCATAATAAATTTACGGTCATCGGCGTCCATCATATTCAAATGACGTTCGTTAATCAGCATGGTTTGGTGAGCTTGCCACTCATCCCAAGCCTTCTGAGAAATATTGTTAAAGATGTCTTCGCCTTTGCTGCCAGGGAATGGCGCACGAGCGAGGCCAGCGAGTTCTTCTTTGTGTTTACGGCACATAACCATACGAGTCATTTTAAATCTCCAGTTGTAACTGAATAAGTGCGCGCTCAATCAACCCCTTAATCGGAGCTGCTAAACCTAAACGCGGTGGATTGCTTGGGTTATACCAGAGCCAATTGCTTTCGGCTACGCCCAGTGGTGCGCTGCTGTGTACATGAATCAGCCACGGCTCGATATCTAAATGGAAGTGGCTGAAGGTGTGGCGCAGGGGTTCAAGGCTATGTTGCTGCTGAGTATAAAGTTGATGCTGACGCAGTAAGGGCTCAAGCAAACTTATATCACTCAACTCAGGCAAGCTCCATAGGCCACCCCAGATGCCTTCTGCAGGGCGCTGTTGCAAAAGAATGGCATTGTCTTGATTAGTGAGGATCGGCATCGTAATGCGCCTCACTGGCACTTCCTTGCGTGGGCGTGGCGTGGGTAGCAGATGTTGCTGGTTGGTTTGATAAGCAACACAGCCTGCCATGACAGGGCAACGCTGACACTCTGGCTGTTTACGCGTACACAGGGTGGCACCTAAATCCATCATAGCTTGAGTATAGTGGGCAACATCCTGCTGTGGTGTCAGTAACTCAGACAGCTGCCACAAACGCTTAGTTGCAGCGGTTATGCCTGGGTAGTCAGGTTCAGCGCTATAACGCGCTAAAACACGTTTAACATTACCATCCAGAATCGGTGCGCGCAGTCCCATGCTTAGGCTGGCAATCGCACCGGCAGTGGATGGACCAATACCGGGCAGCGTCGCTAGAGTTTCGGCGCTGCGTGGAAACTCACCGTTGTAGTTCTCACAGACCTGTTGCGCAGTTTTATGCAGATTACGCGCACGCGTGTAATAACCCAGACCAGTCCACAGATGCAGAACCTCGTCTAAAGGCGCGGCGGCTAAATCTTGCACAGTGGGTAGTGCCTGCATAAAGCGCGCAAAGTAGCCCAGTACTGTGGTGACTTGGGTTTGTTGCAGCATAATTTCCGAGATCCACACCCGATAGGGCGTGACATCTTGCTGCCAAGGTAAGTCCTTGCGACCATGCTGCTGATACCAAGCGACAACCGCGGGGCCAAAGGCTTCAGGGCTCATCGTTTAAACAATCCTCTGAGGGCGTCTTTCAATTCTGGACTGACTTTATCACCGAGCTTTTCTTGCAGCTTTTGATTGATTTTTTCACCCGCTAAGGTCGCGGCGATTTTACCCAGCCCATCTTGGTCAATCCGGCAGGCTTTTGCGCCCAATTCTAATGGGCCACGGCACCGTACCGGCCATTCCAGACCGACAAAGTTCTTATTCACTTGGCAGGCTGGATCAGGCATTGGGTGGGTATCGCCTTGGATAATAATGCCGGCGTAATAATCTAAGCTCAGCACGCGTAGGTTGATATCACCTTGACCTTTCACGCTTAAACCGGGAATAGCCACGCGTAAATCAGGGTTATGCGCAATACCGTTGCGAATATTCAGGGTGCCGCGCAGATCATTAAAGCGCGTGTCTTTGCTACCCGTATCGGGGCCGAGCTTTTTGCGATTCAGCGTAGCAATACCAATACACAGTTGGCGCTCTAAGTTGGCATCGGGCAACACACCATTGTGAATGGCAAAATCTAAGCTGCCATTGAGATGTTCAACCCAGCCCTGCTCACTATTACCTTGAGTGCGCAGATCAGTATTGAGATCCAGCAGACCGCTAATGGTCACTTCTTGCTCAAGGGTCTGTTGAATCTTCTCAATGGGAATATTGTGCGTCTTCAGCTTGAGGGTGATCAATGGATGATCCGCTTTAGTGTCCAAGCTAGCGCTGGTTTTAAACTCACCTTTATACAGGTTGCCCTGCATATTATTTAAGGTGATTTTACCGTTTTTGGCTAACAGCTTAAACTTGGCCTGCGAAATCGGAAACTTGCTCAGCGTCAATTCGTTAAAGGCTAAGTCTAGATCGGCATTCACTTTACTCAGTTGCTCAATCGGTAGGGCTTTTTCAGTGCTCCAAGCGTTGCTTGAGGGTGCGTCAGGTAGAGAGCTTGTACCGATGCTGCCAGCCTGTGTTGTTTGTTGTTTAACCTCAGCTTGGCGCTTAGTGGGTGCTTTTTTCTCGACCGTAGGCAAATAGCGGTCGGCATCCAATTGATCGCCTTGCAGGTGCGCATAGAGTGTATTGCGGGCGAAGTCTTGAATACCGGCGCTACCTGTTAAGGCGGTTTGGTCAATGCTCAGCGCCATTTCATTGAATACTAAACTGTTAGGCGTGCCTTGTAGGCGGGTGCTCAGTTCAAAGTGGTTTAGGGCTTTTTTATCAGCCATGTCGGGTAACTCAATACCGATACCGTTGAGAAATTCTTGCAAATTAACCGGTGCAACAGATAAAGCGCCGCTGAGTTGCGCTAGCTTATCTAGCTCAGATACTTTTAATTCACCCAGCGCTTTCAGTTGATTGACCGATAACTTGAGATTATCCCAGTGCGCCAGTTGCGCGGCTTGGTCATAGAGCAGATTACCGCGAGCGGTGAAATTGGCAGTTTTATCATTAAACGGCTCGCCGGCAATTTCCCCTGATAATTTTAAACTGTCCAGTGCATAACGCTGTGCAACTTGGTCGATAGTAGCTTTAGTGGTTAACTCGATACGTGCACGCAGCAGTGGCTTAGCATTACCTAAGAAGCCTGAAAGTTTAAGGGCAATGGGCTGCGTATCACGAATCGCACCGGTGGTCAGCTGTACGCTTTCTAGACTGATTTTTTGCCCACTTTGCTCATCGTGGAAATCAATGCGCGCACCATTCACAATCAAACTGTTGATATCTAGCTTTAGACGTTTGCTGGTTCTATCTGCTGGTGCGGTAGCGTTTTCTTGCTTGGTTTTCTGAGTTTCTGCTACTGCAGAAGAAATTTTTTCCATATCAACATTGGATTGACCGATATTTTCCCAGTTGGCTTGGCCTTGAGCATTACGGTGCAGATTCAGGTTTAAGCCATCAATACGGATATCGCTCATTTGAATTTCTTTGCGCAGCAGCGGCATCACTTGTACCGATAAACCCAGCAGACGCAAATCGGCAAAGGGGTCGTTTGGCATATCAGCACTGGCTACTTTTGCATCAGTTATTTCCAGACCTAACCATGGAAACAGACTCCAGCCAATATCACCGTTGAGTTCGAGCTCAATATTGGCATGCTTGTGCGCAAGCTGACGGATTTCATCTTTATAGTCATTGGGGTCAAAAAAATGTGTGAGTGCAAATCCGCCGGCTACTAACAATAGCAGCAGACCGAGAAGTAGCAGACCGAGAAGCTTGCCAAAAGATTTCACTGGCCGGTTCCTTATGGAAATTAAACGAGAGTGCCTGCTGTTTTACAGGCCGGTAGATCAGAGTGAGACAGACTCACTTAGAGCTTGCGATCACCAAGGATTTGTCGTGTGCTAACTGCAGTAACTCAGGTTGATCGGCAGGAATAACCACCTGCAGAGCAAGCCCTGCTTCACCGGCTAAACGCGTTGCTTCGTGCAAAATACGCCGCGCTACACCACGGTTACGGGTCAATTCGCGCACACATAAATAGCTGAGTAACCAACGGTCTGCTTGCTTATCTAATAAGGCAGCACCCAGTAGGCGGCCATTAAAGCGTCCAACCACTAATGTGTTGTTACCTAGGCCATGTTCAATTAATGCTGCGCCATCAGCAAAGGGCTCAAGCAGCCAATGGGGTGCGTCGGCATAGATTTTTTCGAGGTCGGCGAGGTCTTGTGTGCTGGGCTGTGCAACGCTTTCAAAGTAAACGGGCATGACTAAACTCCTACAACAGATAAGTTAGTGTACCGCTCATAAACGTCTATCGGTAGCGGTCATCGCCGTTGCAGGCCTATAATAGGCAATTAATGAAACAACTCGGCCGTATCATGCGGCTTTTAGCGGTGGAGTAAATCATGACCGAGCGTAAAGTTTCTGTTGAACGTAATACACTTGAGACCCAAATCAAGGTGACCATTAATTTAGATGGTACGGGTGAGGGACGTTTTGCAATTGGTGTGCCTTTTTTAGAGCACATGCTGGACCAAGTTGCGCGCCATGGTTTGATCGACTTAGATGTTGAATGTGTTGGCGACCTGCATATTGATGATCACCACACGGTTGAAGATGTGGGTATCACCATTGGCCAGGCCTTTGCCAAAGCCGTCGGTGATAAGAGCGGTTTACGTCGTTATGGTCACTCTTATGTGCCCATGGACGAAGCGCTATCACGTGTTGCTTTAGACTTCTCAGGCCGTCCAGGCTTGCAGATGCATGTACCCTTTACCCGCGCTTTAGTGGGTGGCTTTGATGTGGACTTGTTCCAAGAGTTCTTCCAAGGCTTTGTCAATCACGCCCAAGTCACTCTGCATATTGATAACTTGCGTGGCATCAACACTCACCACCAGATTGAAACAGTGTTTAAGGCCTTTGGTCGCGCACTGCGGATGGCGGTAGAAGTTGATCCACGTATGGAAGGCCGTATGCCATCGACGAAAGGCAGTCTGTGATGCAAACCATCGCCGTAATTGATTACGGGATGGGGAATTTGCATTCAGTGGGTAAAGCGCTGGAGCATGTCAGTTCTGCGCGAGTACAGATCACCAGTGATCCACAAGTGATTCGTGATGCTGACCGTATTGTGCTGCCGGGTGTGGGCGCAATACGTGATTGCATGGCCGAAATGCAGCGCCATCAGCTGCTTGATGTGATTCGCGAAGTCAGCAGCGACCGACCTTTTCTAGGGATTTGTGTCGGTATGCAGGCTTTGCTTGATAGCAGCGAAGAAAATGGCGGCGTGGATTGCTTAGGCTTAATTCCGGGGCGTGTGCGTGCATTTGGCCCAGCTTTATATCAAGGCGAACAACATTTAAAAGTGCCGCATATGGGCTGGAATACGGTTGAACAACGTTTGCCGCATCCGTTGTGGCATAACATTCCAGACCAGTCGCATTTCTATTTTGTGCACAGTTATTATGTTGAGGCTGAGAACCCGCGCCAAGTGGCCGGCAGTTGTCAGTATGGCGTCGAATTTGCGGCGGCTTTGGCTGATGGTGCACGTTTTGCTGTGCAGTTTCATCCAGAAAAAAGCCATACGCATGGCTTGCAACTTTTACAGAATTTTGTGGCTTGGGATGGGCGCTGGTAGCGTTTCATTCTGAGTTGATTAATTAATTTAACCTTTAGGCAGGCTGATTTAATGCTGATTATTCCCGCGATTGATTTAAAAGATGGTGCGTGTGTTCGACTGCGCCAAGGGCGTATGGAAGATTCTACTGTTTTTTCAAATGATCCAGTGGAAATGGCTGCGAAGTGGGTTGAGGCGGGTTGCCGTCGCTTGCACTTAGTTGACCTCAATGGCGCCTTTGCTGGTGAGCCGGTTAATGGTGATGTGGTTAAGGCGATTGCTGCACGTTACCCTGATCTGCCGATTCAAATTGGTGGTGGTATTCGTAATCTTGAGACCATCGAGCACTATGTGCGCGCCGGTGTCAGCTATGTGATTATCGGTACTAAAGCGGTTAAAGAGCCTGATTTTGTCGCCGAAGCTTGTAAAGCCTTCCCCGGTAAAGTGATTGTTGGTCTCGATGCGATGAATGGCTTTGTCGCCACTGATGGCTGGGCTGAAATCAGTGAGCTGCAAGTGATTGATTTGGCTAAGCGCTTTGAAGCCGATGGCGTGTCAGCCATTGTTTACACTGATATTGCCAAAGACGGCATGATGCAGGGCTGTAACGTTGAAGCCACAGCAGCATTGGCGCGTGCGACCTCTATTCCAGTGATTGCTTCAGGCGGTATTCATAATATTGGTGATGTGCAGTCGTTATTAAATGCACGTGCACCAGGTATTGTTGGCGCTATTACCGGCCGTGCAATTTATGAAGGCACGCTTGATATTGCTGAGGCGCAAGCCTTGTGTGATAGCTTCAAGTAGTACTGTTGTAGGTTAGTAGGTCGCGGCTTTAGCCCGACAGGAGCGTGGCACACGCCTTGATAGCACTGCGGTGTTGGATGGTTTTTGTCGCCCTCAAGGGACGACCTACAGAGAAATTATAGGTGTTCAGATTATTTGCATCGATTGCTGTGTAGATAATAAGTAATATATGCGCCGCAACATATCAATTTCACTCACTCTGTGGAGAGCAGCATGACGCTCGCAAAACGTATCATTCCTTGCCTTGATGTTGAAAATGGCCGTGTCGTAAAAGGCGTAAAATTTGAGAATATTCGTGATGCTGGCGATCCGGTAGAAATTGCTCGTCGTTATAACGAGCAAGGTGCGGATGAGATTACTTTTCTCGATATTACCGCGACCATCGAAGGCCGTGACACCATGCTGAAAACCGTTGAACGCATGGCCAGCCAAGTGTTTATCCCGCTGACGGTTGGCGGCGGTGTGCGTACCGTCAATGATATTCGTAACCTGCTCAATGCCGGTGCGGATAAAGTGTCGATCAACTCAGCTGCGGTGTTTACCCCTGAGTTTGTCCGCGAAGCCGCTGAGCACTTTGGTTCGCAGTCGATTATCGTGGCGATTGATGCCAAGCAAGTCTCTGCGGTGGGCGAGCCGCCACGCTGGGAAATCTTTACCCACGGTGGTCGCAAACCAACTGGTATTGATGCGGTGGATTGGGCGATCAAAATGGAAAGCTACGGTGCCGGTGAAATTCTGCTGACCAGCATGGATCAAGACGGTATGAAGAATGGCTTTGATCTGGGTGTCACTCGCGCAGTCAGTGAAGCGGTGAATATCCCAGTGATCGCTTCCGGTGGTGTGGGTAACTTGCAGCACTTAGCGGATGGTATTTTGCTGGGTAAAGCTGATGCGGTGTTGGCTGCGAGTATTTTCCACTTTGGCGAATACACCATCCAAGAGGCTAAAGCTTATATGGCTAGCAAAGGCATTGTGGTTCGTTAAGAACCGCTGCTACAAGCCGATACCTGCTTATAAAAACGGCATCTGAGCTGAGCGCTGAGATGCCGTTTTTTATCGCCTAGAGTTTAGGCTTAAGCCTGCGCTGCTTACTTGGTAGCAGTGGCTTTGAGTACGTTAAGACCTTTAAGCAAGTTCATCGCTTGATTGACTTGATAGTCCTCATCTTGCAAGCGTGGCTTCGTATCCTTATCAGCTTTATTGCGCTTATCTGCACCGCCATTACCGTTGCCAAGGTGGCCAGCGAGGTCGGCTTCTTTCACACCTAAAGCATTCTCTTCTTGGCTGATTTTTGCTCGCTCTACAACAATATCGGGAACAATACCTTGCGCCTGAATTGAGCGACCTTTGGGTGTGTAATACAGCGCTGTGGTCAGCTTCAGGGCGCGATCGTTATTCAGCGGTAAGACTGTTTGCACTGAGCCTTTACCAAAACTATCAGTGCCCATCAGCACTGCGCGTTTATGGTCTTGTAAGGCACCCGCAACAATCTCAGAAGCTGAGGCGCTACCGCCATTAATCAGCACTACCATCGGCACATCGGCGTTAGTATTGGCTGCAGTAGCAGAGAAACGCAGCTCTGCATTGGCTAAGCGGCCTTTGGTATAAACGATTAAACCGGAGCTAACAAAGTGGTCAGTCACTTCAACCGCAGCCTGCAGCACGCCGCCTGGGTTATTGCGTAAATCTAACACCAAGCCTTGCAACGGCTGACCTTTATTGTCTTTTTGTAAACTGTTGAGTGCTTTACCCACTTCGCTGCCGGTGTTGACTTGGAACTGGCTGACACGAATAAAACCGTAGCCGTCTTCTAACAGCTGGCTTTTAACACTGCGGCTTTTAATCACCGCACGTTTAAGGGTGACATCAAAGGGTTTAGCGCCATCGCGTACGATGGTTAAACGAATACTGGTACCGGGCTTGCCACGCATTTTCTCCACGGCTTCCATTAATGACACACCTTTAGTGGGCTGGTCATCAATTTTAATAATCAGATCTTGTGCTTCAAGACCGGCTGCAGAAGCAGGTGAGTCATCAATCGGCGCAATGACTTGCAGCACGCCATCTTCTAAGCCCACTTCAATGCCTAAACCACCGAACTCACCGCTGGTGCTTTCTTGCAGCTGACGAAAATCTTCCGGATCAAGGTAGCTTGAGTGCGGATCTAAGTTGCTGAGCATGCCTTTAATGGCGTTTTCAAATAAGGTTTTATCGTCAATGGGCTCAACATAAGCGGTTTTAATACGCTCAAGTACTTCGGCAAAGGTGCGTAAGTCATTCAGCGGTAAAGTTTCGCTAGCTGCAACTGTATCCGTAGCGTTAGGTACTGCAAGCGCAGGTGTGTTGAGCAAGCCCAGCATCAGTAAAGTGCTGAGTACCGCTGAGGCTAAATGTGTTCGAGTAAATGGCATGAAGTAACTCCTAATGAATTTTTGCATTCCAATTTAGCCTTGCGTGCGACACCATTTGGTTGGATCAGCCGGTTGGCCTTTTTGCCGTATGGCAAAATAGAGAGCGGCTTGATCACGACCACCGGTATTACCCACCGTGGAAATGGCTTGTCCTGCTTTAACCGTATCGCCTGGATTGCTTAATAAGCTTTGATTGTGACCATAGAGGCTGAGATAGCCATCGCCGTGATCAACAATGACCAAAAGCCCAGCGCCGCGCAACCATTCGGCGAATACTACACGACCTGCGTGGATTGCGCGTACTTGCGTGCCTGCTTGTGAACTGATTAATACACCATCCCACTTACTACGGCTATCGCCACGTGCGCTGCCAAAGTTAGCAATGATACGGCCATTCACCGGCCAAGGTAGCTGACCGCGTACTTTGGCGAATGAGCCGCCGCTATGGGTGACTGCAGTTGAGACGACAGTCTGTTTAGAGTTTTTATCGAATGCTTTGGTTGGTCTTTTATTGGCAAGGTGTTGCTGTGCTTGTTCGCGCTGTTGTTCAGCAATGCGTTGCTGGCGTTTGCGTTCAGCTTCTTGCGCTTCTCGGGCTTGGCGCGCGAGGGTGGCTTCAATGGTGCTTAACACTTTATTCAGGGCAACTTGATCAGCTTGGCGTGTTTTCAGTGATTGGCTTTCTTTACGTTGTTGCTGAGCCAGTGTAGTGACTTTTTGCTGACGCTGTTGGCGCAGTGTTTTTAGGCTGTCTTGTTTGCTGATCAGGCTTTTTTTTTGCTCTGCGAGTAAGTCTTGTTGTTCGACGATTTGCGCTGAGACATTGGTGAGCTGGCGCAAGGTTTCATTAAAGGTGGTGATTTGTTGCTGGCGCGCCTGACCCATATATTGATAGTAGGTCAGGTTGCGTGAAAATTTTTCCGGCTCCTGTTGGTTTAACAAGAGGCGTAATGGCTCATTCTGGCCGGCTTGAAAGGCTGCACGGGCTTGGATGGCAATCAGTTTTTGCTGCTCAATGCGTGCGCTTTGCAGTTTTTTTTTCTGCTGATCAAGAACCTTTAATTCGTCTTCAGTTTTTTTTTCCTGTTGCTTAAGATCGTTGACTTGTTTCTCAAGGTCACCGATCTCTTTTTCAGTCTTTTTCAATGCTTGTTCAGCGCTGGATTTTTCTTGCTCGATTTTACTGAGTTGCTTTTTCAGCTCAGCAATATCCTTGGCTGATTGTGCAATCTGTTGTTGAGTCTGTGCGCGTTGATCATTGGCCACTGCAACAGTAAAAGCACAGCTGAGTATGATAAATAAAAATGTGCGAAGCATGGCGGAGGTTAACCTGAAGAATACAAAGTGTTGATTATGCCTAAAAAAAGCGCAGCAAACAGTTTACTCAATACAACAAACAATATTTGCGTGGTGTAAGTGATACAACCACGCAAATATCAGTCAGATTACTTGAGTTCGAGGATGGTGCGGCCGGTCATTTCAGCTGGGATAGGTAAGCCCATCAGAGTCAGCATGGTTGGTGCAACATCAGCCAGTACACCGCCATCGCGCATTGTTGCCGGACGCTTGCCCACATAGATAAAAGGTACTGGCTCACAGGTGTGTGCAGTATGTGCTTGACCAGTGCTTTCATCAGCCATTTGCTCAACGTTGCCGTGGTCTGCAGTAATCAGTGCTTCACCGCCAACTTTATCTAGCGCCGTGACAATACGCTCTAAACAGTGATCCAAGCATTCAACGGCCTCGACTGCGGCAGCAAAGACACCGGTATGGCCGACCATATCGCCGTTGGCATAGTTCACTATAATCACATCGTATTGTTGCTTTTCAATCGCTGCAACGATGCGGTCGGTGACTTCTGGTGCGCTCATTTGCGGCTGTAAGTCATAAGTGGCCACGTTGGGTGAAGGAATTAAAATACGTTCTTCGCCGGCAAAAGGCTGTTCACGACCACCTGAGAAGAAGAAGGTCACATGCGCGTATTTTTCGGTTTCAGCAATGCGCAGTTGGGTTTTACCTTGATCAGCCAGGTACTCACCGAGCACATTGACCAATGCAGTGGGCGCAAAAGCGCTGGGTGCAGGTAAATCAGCAGCATATTGCGTGAGCATGACAAACTGGCTGAGTTGCGGTACACGCTGACGATTAAAACCAGAGAAATCTTCATCTAAGAAGGCATGGCTGAGTTCGCGAGCACGATCCGAGCGGAAGTTCATAAAGATCACGCTGTCGCCATCTTCCATGCGCACAGGTTCGCCAATGCTGACGGCTTTAACAAACTCATCGGACTCATCACAGGCATAAGAGGCGGCCAATGCAGCAGTTGCGCTCTCGGCTTGGTTCATACCTAAACCATCCACCAGTAGCTGCCATGCTTGTTCCACACGATCCCAACGATTGTCACGGTCCATTGCATAGTAACGACCAATCAGGCTGGCGATACGGCCTTTGCCAAGTTTTGCGCAAGTGGCTTCAATGGCTTCAATCGAAGGCTGAGCACTGCGTGGCGGAGTGTCGCGACCATCTAAGAAGGCATGTAAATAAATCTTGTCAGCACCGCGTTGCGCAGCTAATTCAATCATAGAAATAATATGATCTTGGTGGCTGTGTACGCCGCCTTCAGACAGTAGGCCTAAAATATGCACTGCTTTGCCGTGCTCAACCGCTTGGTCAACCGCTGTGGTCAGTGCTGGATTGGTGAAGAAATCACCATCCTTAATCGCTTTAGTAATGCGAGTGAAATCTTGATACACCACACGGCCCGCGCCAAGGTTCATATGGCCCACTTCTGAGTTACCCATTTGACCATCAGGCAGGCCCACATCCATACCGCTGCCGGAAATCAGGCTATTGGGGAACTGCTTGCGCAGTCGATCGTACACAGGGGTGTTAGCGCTATAAATGGCGTTGCAGTCAGGGCTGTCGCTATGACCAAAACCATCGAGAATAACGAGAACCAAAGGTTTAGGCGTGGCATGCATAAGAATAAACTCACAAGTAAAGAACAGAATATAGGCTCAGTTTAGCTGGATGTGCTCGGCGCGTCATTGTTAGTGGTTCAGAGAATGCGCAGGTCTGTGTATACTTTGCGGATTCTAACGCTTTGGGTGCCAATTATGATTGCTGATACGCTTGCTAAATTTCTTGAGTTTCTGACTGCGCACTATGTGCTCAGTGGAATATTCATCACTCTTGTTGTGTTGCTGATTCTGCAGCAATCGCGTAATTCAGGGCGTAACTTAAGCTCGCGTGAGCTGACAGCGATGGTGAATCGTGATGAGGCGTTTGTCCTAGATATCCGCCAGAAAAAAGACTTTACCACTGGACATATCGTGGGTTCGGTTAATATCAGCAATGATCAGCTTAAGACCCGTATGACTGAGCTGGAAAAGCACAAAGATAAAACGATTATCGTGGTGTGTGCCTCGGGCGTTAACGCTGGTGGTGCATGTTCTGAATTAAAGAAGGCTGGCTTTAACGCTGCGCGTTTATCCGGTGGTATTGCCGGCTGGCGCAGTGAAAACCTGCCAGTGGTGAAATAAAATGGCTAAAGTAATTATATATTCCAGTGACTGGTGTCCTTTCTGTATTCGTGCAAAAACTTTGCTGAGTAACAAAGGCGTGAAGTTTGAAGAAATTAAAGTGGATGGCAAACCTGATGTGCGCGCTAAAATGGCTGAAAAAGCCAAACGCACTTCAGTACCGCAAATCTGGATTGATGCGCTGCATGTCGGCGGTTGTGATGAGCTGTTTGCGCTTGAGCGCAGCGGCAAGCTCGACGCGCTATTAGCGTCGTAGGACTAGAAAAATCACCATTGTTGTTGTACAAGATACGCGAGCGTATTAAGACAATTTTTGAATATAGATTTAAATTAAGGGTAGAAGATACATGAGCGAACAAGCGAATAACGTAGCTGCGCAAGAAGAACCCGTTTCACAGTTTTCTTTACAGCGTATTTATGTCAAAGATTTATCATTTGAAGCACCAAAAAGCCCAGAGATTTTCCGTGAAGAGTGGAATCCAAATATTGAACTGGATCTCAACACCCGTCAGCGCGCTTTAGAAGGCGACTTTTACGAAGTGGTATTGACTCTAACTGCGACGGTTAAAACCGGCGAAGAAATTGCTTTTATTGTTGAAGTTCAGCAGGCCGGTATTTTCTTAATTCAAGGTTTAGATGCAGCGGCTCAAGGTCATGCATTGGGTGCATTCTGCCCAAATATTTTATTCCCTTATGCGCGTGAAACTCTGGATAGCTTAGTGGTGCGAGGCTCGTTCCCTGCATTGATGTTGGCACCTGTTAACTTTGATGCACTGTATGCGCAAGAATTACAGCGCATGCAGGCTAACGCTGAAGTTCAAGCTTAAGCTATTAGTGAGCTGATAATACACTTGCACTTAATGGTCTGTGTGACTCGTTAAGTGCAGGTACGCGATAGCTACAGGGGAGCTCCATGAGTAAAGTCAGTGTGTTGGTTGTTGATGATGCCGTATTTATTCGTGATTTGATTAAAAAGAGTTTGCGCAGTTACTTCCCTGGTATTCAGATTGAAGAAGCAGTGAATGGGCTTAAAGCCAAACAGATTCTTGCTAAACAAAGTTTTGATTTGATCTTATGTGACTGGGAAATGCCGGAAATGAGTGGCTTAGAGCTGCTTGAATGGTTTCGTCAGCAGCCACAATTTAAAACGGTGCCATTTATTATGGTGACCAGCCTTGGCGATAAAGATAATGTTGTCCAAGCGATTCATGCCGGTGTCACCGACTATGTGGGTAAGCCTTTTACCCATGAGCAGCTCACCAGCAAAGTGACTAAAGCCTTGACCCGCAGTGGCCGTTTAGCTGCATTAGCAGCCTCGGCGCCAACCAAGACTTTGAGTACCGGGATGGCGACAGATTCATTATCGATCTTGACCGGACAAAAAACCGCGACGACTGCAGCGTCTCAAACTGTGAAAAAAACAGTGGCTTCACCCTTGCTTGCGTCATCGTCTGCACCTATTCCAGCTAAACAGTCCGCACCCACTGCCTCACCCAGCAGCAGTACAGTGCGTGGCCAAGGTCAGGGGCGCTTACGTTTATCCAACGGTGAATTTGCCTGTGTGATTAAAGCACTCAGTTTAAAAGATGCATTGTTAGTGGTGAAGCGCGGTAAAAATCTACCTCAAGTGCTTGATAGCGCCGTGTTAGATTTAGAACAAGGTGAAGAGGCCGAGGTCGCACGACTCAATGCCTATGTGCATGCTGTCAGTGCGTTAGAGTCGAGCCCTGATAGTGAATGGCTACAAGTGACCTGCCGTTTTGTTGATAGTGATCCGCAAAAAATGAATTACTTATCACGCTTGATTGCGCGTGGTACGACACAGCGTCATTTCACCCCCAGTGCCTGATAAAAATAGTAGGTCAGCGCATTAGCCTGTGTTTTATACTTATCTCAACATATATTGCTATTTTTATTGATTGATCGCTGTGTCAGCGCTGCTATGTTGTATAGCTGAGTTCATTTTGGGTGTAAGTGATGCGTAAAAAAATTCTAGTTATGACCTGTTTCGCATTCTTAAGCAGCCACAGTTATGGCTTTAGTGTGTATAAATACACTGATAAAAATGGTGTGGTGACCTATACCGATAAAGCTAAAGCGGGTGCGCAAGTCTTTGTCTTTAATGAGCCTGCGGTTGTTGAGCGCGTTGAGCGTGTTGAAAAGGATGTCAAACTGGAAATGCGCAAGCAAGCGACAGGTGATGAGCTGGTATTGCGCAATAACCTTTATGCTCCGGTTGAAGTTGAGTTGGTGCTGGAAAATCAAGCTAATATTGCCGGCGGACTACAATCACCCATACGTCAGGTCATAGCGCCGCGCAGCAGTGTAACGGTGTTGACTTTAGTGGCGAAAAACCCAGCACAATCTGTGCAATATGAGCCTAAGCTGCGTTATGCACTTGGCGATCCAAGTATGCTGCCTGCTGCGCATGAGTATCCGCTAGCCTGGCGTGGTGGTCCATTTCGCCTGACTCAAGGTGCTAATGGCAAGTACAGTCACTTTACCCCCAAAAGCCGTTATGCATTGGATATTGCCATGCCAGAAGGTACGCCGATTATCGCTGCGCGGGGTGGCGTAGTGGTTAAAGTTGAAAATCAGCAAACAGG
>DATERS010000106.1:0-8187 GCA_035271365.1 Thiopseudomonas sp.
TGAATCGGCAGCAGTTGCAGCGGCCCTTGAAAGCCTTGCTGTCTGAGGCCTTTTTGCTGTTGGGCGTTATAGAGTAATAACGCTTTCAGCGGATCACTGTCCGGCAACTGCTGAGCAAAGGCAATCACACTGGGCGCTAGCTGCACTTGTTTTGCATCTTGGGACATATCATTGGCGCGTGCCAACAGATAAGCATGCTGCGGCAGCAGGATATGGGTATAGCCGCCATTCACTGCAAAATTGAGTCCGGCATTATCATAGTCGCCAAAGTACACCAGCGGCTTGCCCTGAGCTAAACAGGCTTCACGCAGTGCTTTACAGCCTTTACTTTCATCGCCATCACCGCGATAAATCACCAGCGCGGCTAATGCCTCGGGCGGTAAAGTGTAATGCTGCGGATGCAGGGCAAAGTACTGATAAAACATATCGCGGTTTTCCACCATCAGCACATAGGCATACTCGCTGAGCTGCAGTGTCTGCCAATCAATATCCATCACCCATTGGCTCGGTGATTCATTCACCCACTCCGGAAAGTACGCGCCGCAATTGGCTTGCGCAATCAACACGCGCCGTTCCATCGGTGCTAAACCCATACCTTTATATTCAGCATCAGCGCCTTGGGCTTGAGTCAGACGTGAAGTGTCAGACAAATCAACATCCAAACTGAAGAGATTCAACTCACTTAATGTCTGCTCAATTCTCGCTAAGACAGCTTGATCAAACACCACCTTACTGCGGCCAAACCAACTCTGGGTTTCCAACTCATGGCGATCACACCAGCTTAGTAGTTGCTGCATCGCATCCGTTTGCGCCTTACGCTCTGCACGCTGCTTTTGAGCAACGGTATTTTTAACCCGTTTTAAAACGTCACGCACCCTTGGTGCTAAATCAATACTCATAATAATCCCTCACTAAGAAGCTGTAATTCAACATCCTTGATCAGCCACACATCATTAAAGGGCCCGGCTTGCACTTCTTTATAGTGCAAATGAAACGCGCCCTGCTCAGCTTCTGATAAGCCTTGATAGTCGGCTATGACTTGGTAGATCCATATTTCCGGGTCCCAGCCCAGCTTCGACGCATGCAGATAATCTAAAGCACTTTGATTACGCTGCTGATCCAATACGCTTAAATAAAACGACACTACATCTTCATGTAGAGCGCGGCGCTTGGCCAGAATGGTTGCATCATCTTGCGCAAGCACCGGCTGCGCGACACTGAGCCCTTCAGCTTCACGCTCAGGGCGAGCCGGTAAGCGTGCCAACAACTGCTGCATCTCTTGGCTGTCATGCTGGCGATCCAAGGCAATAGCGACACTGGGGGACAACGGTGCGGCTTGATTGAGTAGATCGGGCACATGGCTGCGCTGGGAATAATCTGCAGGCTGAAAGTTGGGCTTATCTTGGAAAAACTGCAGCATGCCACGCACTAAAAGATTACGCGCCTGTTGCTGTCGAAAGCGTGCCATCAGCTCATTAAGACGGCTTTGCACTTCACGCAAGCTACCAAAGTGACCACTGACCTGATCTTGCAATTGACGCACTAAAATGTGGCGCAAACCACCGTTACTGCCGGCAAACTTAATCAATTCTTTAAAATCAATCAGCTTTAAACCATCCAGCCAGCGCAGCACTTCAGTATGGGCTTTTTCATTTTCTTCAATTTTTTCTTGTACGCTGCTGACAAAGGCAAAGTCGGTATTAAGGCGATTCCACAGACTTTTAATCCCGGTGGCAATACGGCTGTTTAAGTCATCCACTTCTTGGCCTAACTGCGATTGCCAATAGGCGCTGCCCTGATAATTCCCCTTGCCTTCAGCGTCATAAATTTTGCTGACTAACTTACGAATATTCAACAGAAAATCACCGATATCGGCATTGACTTTGCGCCGCTGCTCATCGGCGATCAGATGCACAATCATCTGCCGCACAGGATCACTTAAGGTTAAGCCCGACGCTTCACTCAAGCGCTCTAGAATATTGGCATCCATCAATTGATTGATCGCACGCGCGCCCAGCTGCGCTTCATCTGGAGCCACACCATAGTAACTCTGCATCAATAACTCGCCGTGTCTGCCGAGTATTTTTAAACGCTCAACGCCTTTTTTAACGGCTTCGCTATGGTAATCAAGCGTACTCATTCAAGCAGGTCCTCTTGACTGGGTGGCAGCTCGTCATCGATATAAATATTTTCTTCTTCACGAATAAAGCGGGTTAAATCAATTAGATAATCAATCTTGCCCGTAACAATATAATGGTGACGGTCTTTATGCGGCTGATGCAGATAACCATGGCTGCGTAAACGATCAAACACTTGCTTGAGCTGACCACCGACATCCTCACTTTGCGATTGGAAAAAACGAGTTTGCACCAACGCCTGCAACTGCTCACGCAAGCTGGGGTTGTTTTCAATACGTGCGGCCATATCGTGACGATTCAGAATATCATTAGCGGTCAGCACATTTTCATGCCCTAAGGTTTCTTGAGCCAGCTGCAGCAGCTTGAGCATCGGCACTAAACTGTCCAGCGTGTCTTTAAATTGCTGAGATAATTGCTCACGCAGTGGCGGGCTTAATTCACGCCAGGCTAAAAACCAAACGCTGCCCTCAGGATTACTGGCTAAGCGGCGATTGAGTGGACGTAAGTACTGATCAAAATCTTCACGCGTATGCTCATTTTGTAACTGGCGAAACGCTTCACTGTTGCTCACTTCACAGACAAAAGCGCCATTGAGTAATTGCTCGAGTAAATAACTGTGCTGCATCATCATTGGCCAATCTCCTGACGGTGTTGCAATAAGCGCTGTGACAAACGACTGAGTTGAGGCTCGATACGCTTGAGCTGGCTATGTGAGTTTTTCTTATTATCTTTTTCAATTAAATAGCGGTTTTTAAACAGTGTCAGCACGTCTGACTCAGGGTTTGGAAACGCGCCAACAATAAAGATATTGTTGTTTTCACAGGCTTTAAATAACTTCTCCACGTTGTGATAAGCCAAGGTACCAATTTCATCAATCGGCCAATGAATAGTCACTTGTGCTTTATCGCGTAATAAACGGGTAAAGGCCAATAAATACTTACATAAAATCAGGTACGCCATACCGTGACTGGAGGCTTCTAATAACTGACGATCATTACGAATAATTAGATCAGAGCCGCCTTCATTCAGATGCAGCTCTAAGCGCAATAAGCTCTCAAAAGAGAACTGTTGATCATTGCGTAATAACTCTGCCAGCGCATTCAGCGCATCTAAATAGGCATCGCTGGGCAACTGTTCGGCATCCTGCTCCCACTCCTTATAGAGCTTGGCAAAACGCTTCAGCGGCTTCCAAAAGCCCAGCTCATCAATACTGGAATGAATGCGCACTTCTGATTTACTGATGCCTTCCAGCACAAACTCTTCAGTGACTTCCTCGCTTAAACGTCGGCTTTGCGCGCTAATACGACGATTAAGATCACTAAACACATCAAAGAAGGTACTCAGATCCGCACCATAGTTACTGCCCTGCGCCAGCAAGCTCAGTTGCAGATCCTGCAAAATACGCAGCATTTGCTGATAAGCGGCCAAGCTCTGCTGCGGTGAAGGTGTCAGCCCCATCGTCTGCTGCTGATGCCCCCACATATCCAGGAAATCTTGCGCAGCATCCTTGAGCAGTTCACGCTCAAAGACTTGCATAGTGTTTTTAAGCTGCAGATCCAGTTGCTGCTTTTCCTGCAAGGCACTGCGAGTGCGTTCAATACGTTCAGTACAATCACCGCTACTCTGAGCCTGCTCAAGCGTTGCAGCGGGTTTGGGAAACTGCTCCAATTGCTTCAGTAGCGGCACTATCTGTTCACGTTGCTTGCGCTGCTGATCCAGCTGAGCGGCACTGGTTTTAATCGCCACGGTGGCGCTTTTTTTCTGCTCTAAAAACAGGGCTTTATGCTCGGCAAGCTGCCCAGCCAGTTCGGTTTTCTGCTGTTTAAGTAGGCGTTCTTGACCGAGTAAATCAGGTTTACGCTGCTGCCAATCCACGCGCATAAATTGACGGTACGCATCCAATTCATCGCGACGTTCTTCAGTGACATTGACCTGCTGACGTATGGTTTTTAAACGCAGCTCAATCTCTTTGAGTTTCTCTGGATCAATGCCCTGCTCACGTAACTCCTGCTCTAAAGCCACTTGTAACTCATGGACTTGCTGCTCAGTTTCTTGGCGTTTCGCTTGAGTGTTTTTATCCAGCTGTGCAATCTGCTCGCGCAGCACATTCAGCGCCTGCTGCCAATCGGCTTGGTATTCCAACAACATGGTTTTAAAGGCACTGTCATGCTCATGCACGGCTGTTTTATGCTGGGACTTAAGAGTTTCAAGCTGCTTCTCTAACTGTTGCTGCTGCTCTTGCAAGCTGACTTTACGCTGCTGTTGCAGTTGCTGATATTCCTCAACTAAACGCTGACGAGCATCGCGAGCAAAGTTTAAATCCGTCAGAGTGATATCGCGCTTTTGCCGGGCCTTGTACCACAGTGCCTGTTGCTGCTGGACGCTGCTATTCAGGCCTTTCTGTTCGTTCTCCAAAGCTGCTAAGTGCTGCTCAAGATGACTTATATCACTGAGCGTCTTCTCCATCGCGGTCAATAATGCCTGCTCATCTTGCGCATAGACCGGCAATTCAATCGCCGCCAAATCCAATTGCATATTAAACAGTTGCTGCTGAGTCGAGCTGTCGAGCTGGGCAGACTCTGTTGCAGACTCAAGCAACCTTGGTGCTAAATCAGTGCGCTCAAGCAAGTCATCACGAATCACTTTGCCGACACTGTGCTGCCAACCTGGAATCTGATCCTGTAAAAAGTGGCGCAAACTGCCGAGCTTAGGTTCTTGTTGCAATTTTAGCTGCGCATAACGCTGTTGCGCTAAACGCAAGGTTTTACGCTGCGCACTGATGGCGTCTAAGTGTTGATGCTGCTGCGCTTTACTCTGCTCACAGGCTGCATGCAGACGCTCAATATCATCCGCTTGCGCTGACAACTGCAGTTGCACATCATCAATACGTGCTTGCTTCTCATCAAGATTCTGCTGTTCTTCTACGGTCATTAATGGCGCATTTAAACGCGCTTTACTGTCCGCTTGCTGCTCAATAAGAGTCGTATGTTTAGCTTGATAGTCTTCGTTCAGCAGTTGCTGCTTTTGGCGGTCTTCCTGCTCCAACTGACGTTGTTCTTGCGTCTGCTGTGCACGCAACTCTTGTTCGCTATTGCGCAGTTTATGTTGCTGCTGGCTCATCTTTTCAACAAAGGCATTCAGCTGCTCAGACAACTCCAACTTACGCGATTCAAAGCGCTGCCGCGAACCACCTTCGGCCTCACGCATAAGTTGCAAGTGCGTGGCCAACTCTTCACGTTTAGCACGCCACTCAGGCAATTGATTAACGTCGTTTTCTAAGCCTTGCATATCCGCCTGAGTAAATTGCTCATAGCGTGATTCAATATCATTCAGGTCCGTTTCAACTTGCGCCAGCTGACTACTGACTTGACTGTGCTTGTCGTTCTGCGCCTGACGCTGACTTTCATACTGCTGTTCTTTTAAATCCAGCGCGCGTTGAGCCTGTTTAATCTCGGCCTCTTGATCAGCACATTGACGCTCAAGCTGACTGGCATCTTCCAATAACAGCGGCTGCAACTGCCACAAGGTCTGCTCAAGTGTATTCAGCGTATCCACTTGCGTACTGATACCGCTGACATCTTGATTAAGACTACTGAGACGGCGCGATTGACGCACACGCTGCACCCACTCACGCACTTGCGCCCCTTTGACCTGAGTGGTGGGTAATGCCACACCCTCATCCTCAAAAATCGCCGCCAGCATGGTTTTCAAGGTGTCCATTTTGCCTTCTTTGGCATGCACAGCCGACACCAGCTTTTCGATATGACGTAAGCGGTGCGGGCTTTCTACCAGACTGTAACGCAGCGCAGTTTGTCGAATACGGGTCGACTCCACGCGCGGCAAGCTGCCGCTCAGTAAGCTAAAGTCGTTCTGAATAATGCTGCGGTATTCACTGATGGTATCAATGCGGTGCGAACTGTCGATACCACGCTGGCGTAAACCGGCGGTAAATTCTGCATAGCTATAAGCTTGACGCTCGTCATTAAAGTACAGCTCTGGGCTATAAGCCGCATTAATAAAGCGATAGCTGACGCCGTCATCTTTTTTACGGGTGATGGCGACATGACAGGTATTGCCCGTTTCACGGCGGTATTCATAAATCAGATAGGAGTTGCTGTTGGGCAGGTAAAACTGATCGAATTTCTTGCGAGTTTTAGGCACCACAGTATTGGGTCGTTCACCGTAAAACACCGGGATCAGGCGTTGCAGCGTGGTCTTTCCTGAGGCGTTGGTGCCGCAAATATTGGTGTGGCCATCCAGATCCAGCTCAATGACACCTTGCAAGTGGCCATTGATCATAATGATGCGTAATAGGTGAGACATATCGACTGCGGGCTCCATTGTGAATCTGCGAACCTGGGCTGTGTCCGGCTCTTGAATGGGCTAAGAATACAATAGTTTGCCGGTATTGGAATGCGGGGCGGATGATTTTTAGTTCTTGTAGGGCGGGCATTTATGCCCGCGCAGCAGGGTTGCAATCTTACCCATGGCCCGTTTGCAATGGATTAAACAGAACAACAGGGACAGGTTTGACATGTATTAACCGGTGGGCATGGCGGGCATAAATGCCCGCCCTACGGTTGGAGATCTAAGCTCCCCCTATTAACGTCGAATGGTTTTCAGCAGATCATCGGGGGTGATATGACCCACCATACTGGCATTGGCTTCTGCGCTACCTGCCAATGGTAAGTTAAGGATATGACCTTTCATTTTACCGATAATGTGCATCTCGCACGGCTTGCAATCAAACTTCAAAGTCAGCACTTCATCGCCATGAATCAACTGCATATCGCTGACTTTAGTGCGCACGCCAGTGACGCCTTTAGCTTGCTTTGGGCACAAGTTAAAAGAGAAACGTAGACAGTGCTTAGTGATCATCACCGGCACATCACCGGTTTCTTCATGCGCTTCATAGGCCGCATCAATCAACTGCACACCGTACTTATGGTAAAACGCACGGGCTTTTTCATTGTAGACGTTGGCTAAGAAAGTTAAATGCGATTCTGGATACACTGGCGCTGGATCGCTGACCGGCTTGCGGAAACCTTTTGGATGCGCGGCCACACGCGCCTCGGTCAATGCTGCAATGGCATCACGGCGCAAGGCTTTTAGCTGCGAGTTCGGCACAAACAATGCTTGCTCAGCTTGCACATTAATCTTTTGCGCATGATAAATCGTGGTACCCAATTTACTCAGCGTATCTTTAATTTGCGCAATGGCTTTAGCTGAATCGTCGGCAGCAGTGAATGGCCCAGCCTGTTGCACGCTGACGCTGACACCTTCTTCACTGATCGCAGTGAGCGTGAGTTGCTGCTCATCGAGCTGCACTTGCCAATCCAACAAGACACGGCGTTCGGATGATTTCTTTTGCAGCGCCAGCTGCCAGTTATGGTCCATATTACGATTAAGCTGATACGGCGGGCGCAGTTCTTTGAGCTCGGCGCGCATATCATTGGGCACCACACGGTATTGACGAATCATCTGCCCGTCTTGTTCGTACTCACAGACTTGCTGCACCGTATTGGCACGAAAACCAATCACTTCACGCTTATATAAAACGTTTAAACCATCGCCATTGGCCAGCGGTTCTGTGGTTTGTACGCTGATATCATTTCTGCCAATGCCTAAAATCTCACCGACCGGCAAACCAATAAATTTCGGCGAATCAAAAGCACCGATATCCACTTTGCGATCGCTGACAAAGTAATCCGTGCTGCCACGGTGGAAAGTTTTATCCGGATCAGGCGCAAAGAAGTGCTCGGTAAAACCACTGGACGAACGCGCTAACTCCGGGCGTTCCAGTAAGATCTCATCCAACTGCTGACGATAATAGGCGGTGATATTTTTCACATAAGTCATATCTTTATAGCGCCCTTCAATCTTAAAGGAGCGCACACCGGCATCAACCAAATCACGTAAATTCGCGCTTTGGTTATTATCTTTCATCGACAACAGGTGCTTGTCATAAGCGACCACACGGCCTTCATCGTCTTTCAAGGTGTAGGGCAAACGGCAAGCTTGTGAGCAATCACCACGGTTGGCACTGCGG
>DATERS010000107.1:0-5646 GCA_035271365.1 Thiopseudomonas sp.
GCTAGCGCCCAGTGTGATTGCCTTTGCTCAGCAGTTGCCGGACAGTGATCCGCTGAAAGCGTTATTACTCTATAACGCCCAACAGCAAAAAGGCCTCAGACAGCAAGGCTTTCAAGGGCCGCTGCAACTGCTGCCGATTCATCGCAGTACGGATCTGTGCTCTGAGGATTAACGCTCTACTGAAGGGTTGCAGGTAAGCGCTTACTTAATAGCAATAACTACACTAACAACTTAGATACAAGGGAATGAGTTCGATCAGTAGGGACGAATTTCGAGGCTGATCATAAACCGCACGGGTTGACTCAGCCTCGAAACTCATCTGCGATATAGCTCTAGAAATATTAATGGCGGCCTAATAATAAACTGCCATTAATGGGTCTAAATTTAGACGCCGCACGAATCAGTGAAAAGGCAGTAAATTCTTCGACGCCAAACACTTCAACATCAACCTTATGCAAGGTACGAATACGTTCCACCAGCACATCAAAATCGCCATCGCCGGTGGCCATCACCACCACATCAGCTAAGTGCGAAAACTCCATAGCATCCACGGCAATACCCACATCCCAGTCACCCTTGCGGCTGCCATCGCTGCGCTGTACATAAGGCTTTAATTTCACCTCGAAACCAATCGCACGCAAAATGTTTTGAAACTGCCGTTGTTTTTCATCACCACGCTCGGTTGCATAGGCAATTGCCTTGACAACTTTACGACCCGCGGTGGCTTCTGCCCAAAAAGCGTTATAGTCAAAGCCCGTGGCAAAGCCTTGGCGCACCGTATAATAAATATTCTGTACATCAACTAGAATGACAACACCTTGCATTTAATACCCCTAAAATATGACGAAATAATCAAAAAAATATAGATATCCGATTAAAAGGTGACCCGCAGCACCTTTTCAACCATAATCAAAACTATATAATCCAATGCAACAACACACCCACGTAAAAAGGAGAATCATATGGGTTTCTTTAATAGCATTCTTAGCAAGCTCGGAATCGGTTCAGCGCAAGCTGCTCCTAAAAGCTCAGCTGACGATACAGTGTCTGTTGAAGCAGTCAGTCCACCGGTTGCAGTTGCTACATCTGCAGCTGTGCCTTTGGTTGATGTTGTTGCGCAACTTGAACAGCGTGCAGCAGCGAATACACAAAAGCTGAACTGGCGTACCTCGATTGTTGATTTATTAAAACTGCTCGATATCGATAGCAGCTTTGCTGCACGTAAAGAGCTGGCTGCAGAATTGAATTGTCCAGCTGAGCTGATGAGTGATTCTGCACAGATGAACATGTGGCTGCATAAAACTGTGTTAGCGCGTATCGCTGAAAACGGCGGTAATATTCCAGAAGACTTACTGCACTAACGACACTGTGACTGCTTAAAATATAATTGATTTTTAAATGAATCTATTTGTGTTTTAAGCAGTCAGTTACCTTACAGTAAAATTGAGTTGCACTGATAAATCACCATTGAAAATATCATTCAACGAGCAAACAGCTGACTTGCAGTCATTGCAACATCGCAACAGGTATATTATTGCTCTAGCGATGTCCTTAGTTTGCAAATCCACTGATTTGATCACACAGGTTTAAAACGTATGACGCTGTACTTAGCTTCCACATCGCCCAGACGCCGCGATTTATTAGCTCAAACAGATATCAAATTCTCTACTCTTGATATCAGCATTGATGAAACCCAACGCCCCAACGAGCTGCCCAATGCGTATGTTGAGCGTCTTGCTAAAGAAAAAGCTGAGGCGGGTTTTAATAGTGTGCAAGATGATGAGCATGCTGTGGTATTGGCTGCTGACACCATTGTTGTGCTTGAGGATAGTATTCTGGGTAAGCCGCAGGATCAGACTCAAGCGCAAGATATGCTGCGTGCATTATCCGGCCGTTCGCATGTAGTGATGACGGCTTTTGCCATCAAAACACATGAGCAAATACGTGTGCAACGGGTCAATACCACAGTGTTTTTCCGTCCGATTACCAGTAAAGAGATTGAATGGTATTGGCAGACGGGCGAGCAGCAAGATAAAGCCGGTGGTTATGGCATTCAAAGCAAGGGCGGGGTGTTTGTTAGCACCATCTCTGGCAGCTACAGCGCTGTCGTGGGCTTGCCATTAGCTGAAGTGCTCAGCGCATTAAACACGCTGGATATTCATCGCGAGTCAGTGTCTGATTGATTCATTCTTGCAAGTGCGGCGCCTGTCTATAATCTCAGACGCCGTCTTGCCAGCTTTACTTCTTGTGAATGTTTTTCGGCAGTTGCACCACATCGCTGCCGGAGTAGATATCCGACCAGGTGCGTTTGTGTTTGTCAAACAGCATCCACCACACACCTAAGCCTGCTGGCAACCACGCGAAGATGGCGATTAAAAAGCGCAACAGTGCTTGCCAGACGTCGATAGCGCTGCCATCAGGATTCTGTACGCGCAAGCCCCAGACTTGCATCCCCAGTGTTTGCCCGCCGTGTGTCCAGAATTTGGCGAAGAAAGCAAAGACCGAAAAAAACAGCAGAGTCGAAAGCACAGGATCGATGTCGAGCATTTTGCTGTCAGCCATCACTTGTAGTGCTTCTGCACCGTAGATTAAGCGCAGAATGCCTTGTTGGTAAACGAGAGTAATCACCATCACCAAGGCAATGCACAGCATAAAGTCATAAAAAACGGCGGCTAGACGTTTTCCAAGACCGGCTTTGGGGAAGTTACCTGCGGGCTGTAATGCGTGTTTGGACATAACCTGTGGGTACCAATAATTTAGGGTTGTATATTGTAACCATACGGCTGTGTGGGTGCGAATGTATTTGTAAAGCCTTTATACTGCCTGCAATACTGATGTGTAAAATAAGGTGTGATCTAAATGAATGCTGATATTCAGCCTGATTTATCGGCGTTAACGCGTTTCTTGGATGCCGCATGGTTGCAGCGTGGCTTGGCGGATAATACGCGCATGGCCTATCGCAGTGATCTTGAGCATTTTGCACAGTGGTTATTGCCCCGTGGCCAGACCTTGCAACAGGTGCGACGTGAGACCTTGCTGGAGTATTTAAGTTGGCGTTTAGAAACCGGCTATAAAGCTCGTTCCAGTGCGCGGTTTTTATCGGGCGCACGCGGATTTTATCAGTATGCGTTGGAAGAAGGTTTGATTGTTGAAAATCCCACCTTGCAGATTGAATTGCCACAAATAGGGCGCTCGTTGCCTGATACCTTATCGGAAGCCGATGTTGAAGCCTTATTAGCCGCACCCGATATTGAAGAGTTACTGGGGTTGCGTGATCGCTGCATGCTGGAAGTGCTATATGCCTGTGGTTTGCGCGTCACGGAATTGATCAGCTTGACCTTAGATCAGCTGAATATGCGCCAAGGTGTGGTGCGCGTGATGGGCAAAGGCTCTAAAGAGCGCTTAGTGCCATTGGGCGAAACGGCTTTAGATTGGTTGGTGTTGTATATCAAAGAAGGGCGCGGGCAACTGCTGAATGCCTCAGCCACTGATGTGTTGTTTCCCAGTCAACGTGGGCAGCAGATGACGCGGCAGACCTTTTGGTATCGGATTAAAATACATGCCAAAGCGGCAGGTATTACTAAACCACTGTCGCCACATACCCTTCGCCATGCCTTTGCCACGCATTTGTTAAATCACGGTGCGGATTTACGCGTGGTGCAGATGTTGCTCGGGCACAGTGATTTATCCACCACACAAATTTATACTCACGTCGCACGAGCGCGCTTGCAAGCGATCCACAGTGAGCACCATCCACGCGGCTAAGATGTATGCGTCAAAGGCTTACGCTTGCAGGGCAGGCGTTACAGCGCTGTTTATGCGGGCTGCTGAAGTAGCTCGTGCATGGTATTCAGTACGGCATTGAGGCCATTGCTGCGTGAGGGTGAGAGTTGTCGGCTTAAGCCCAGCTGATTAAACCATTGCGCTGCATCGACTGCGCTGATCTGTTCTGCAGTTAAACCGTCAATCCGCAGTAATAACAAGCCTAACAAACCACGCAGTAAGCGCGCTTCACTGGCCACTTGAAAGCGCAGCGGCTCAGCCTGTCGATCCAATACTAGCCAGACACGGGTTTCGCAGCCATGCACTAAGGTATCTGGAGTGCGCTGGGCTTCGGGTAATTCATCCAGCTGATTGCCCCATTGCAAAAGTAGACGCGCACGTTGCTCCCATTGTTTGCAGGCTTGAAAGTCATCAATAGCTTGCTGCGCGGCTGCACTGAGTTCACTCACTGTAAAATCTCCAAAGCTTGATCTAAGGCGCTAAAAAATCGCTGGATATCATCAGCATCGTTATACATCGCCAGTGATACCCGCAGCGCTCCAGCTAAGCCTAAGCTTTTCAGTAATGGCATTGCACAGTGATGCCCGGCACGTACTGCAATACCTTGCTCGCCGAGCAATAAGGCTAAATCAGCGTGATGGATGCCGGGAGCATTAAAGCTGACCAGTGCACAGTTGGGCGCACCAATAATCTGCATGCCACGTGCTTGTAAACCCTCCAGTAGTGTTTGATGTAAAGCGGCTTCATGCTGAGCAATCGCAGAGCTATCTAAACTCTGCAACCAGTCCAACGTCGCGGCAAAGGCGACAATATTGGCGGTGCTGGGGGTGCCAGGTTCAAAGCCTAAAGGAGCAGGTAAAAACTCGGCCTGTTGATAATCACATTCACGCACCATTTCGCCACCAAACTGCCAATGACGTAATGCGCTGACTGCATGCTCGCGAGCAAACAAAATACCAACGCCATCGGGGCCATAGAGTTTATGCGCTGAGCAGACAAAAAAATCACAGTCCAATTGCTGTAGGTTTGGGCGTTGATGCACCGCGGCTTGTGCGCCATCAATCACTGTCCACAGACCCATGTCACGGGCAGCGCTCAGTAGGCGTTCCAGTGATTGCTGATGACCCACGACATTCGATAGTGTGCTTACCGCCAGCACTCTACCGCGGGGTGACAACTGGCTTATGGCATGATCAATATCTAAATGCCCAGCGCTATCCATGGGTAAGATTTTTAATTTTAGGCCACGGCTCAGAGCTAATTGCTGCCAAGGCAGTAAATTAGCGTGATGTTCATACGCGCTGATAAGGATTTCATCACCGGCTTGCAATTGATGGGCTAAGGCCTGACTCAGCAGATTAATACCTTCGGTTGTACCCTTGGTGAAAATCACTTGATCCTGCTCACCTGCCTGTAGCCAGCTGGCAATACTGCTGCGTGCCTCTTCAAAGGCGCGCGTGGCACGCTCACCTGGTTGATGCTGAGCACGGTGCACATTGGCAACACCGTTTTGATAATACTGGCTGAGCGTATCAATCATCACTTGCGGCTTTTGCGCGGTAGCGGCACTGTCGAGCCACACCTGTTGCTGTTCAGCCAGAGCCAGAATACCGGGGAAAAATTGACGCCAAGGGGAGGGCAGCAACATAACAAAGGAATCCACTAGAAGAAATAATTGGCTGATAGGCAGACGAGCGATACAGATATAGAGCGAGCAATAACAGGCGGTGTTACTGCTCGCAGTCTAGGCGGTTACTGCGCCTGACGAGTGGTGCATTCAACCGCACCGGTTTCTGGATTGCGGCGGAAGGATAAATCATCCTGCAGAGCGAGTTCGCTGGCAATCACGGTTTTGCTGATCTG
>DATERS010000108.1:0-2226 GCA_035271365.1 Thiopseudomonas sp.
CGAAAACGGTTGATAATAAAGCCTTGAGTGCGGGCTTGCTCGCTCTCTGAGATCAACTCTAAAGTACCCACCAGCTGGGCAAATACACCGCCACGTTCGATATCACCCACTAACAACACCGGGCAGTCGGCGGCTTCAGCAAAACCCATATTGGCGATGTCGTTGGCGCGCAGATTAATCTCCGCGGGGCTGCCAGCGCCTTCGGCAATAATCACATCGTAGCGCTGACTTAAATCGCGCCACGCCGCCAGCACCGACTGCATGGCCTCAGCTTTGTAGGCGTGATAATCCAGCGCATCCATGTTGCCGTAAACCTGACCGCGCAGAATTACCTGCGCGCCACAGTCGCTTTGTGGTTTGAGTAGCACAGGATTCATATCGCTGTGCGGTTCGATCCCGCAGGCCAAAGCGTGCAGGGCAGTTGAGCGTCCAATCTCGCCAGCATCGATGGTGACTGCGCTATTCAGCGCCATATTCTGCGGTTTGAAGGGTGCCACCGACACACCCTGTCGCGCCAGCCAACGACAGAGTGCTGCGACTACGGTCGTTTTACCGGCATCAGAGGTGGTGCCCTGAATCATCAGTGTGATCATTTACAGCTCAATACCTTTTTGCGCTTTGATGCCCTGATCTTTGAACGCGTGTTTTACCGCGCCCATTTCAGTCACAGTGTCAGCGATATCGATCAGTTCCTGCGGCGCGTAGCGACCCGTCACTACCACGTGCTGCATCTCGGGGCGTGCCTGTAAATCGTCCAGCACACGGTCTAGATCTAAGTATTCGTACTTCAGGGCAATATTGAGTTCATCCAGCAAAATCAGATCATAGCTGGGGTCTTTGAGCATGGCGACAACGATCTCCCAAGCAGCGTTGGCTGAGGCGATATCTTGCTCACGATCTTGAGTATCCCAGGTGTAGCCTTGGCCCATCACGTGATAGTCGACATTGGGCAGCTTGCTAAAGAAGGCTTGCTCACCGGTACTGAATGCACCCTTAATAAACTGCACTATGCCAACTTTCATACCATGACCGAGCGAGCGCGCCACCATGCCAAAGCCGGAACTGCTTTTACCTTTGCCGGGACCAGTCAGGACCAGCAGGATACCTTGCTCTTTGTCGGCATTGGCAATGCGTTCTTGCATAACTTTTTGTTTGGCGGCCATACGCTTAGCGTGGCGTGCGGGGTCTTTGGCGTGTTCACGCATGGGTATTCTCCAGTGGGTTATTAAATGGGCCTTTGAAAGCAGCAGCAATCAGTGCTGGCGCAGATAGAGTCATAGATTTGTCATTTTATGATGATGAGCCGCGGCACACAGGTACAAACACCGGTGCGCCATCCACTTCTACAGTCAGCAGTTTTTGGTTATACAACAGCTCAAGTGCAGAGGGTTTTAACATGGCATTCGCCGGTCCCCAGCAAGCATCACCGTTGCTATACAGCAGCAATACATGGCTGCACCAACGTGCTGCTAGATTGAGATCATGCAGGCACATAAATACGGTCTTGTTTAAGGACGCCTGATTTTTAAGCAGACCCATGACTTTGACCTGATGATGTAAATCCAAGTGGTTGGTGGGCTCATCCAACAACCATATATCAGGGTTTTGGGTCATAAGTGTGGCAATCGCAACGCGCTGATGTTCGCCGCCGGATAAGGTACTGAGCAAGCGTTCCGATAAATGATCGACATCCAGTGCTGCTAACGCTTGTTGCGCACGCTGCAGATCTATACTTTTTTCACTTTCCCAAGGCGACAGCCACGGATGACGTCCGATCATCGCGGTTTCCAATACCGTGGCTGGGAAACTGTCTTGGCGTTCCTGAAACACTAAGCCTAATTGCCGGGCAATATCACGGCGTTTTAAGTCTGCTAGCGGTGAGTCGTTCAAGATGACTTGGCCGCTACGCGCTGGCAGCAATCCCGCCAATGTATGCAATAAGGTGGTTTTACCGGCGCCATTCGGGCCGAGTACACCCCAAACTTGGCCGGATTCAATACTCATATTCAGCGCAAAGCCGTCCGCGCGGTTGGGTACGTTGATGATCAGATCACGGGTGTGCAGTATGCTCATCAACGGCTCCGATGCAGTAAATACAGGAAGGTGGGGACGCCGAGCAATGCGGTAATCACGCCAACCGGTAGCTGCTCCGGCGCAATCACTGTGCGCGCTAACGTATCGGCCAATACCAATAAAGTGCCACCGGCCAGCGCACTGGCGGGCAAA
>DATERS010000109.1:0-3990 GCA_035271365.1 Thiopseudomonas sp.
CTAACTGCTCGCCAAACTCGCTCATCCAGCCAATTTGCTTGCCGGGTACGCCAACAACTAGAGCATAAGCTGGTACGTCTTTATTAATCACAGCGCCAGCACCTACAAAGGCGTATTCACCGATAGTCACACCGCACACTATGGTGCAGTTCGCACCAAGTGTTGCACCTTTTTTGACTAGGGTATCGAGGTACTGGTCTTTGCGCTCAATCAGTGAGCGCGGGTTGTAGACATTGGTAAACACCATACTGGGGCCGCAAAAAACGCCCTCTTCAAGGTGTACGTTGTCGTAGACCGAGACGTTGTTTTGGATTTTGCAGTGATCGCCAATGGTGACTTTGTTACCAATAAAGACGTTTTGACCGAGGGAGACGCCCTTGCCGATTTTTGCACCGCCGCATACATGGACAAAGTGCCAGACGCGGGAGTCAGCGCCGATTTGTGCGCCTTCGTCGACAATGGCGCTGGCGTGTTGGTAATACGACATAGCATTTCCCTCTTAATATGTTAGTCGCCTCTTGGGGCGACTTGTCGGCCTAAAGACCGACCTACATGTCATTCAAAGTTGACGCGTAGGCAGATTCAATATTGTTACACGCGGCCATAAATGCCCGCCCTACGTTATTTGATGACTTTGGCTAGCAATGGGTGTGGATTGCTTGGGTTTTCGACCAGCTTGGACTTACGCATCACATCGACGGTTTCGATGGCGGCGCGGTTGTCTTCTACGCCGTAGCCTTTACCATCTAAAATACGCTGATAGCTTTGTGTGTGCAGGTCGGTAAAGCCACCGGAGAACTCTAGCTCTTCACCTTCTACATCAATGCTGCGATAAGTAGATTTTTCACCGTGTACAGCATTGTCTGGCAAGTGGTTGGCATCAATGGATAAAAACCAACGCACATTGGCACGCTCATACTGCAAAAAGCCAGATGAGGTTTTTTCATCGCGGTAATGGACTTCGTTATGAATGATTTTGCCAAAGATAAAATGCAACATATCGTAGAAATGCACACCAATATTGGTAGCGACGCCGCCGGACTTTTCATCAAAGCCTTTCCAAGATTTTAAGTACCATTTACCACGTGAGGTTAAGTAAGTTAAATCCACATCAAAAACTTTATCAACAGGCGCGGCTTGCACTTTATCACGCAGAGCAATAATGGATGGGTGCAAACGTAATTGCAAAATCGAGTTCACTTTTGCGCCATGTTGTTTCTCATAGCGGCTCAGTGTGTCTAAGTCTGCAGTATTGAGTACCAGCGGCTTTTCACAAATCACATCAATGCCGTTTTGTAGGGCAAATTTCATGTGAGGTAAGTGCAAGTAGTTGGGTGAGCAAATAGCAATATAGTCGAGCTTTTCACCTTTTTGCTTCAGGTCTTCAACAAAGCCAGAGAACTCTTCAAACTCAGTAAAGAACTCCGCGTCAGGAAAGTGACTATCCATAATACCCACGGAATCATTGATATCCATGGCAACAACGAGGTTATGGCCTGTTTCTTTAATGGCTTTTAAGTGGCGTGGAGCGATATATCCAGCAGCACCGATCAGAGCAAAATTTTTCAAGTCAGTATCCTGTATTTTATCAATGCCTGCGCCTATAGCGCACAGCCATGCAATTCAATATTAGGCGCGAATAATATGCGCAGCGGGCTCACGGTAAACACCACGAGTATCAACAATCAGTTTGGCGTGCTGTTTGATTAAGTCGTAATCAAAGCCATCGTGATTGGTGGTTAATACCACAGCATCAAAACCAGCAAGTGTTTCAGCGCTGATAGGTGTGCTGCTTAGATCAAAATTATGCGCGCGCATCTTTGGAAATACGGGTACGTGCGGGTCGCTGTAAGCAACAGTTGCACCTTTGGCTTGAATCAACTCCATCACTTCAACAGAGGGTGACTCACGCATATCATCAACGTTCTTTTTATACGAAATACCCAGTACTAGAATTTTACTGCCTTTAACTGATTTACCCGCGTCGTTTAAGCCATCCATCAACTTGCCCATAACATACTCAGGCATGGCTTTATTCACTTCACCTGACAGCTCAATAAAGCGTGTGTGCAAGCCATATTCACGAGCTTTCCAAGTCAGGTAGAAGGGGTCAATTGGGATGCAGTGACCGCCTAGACCGGGGCCGGGATAGTAAGCGGTAAAACCAAAAGGTTTAGTGGCTGCCGCATCAATCACTTCAAAAATATCAATGCCCATGCGGTCAGCGACAATTTTCATTTCATTGACGAGGCCGATATTAACTGCACGGTGAATATTTTCTAACAGTTTAGTCATTTCAGCTGCTTTAGTTGAGCTGACTGCTACCACTTGATCAATAGCAGGCTCGTAGAGTGCTTTACCCACTTCTAAGCATGCAGGTGTATGACCACCAATCACTTTTGGAATAGTGCGAGTTTCAAAATCTGGGTTACCTGGGTCTTCACGCTCTGGTGAATACACCAAGAAAATATCTGTGCCGACTTTAAGACCGCTCTCTTCAATTCGCGGCAGAATTTCTTCTTCGGTAGTACCTGGATAGGTCGTACTTTCTAAAGAAACGATTTGCCCTGGGCGCAAATGGACTTTGAGTGAGTTCGTTGTGCTCGTAACATAGCTGAGGTCAGGCTCGCGATATTTATTAAGGGGCGTGGGAACGCACAAAATTAAGGCATCACACTCACTCACACGAGCAAAGTCTGTTGTGGCTTCAAAGCCAGTCTTTACTGCTGCAGCAATATTCGCATTAGGGATGTGCTCAATATCACTGATACCAGCATTTAAATCTGTCACTTTTTTCTCATTGATGTCGATACCCAGTACTTTAAAACCAATGCTGTTGTAACGCAGCATCAGTGGCAGCCCTACATAACCTAAACCGACAATGCCGATCACTGCTTCCTTGCTGTTAAATTTCGCGATGCTGGCTGCTTGTACTGTGCTCATCAAATTTCTCTTATGTTTAATGTGTGTAAATATACTGAGTGAACAATAGCCACTGCGCCTGCTACTTATGCTGCTGAAGCAATGGTTAAAGAATTTTGGTCTTGGTTTTTAATTAAACTGATTGGGTATAGATCAAACATAGTTATGCAAACAGCAGGCAACCTTACAATCACAGCTTCTAGCCCTTTAAGGCGAGCATGATATCTGTGCGGTTGGCTCGATATATTGTGGAGAAGAGTTTTGTGATCAGCTCTTTTAAGTGCTGCAGCAGGATGTTTTTGATTAAACAGGCTCTGTACTTTCTCGGCTGCGTAAAAGCGGCATGGGCTATTCATAACTCACAAAACTCCTTTTTAGTGCTTCTGGATATAGTGCCTGCCTGCTATTACTTCAGCTTGGTTAGTGTTTTGCAAGAATGCCTATAAACAAGCTAACGACAGATCCAAAAAACGACGTAAAAACGCTCTTTCCTTAGCTGCTTATCCAAGCATTTTTTAAAGATTTGCTAAGGTAGCGTTTTTAACTGATGGCGGAGTTTAAGACTTAAATAAGAGTTTGACCAGCATCAAAAAATATTTTTATTCTCAATTGGTTGTATCGTTGTGTCTAGCGCTTGCGGTTTCTGCGTGTTCAGTCTGAGCCAGTCTTGCACAAAACCCGCCTTTGCTAGCGCGGATTTCGTGTTTGCTGGAGCGGATATCTTTTGTGTTGTGTTTATGCGCCCAGCTCTGCTGCGTCTTTAGCGATATAAGCAAAGAAATCAGCTAAAGCCACCAATTCCATTTCATGCAGTGCTTTGGCATCCAGATGGCCCGATTCAAGACCGGGTAATGCGCGTGTCGCGCAAGCATCAGCGACAACGGTACTTTGGTAGCCGAGATCTTTTGCCGCACGTACAGTGGCGCTGATGCACATATGCGTCATGAACCCACAGACAATTAATTCAGTACGACCGGTGCTTTCAATAAACTCGTGCAAGCTGGTGTGAGCAAAGGAGTTGGGCAGTGGTTTATCAATCACTGTTTCACCTTCGATTGGGGTTAACTC
>DATERS010000110.1:0-10200 GCA_035271365.1 Thiopseudomonas sp.
GTCTTGGAGGCATAGGCTTGGTTGGCTTCAAGCGTCTGATCAATTAACAAGATGCGTTGAATCTGATGACTGGTATAAAAGGTATTGGCTAAAATCAGCAGCGCGGTAGAAACGCTCAGTAGCAAAATCAATTGCCGTAAATTTAATTTACGCATTAAAAGCGAGTTTCCATGATAGTTATGCTGTACTTAAGGGCTTGGTAAACCGGTACTTTAAAGCAAAGCCACTCACAGTCCCACTCAATTGGCTCGATACTGACTCTAAATGCATTAGGTTGGCATGACGAGGCTATGCAATCACGACTTCCAGCGCACCTTTCCAAGGACTGTCATGGTCTTCTTGACTTTGACTCGGCACATCCGTGTGAGACATAGCAACCTCCGTGTTGCCGTACTGTTCCGGTTTGTCGCGTGTTCTGGATTCAGTGTAGATGCTGAAATAAAAGTGCCGGATAATACATACCGTAAAAATATTGAGCCTAAACGTCATTATTCTGACAAGTTTAATCTTCGTATTCCCACTGACCTGCACGAAAAAATTGCAATTGCTGCTCAAGCGTCAGGTAAAAGTATAAATACCCTTACACAAGAAGCGTTACTGCAAATTGTTCAATAATCGTCACTGGCAAATATACGAGAACATTCTTGCTTGCATACAATCTATCAAACGCACACACTTATGATAGAAAGCATACAGCTAGATGCCGAGGTGAACTATGCATAGCATGACATTAGAACAATTACGTGCCACCACCAGCGCTGGTGGTATCAAAGGCATTACGCTTAAAGGCCAGGACAACGGGTTCTATATTCAGATCGACACCCGCAGCGGCCAAGGAGCGTACTTATCAAAAGCACGCAGCTCTGAGGTGCGCAGCTTTGGAAACCCATCTGCCGCCCTTAACGTTTTGCGCGATCTTGGCATCCTAATCGTTCAGATCGACACAACTCACTGGAACCCTAATCAAAAAGACATGTCTCGCAGCAGGGAAAGTCGGGGTAATGCAATGCGCGTCGCCCACGAAGCAGCGGCATACAACGAGTGGTTAGCCGGTGAAATTCAAGCATCACTTGACGATTCTCGACCGAACGTGAGCGATGAAGATGCGATGAATGACATGGATATTGAAATTGCGTCTCTGACCAAGATGCAACAGGTATGACAGGCACGCCTTACAGTATTGAGTGGCGAGCAATGGCTATCGATGACCTGCGCGCCATTGTGCGCTACATCAGCAAAGAAAACCCAGCTCGAGCAAAGAGCTTTGCACACGAGTTACGTAACAAAACTAAGCTCCTCGCAACCAACCCTGAACTCGGCAAGCGTGGACGACCAGGGCTGCCAGAGTGGTTGCGTGAACTGATAGTGCATCCTAATTACATTGTGTTTTATCGTGTTCTGACAGATGCTCAAATCGTAGAAGTTGTACGAGTGAAGCATGCAGCGCAACAAACGCCTTAAGCGATTCTGCTGTTAAACAGGTGACAGAGCCTTGAATATGTCGCCCCATCTCGTTAGTTGACACCCCACGATTGACGTCACAACGTTGTAACGTTACAGCGCTGTTGTAAATAAGAGGTAATAATACATGGGTGAGTTATCAAAACGTTCAACAGTCTATTTTGACCCGCCTATCCATAAAGCACTTAGGCTCAAAGCAGCTACGCATCTTTCTATCTCTGATCTAGTAAATGAGGCTGTTCACTTACTTATGTGTGAAGATCAAGAAGACTTAGAAGCTGTCGCTGGGCGAACCAAAGAGCCAGAAATGGGCTACGAAGCTTTGCTTAATGACCTAAAAACACATGAAAAAACATAGTATTGCATTTAAAAAATCTGTTGCAAAAGATCTACGCTGCATCCCCAACCAAGATGTGAAACGTATTTTGTCACGGATTGATACTCTCACAACTACCCCCAGAGACAAGGGCTGCATTAAGCTGTCAAACCAAGAATGTTACAGGGTACGGCAAAGTTTCTATCGGATAAATACGACTCGCTGGGATTCAGCAGAACACCTTAAAACAGATGAAGATATTCAGCTCTATCTTGAAGCATGTATCGAAGAAGCTGGTGATGATCCGGCGCTTATTGTGCATGCTTTGAGTGTTACTGCGCGCGCCAAAAACATGAGCCAGCTTTCAAGATATACGGGGCTGACTCGCGAAGGTTTGTATAAAGCGTTGTCGCCTGATAGAAACCCAACTTTTGCCACAGTAACAAAAGCTGTAAATGCGCTTGGTTTGCAGATTTCCGTACAAACGGCGCATTAAATATGCCTTCTGACCATCAATTGCACACGACCAGCTATGCAGGCGCTTGAAATAGGGCGTTAGCTGAGTTTATGCATTACCTTGATGATTTTGAGAGTATAAAATATTTAATATGATATTTCGGACTGGAAGGATGAATTTGATAACTGCAAATCATTGTGATTTTTTAACCCCTAAAAATGGACTTGTTCCTTACTACGATAAATTCATTTCACAATATACCTGTATAGTAATCACTACACTTGTGTCTCAGTGTAATTTGATGCCTGAGATGTTTTCTGAAAAAGAATCCGTATTAGATTCTCATATAGATATATTTATAAAAAAAATACCAGAAAATATATTAAAGCAAAGGGGGGTATATAGACCATTACTCACCGGAATGATGCTTAAGTCTGGGGATGTTGTGCAAGAAAGTGAAGACAGAACATTTTTTTCAGACAGTTTCATAAAACAAGCACAAGCCTCAGAGGTATCATCAAGAGGTTTAGTTATTCGAACATTAAATGCTTATGCATTTATGAATTACTTCTTTTTAATTGAAAAGACATTGCGTGATGTTTACTTAGAAGTCACTCCTGACAAATCAAAGAGTCTTGGCGGAATTAAAACTATATCTTATTGTTTAAAAAGAAAACTGAAGCACTCAGAGCAACTTCAGGAATTTGAAGTTGAGTTAAAAAGAAGAAGTAAATTTTTTAAAAACTTCAAAAGTCTATCTACTTTATGGAAGCTTTTAAACTTCATACGAAATAGGCAAGCTCATTACAATAGTGCATACGATCTTGAAGCACAGAATAGACTGTCAACTTTTCTTGAAGATTTTCTTGAAAAAAACTCTTCTGATGAACTATTAATAGTTAATGTTTCGTTTGGTTCAAAATTTGAAGAAATAATTGAAGGTATTCAAGACACAGGACAACTAGTTTTTAATGATATGTTAGAGAACCTTATTCGAAACACATCGGTTTTAGTTATGGAATCGCTCTACATATTAGAGACTAGCAGTTAATATCTTTGATTGGAGGTGAATTCAGTTAACAAGCGGCTGCAATGTGACCTCTGCCTACAGTCACATTTTTTGCATAAACAAGCAAAAAAACGCCAGTAGCATCCGGCAGCTGAGCCGGGCATTAGCTCACTAGGAATTACATTCAATGCCAGTAGAAACATTATCAACAGTCACTACACTAGCCTCTACTCTTGCCGCTTTTATTGCAGCCTTTGCTGCTTTAAAAAGTGTCTCTTCATGGAAAAAACAAGCTCGATTTGAATCTAAGCGTGACGCAATAAACACATGGGTATCTGGCGCTGTTTTATTCAGAGGTAGATTAAAATTTATATATAAAAGTGATGTTAAATGGCCTGAAGACAAAGCTGAAATTGAGCTAATATCTGAACATTTTTGGAACTGGAATTCCACTTGGCCATACGCTAAAGCTAGCCTTGACGGTGAGCTTGAAAAAGAAGCGTTTATTTTATGGAATAATGTTTACCTTTCATACTCATCTGTCATGGAAGGTAAAGCTAACATTAATACATTAGGTTTGGCTGTTGAAGCCGTATACAACAGCTCTATTATCAAAAGTATAATCACAAAAGAGAGCTGATCGGTAGCCGAGGATTTCTAGCCCTAAGCCCTAAGCCCTACAACACCCTGCATGCGGCTCCGCGTAGGGTGTGTCACTAATAACAACAAAGCCTCACCCAGCCACCACTTAACACCATAGACACCGTCGCCCCACAATTTTGCCTTCCCCACCCTAAAGCTTTCCCCCTCCCCACCGATACCCTCTATACCAACCACACAATTTCCATCGGCGTTTCACCCCCTGCGAAAAGTTTTTGCAAAAAAGATTAAAGCTCCACGCAACCCCGCCGATATAGAAATTAGAACGACATTGTGGATGCTTGACCAACTTGGCACATTAAGTGCTTTAAATATCAAGCAAACAATATTTCAGTAAAATTGGAGAATTACCCATGGCTCTTACAGTAAATACAAACATTGCTTCTCTAAACGCTCAGCGCACTTTGGGTGGCTCTACCAATGCACTGTCCACTTCTCTTGAGCGTCTCGCTTCAGGTTCGCAAATTAACAGCGCTAAAGATGATGCTGCTGGCCTGCAGATCTCTAACCGCCTCACCAACCAAATCAACGGCTTGACTGTTGCAGTGAAAAACGCCAACAACGGTGTGTCGATTGCGCAAACCGCTGAAGGTGCGATGCAAGAATCCACCAACATCATGCAACGTATGCGTGACCTGGCTCTAACATCAGCCAACGGTTCCAGCAGCGATTCTGAGCGTGCAGCGCTACAAGAAGAATTTACCGCGCTGTCTGGCGAGTTGACCCGTATTGCGGATACCACCGCTTTTGGTGGCACCAAGCTGCTCGACGGTAGCATGAGCAACACCAGCTTCCAAGTGGGTGCTAATGCTAACGAGACTGTATCCTTTGGTTTAAGTGATGTCAGCGCTGCAGGTTTAAAAGGTAGCTTTAGTTCGGCTAAAGCCGACGGCAGTACAAGCCAGCTTTCAGCTGAAGTGGTTGGCAAGCAGGTTATGACCGCTTCTTCAATAGCAAAAGGTGCAGATGTATTCGTTCTTGAAACCACCACTATGGGAGCTTCTGGCGCTGGTAACCTGAATATTGGTGGTACAGATATTGCACTTACTGCTGAGGACACTCTCGCCACTGCTATGGCAAAAATCAACTTACAGTCAGGAACAACCTCTGTAGCTGCGACAATAGATGCCGGTAAACTTGTACTAACTAATAGCGATACACCTACAGTAGACATAACAGGTGATGAAGGTACACTTGCAGCCTTTGGTATAGCTGATTCAACAGTGTTAGCAGCTAGTACTGGTACTACAACAGGTAGCGAAGTCTTCGCTGTTCAATCTACATTGGGTGATGCTGGCAGCCTCGTAATTGGCTCTTCTTCCATAAAGCTAGACGCTACTGATTCGCTTAATGATGTAGCAACAAAAATTAACGCAGAGTCTAAAAATACAGGCGTTACTGCTTCGATTGAGCCTGGAACAGCAAAAGGTACAGGTACACTTGTTCTGAGTTCTAACAGTGACTTTACAATTGCTGGCAATAGTACAGCAGCCACAGTAGGCGCATTGTTCGATAACGTTTTCGGTGCTTTGAATAGTGCAGCGTTCGTAGCAGGTACTGATACTGAATTTAAAGCCGCCGGTGATGGTCTTGCCTCTGCAGCTAAAATATCGGTAAACGGCGCTGATATCAGTTTCGCCGCAGGCAGTTCAGTTTCAAGTATTGCAGCAGATATCAATAATAAAACTGGTCCCGGCAAAGACCTTGAGGGTATAACAGCCAAAGTTACAGATGGCCGCCTCCAGATCAATTCAGCGGACGGTAAAAAAATCGAACTCGCTGATGCAGCCGGTAGCGCAGGCTCTTTGCAAGCGCTAGGCCTGACATCTGGAACTACCGAAGCCAAGTTACAAGACAAAACGTCGATCAACCTCAACGGCACTGATATCACACTGGCCAAAGGCAGTGATATGGATGCCATCGTCACGGCAATCAACACTGCAAGTACTGGAGTGAGCGCGAGCAAAAATGAGGATGGCACACTGTCGCTGTTCTCTGGTGACGAATCTTTCACTGTTGCTGATGGCGCAGCAGGCACTGGCTTAGCTGCTTTAGGCTTAACTGGCGCAGCGGGTGAGCACACAGGTGTTGTAGTCGAATCATCAGTCAGCAACCTTGACATCACCAGTGCCGAAGGCGCACAACAAGCCATCCAGGTATTGGACGGTGCCATGCAGCAGATTGACAGTGAGCGATCCAAGCTCGGTGCGGTACAAAACCGCTTTGAGTCCACTATCAGCAACCTGCAGAACATTGGCGAAAACGCTTCTGCTGCACGTGCACGTATCACTGATACAGACTACGCTGCAGAGTCTGCTAACCTGGCGAAAAACCAGATCATGCAGCAAGCCGGTACGGCGATGTTGGCTCAGGCCAACCAATTGCCGCAAGCGGTCCTTAGCCTCCTAGGCTAAGATCAGTAGCAGTTGACCGGCGGGGGAAGGGATATCCCTTCCCCCGTTTTGTTCTGTATGGAGGATAATCCATGGACACGGCAAAGCTCAACAGTCGAGCAGAAACAGTAACACTGGCGCCCACCAGCACCAGCAAACCAGCAGCTGTCGTCAACGTCGCTGCGGTTGTGCGCGATGAGAAAGACAGCAGTGACAAGACCAATAAAACAGACCGCGAGCAAGTCATGGCGGCTGTAGCAGATATGCAAGAGCATGCGCAAAGCGCACAGCGTAATCTGAATTTCAAATTAGATGATGACAGTCAACGTATGATAGTGACTGTCACCGAGGCAAGCAGTGGCAAGATCATTCGCCAGATGCCTTCAGAAGAAGCCCTGCGTTTATCAGAAAACTTAGATGAAATTCGCAGTGTATTGTTTAGTGGTAAAGTATAAGTACGTGCAACCCTAACGCACATGAGCAACATACAGATTCAGAGGGATGGCGCGACAGGATGAATTGAAGCTGGCATGCAATATGCTCAAGTACTTCACTTCTTCATTTTCGACTAGCGACGCGTCAATAAACGGTCGCAGAGGGTAAGGTTATGGCAATTAACGGTATCGGTTCTGGCATGGACATCAATGGCATGGTCATGGCCTTGGTTAATGCAGAAAGCGCTCCTAAAACAGCACAACTTGATCGGTTGGAAAACACCACCACCAGTCAGGTGTCGGCGCTCGGTCAGTTTCGTAGCGCATTGTCCACCTTTCAAACTGCGCTCGGCAAGCTCAATGACCCAGCCCTATTTGAAAAGCGCAGCGCCACTTCCAGCGCCGCCGACACTGTCAGCATCAGCGCCGATGCCAACGCAGTGGCGGGCAACTATAACGTGCAAGTGTTTAACCTGGCGCAAACCAGCAAAGTTGCACTGGCCGGCGTGGACAATGCCACAGACCCGTTGGGCAGCGGCACACTAACCATCAATGTGGGCGAAGAGTCGCTGGACATTGATCTGACTGATGCCAGCCTAAGCGATATCCGCGATGCGATTAATAGCGCTGGCAAAGACAGCGGCCTCAGCGCCACCATTGTCAGCGACCCCAGTGGTGCAAGCGGCGCACGCTTGGTACTCAGCTCCAGCACGTCAGGGACCGGCAATGACATTAGCGTGGCTGTGCCAGAGGATGCCAGCGCTGATTTACAGCAGCTGGCCTTTGCCCCCGCTGCCGGCAGTGGAGTTGATTTTGAACCCAGCCCAGCCGGTGAAGACTCCCGTGCTGCGCGGGTGATCAGCTATTCACGGGATGCCAACTTAGCCATTGACGGCATCAACATGAGCAGCGCCAGCAATACCGTAGACGATGCCATCCAAGGCGTCAGCCTGACCCTGAACAAAGCGCAGAGCGCAGAGGCGCTGAGCAATGCTGAAACCATTAACCTGGGTGTTAGCGAAGACAAAGGTGGCGTGAGCAAATCCATCACTGATTTTGTTGATGCTTACAACAGCATGTTCGACAGCGTCAATAAACTGACCAGCGTCACCCCAGTGGGCGGCGATGATTCCGAACCACTGGCGGCAGCGTTAGTCGGTGATTCCTCGGTGCGCGCTTTTATGAGCGCCATGCGCAGTGAGCTAGGCGCAACCAGTGACACTGAGGGCATTCGTATTCTGTCCGACTTGGGGATCACCACCCAGCGTGATGGTACGCTGGCGGTGGACAACACTAAAATGAACAAGGCGCTGGATAACAACTTTGAGCAGGTCAACGCCTTCTTTACCGGCGATAAAGGCTTGATGGCGCGACTCGACAGCAAGGTCAGCCCGTACACCAACAAAGGCGGCGTTCTGGAAAACCGCACTCAGGCGCTACAGAACACCCTTTCCAGCGTCGATGAGCAGCGCGAGAGCCATGCCGCGCGCATCAGTAAACTGGAGTCGCGTCTGTTTTCGCAGTTTAATGCCATGGATATGCTGATTTCGCAAATGAACAGCACCAGTTCCTTCCTAACCTCGCAGCTCGACAGTTTGCCGGGTGTGGTTAAACAGAACAATAAGTAACGCACAACTCCGTTGATTACTGAAAAGATCAACGGGGCTGATTCGTTTAGACTGTTGATTTTGTATTGCTCACACGACCTTCTGCCCTGCCAATCCCGCTTAAGACTTACCCTTCACGCCTGAGTGTTTTAGACTGGTGCTATCCAGACTTAAACAAAGGCTCTTATGAAACTCATATCTTTTAATATCAACGGCTTACGCGCCCGTCCCCACCAACTGGCTGAACTGATCAATGTCCATCAACCGGATGTGATTGGCCTGCAAGAAATCAAAGTGTCGGACGAGCAATTCCCCGAACAAATGGTGCGTGATCTGGGCTACGAAGTGCATTATCACGGCCAAAAAGGTCATTACGGTGTTGCGCTGCTCTCACGCCTGCCCCCGTTAGAAATCCACAAAGGCTTCCCTGAAGACGACGAAGATGCTCAGCGCCGCTTTATTTGGGGCGTATACGCTGACAGCAAGGGCAATCCCGTTACGGTCATGAACGGCTACTTCCCGCAAGGCGAAAATATTAAGCACGAGACTAAATTTCCGGGTAAAGAGAAGTTCTATGCTGATTTGCAGAACTTACTGGAAACACGCTTTAGCGCGGAAGATGCTTTGGTGGTGATGGGCGATATTAATATCTCGCCTGAAGATATTGATATCGGCATTGGCGAGAAGAACGCTAAACGCTGGCTGCAAACTGGTAAGTGCAGCTTTCAACCGCAAGAGCGTGCTTGGCTGAAAAAACTGCAAGATTGGGGTTTAGAAGACAGTTACCGTGTGCTACATCCGACCGTCAATGACCGCTTTAGCTGGTTTGATTACCGCAGCCGTGGCTTTGAAGACACACCCAAACGTGGCCTGCGTATCGACGTAATCATGACCACCCCCGTACTGCGCTCACGCTTGCTCAATGCTGGGATTGATTACGAACTGCGCGCCATGGAAAAACCCTCAGACCACGCCCCAATTTGGTTGGAATTGCAGGATTAAGATATAGAGACACGAGGATATTGGAGTCGTATAAGACGTGTGCATAAGCGCTTTTGTAAGAGCAGGTCATACCTGCGACAGCGCTTGCAGACAATAAAACACCTGGACCATTTGCACATTATGATGCAGAGAGCGCGTGGGCATAAATGCCCACCCTACGGGTTCGTAGATGGTTTGCATGGTCGATATTTACACATGCGATGACCGGTTTGAGCGTACGCATCGTTCTTGTGGATATATGCGTATTTGTTGGGGATGTGTACCGCGTGGGCATAAATGCCCACCCTACGGTTTGCATTGTCGAGATTTATACATGCGATGACCGGTGTGGGTATAGGTTTGCAAAAATCGTAGGGCGGGCATTTATGCCCGCCATGACCTACATCCGACTCTTGCTATATCTTGGCTAAATGGCCGATGACGATATCCATCAACTCATTGGTAATTTCGTCTTGGCGTACATTGCTGAGGTCTTGTTTAACCGTATCCAGCTGCTCATCCACGGATTGCTCGGCCTGTTGCATCAAAGCGAGGCGTGTGGCGTTCTCTGTGACCATGGCCTCGGCTGAGGCACGGAACACGCTGGCAAACACATGGTTGCGGATCAAAGATGCCAGCAGCGCTTCAGCATCCATGCTGTAGTCCGGTAATGAGCGTGACTCCCAGCGTTGCTGGGGCTGCAATAAGGTTTTAGCTAAGGGCAACAAAGGACGCGTCACTGACTCTTGATAGCCATGCTCAGCACGCTGAGTAAACACCAAGGTCACCGCCAAATGCGCTAAAGGCTGGCCACGGCCCATGCGCTCGATACGGGTAACAATATCACCGGCTAAGCGCCCCACTCCATCGGCGGAAGCCGGC
>DATERS010000111.1:0-21073 GCA_035271365.1 Thiopseudomonas sp.
CAATTCGCCAGCGCTGAAACACAGGCCACAGAGTTAAAGCAGCAACAAGAGCGTTTGCAGCAGCAACAGCAATGGCGCAGTAATTTGGATCGCGGGCAGAGTGAGCAGCAGCAGGCGCAAAGGTATTTGCAGCAAGCTCAAGCGCAACAGGCGCAGCATGCGGATGATTTGCAGCGTCTGGCTGAACATGCTCCAGCCGCACAGTTACAAGGCGATTATAAAGCCCTGCAAACAGCGCAGTTGGCCGTGGAGCAGAGTCAGACCAGTCTGACCGCTGCCCAAAACGCTGCCCGTCAAAGTGCGCAACAGATTGAGCAACTGTCATGGCAGCAGTACCAATATGCCCAGCAGTCGTTGGATGGCATCGGCACGCAATTGCAGAGCAGTGAGCAAGCGCAGCAGCAGTTACAGACTCAACGTGAACAGACACCGCAGCATGCACACTTGGCAGGGCATTTAGCAGGCTGGCGCAGCGAGTTTGCTCAGCTCGCTAAGCAACAGGCCGCAATCGATAAAGAGCAGGCGCAACAGACAGCGCTTGCTAGGCAGATACAGCTGCTGACGACTGCAATACATGACCAGAGCACCGCCTTAAAGCAGCAGCAAGATGCACTTAAACCGCTGCGCAGTGCGTGGCACACACAGCAGCAGACATTGGAGCAGCTGTTAGCACAACGCAGTGTCAATGATTGGCAAGAGCAGCTTAATACGCTGTATAGCCACGGTCAGCATTATCAGCGCTTAACCCATCTTTACAGTGCCGAGCATACACAACAGAGCACCGCGCAGCGTTTGCAGTTACGCAGTGCTGAGTTGTTAAGCGAGATTCAGACTCAAGAGCAGTTACGTGAAGCACTGCGTGCTCAGTACAAAACGCTAAAAGAGCAGGTGGAAGATAAAACCCAACTGCTCAAGCAAGAGCAACGCATTGCCAGTCTGGAGCAGCAGCGTGCTCAGTTGCAAGCCGATGAAGCCTGTCCACTGTGTGGCTCACAGCAGCACCCAGCCATTAGTGCTTACCAAGCATTGGATATATCACGCACTGAGCAGGAGTTGCAGACTAAGCAGCTGGAGTTGGAGGCGCTGACTGGGCAAGGTCAAACCTGTGCCACTGCATTGGCCAAACTGCTCAGTGAGCAGGAGCAGTTACTGCAACGCCAGGCAGAAACTGAGCGCGATATGTTGCAGCTGCAGACTGAAAAAGCACACTGTCTAAGCGCTTTACAGTTAGCTGAGAGCTTAAACGAACTTGAGTTTAGCGCCGCACAAACCGCGCATCAACAAGCCTTGGCTGAATGCCAGCAGCGTTTAACCGCGATCAGCCAAGCACAAGAGGCGGTCAAGCTGAGCGAGCAAGACTACCGAGTTGCAGAAAAAGCCTTGGCTGATATGCAGCAGCATATCGCTACTCAAGAAAGTACCTTGGCACACCAACAACAGCAACATGCTGAAATCGCCATGCGTATCAGTGCCCAGCACAATGATATCCAGCAGCGTCAGCAGCACCTTAGTGAGCAGTTAGCTGAATTGGGTTACATCTTGCCCAGCGATACGCAACAGTGGTTAGCCGAGCGCGAGCTGGAGTCAGAGCAATGGCAGCAGGGCCGTCAGCAACTTGAAGAGCTGGCGCTGCGCATCAGCACTTTGCGCAGTCAGTATCAGAACGCTGAGCAAGTGCTGCAGACAGCACAACAACATTGGCAGGCTTTAGATAGCCAAGCGGGTGGTGTCTGTGCGCCAGTAGCCGATCTCAGCCAAGCACTGGCAGACACACAACGTCAGTTGCACAGCGCTGCAAGCCACTCTGCGCAACTGCAAGGACAGCTACACAGCTTAACCGAGCGCTTAAGCCAAGCGCAGGAAGCCTATCGCGTGCAAAAGACGGATTGGCTTGAGTGTCTGGCGCAGAGTGTATTTAGCGATCAAGCGGCGTTCTTGCAAGCCTTACTCCCTGAACAACAGGCCCAGCAACTGCAAGCTCTGAAAGTTAAACTTGATAGCCAATTGCAAGATGCCAATACTTTGCTCAGCGCGATCACCCAGCGCATTGCCGATCTCAGTGTCGAACCGCAGACTGAACTGAGCAGTAGTGAGTTAGCTCAGCAGCGCACAGAGCTTGATGCGCAGCATGATGAGCTTTACCGTCAGCTCGGTAGCTTGCAGAAAACCTTAGAGACCGATACGCACAACCGCAGCACGCAACAAGCATTACTGCTAACCATTACCGAGCAGCGTGTGCTGTATGACCAATGGCAGGAGTTGAACAGTTTGATTGGTTCTGCTGATGGCAGTAAATATCGCAGATTTGTGCAGGGCCTAACTTTGGATCACTTAGTGATTCTAGCGAATAAGCAGTTGGCCACTTTGCATAACCGTTATCAACTGAGTCGCTGCGCGCAGGGTGAGCTTGAAATCCGCGTGGTGGATACTTGGCAAGCGGATATCCAGCGCGATACGCGGACGTTATCCGGTGGTGAAAGCTTCCTCGTCAGCTTAGCGCTGGCTTTAGCCTTGTCCGAGTTGGTCAGTCATAAAACTCGGATTGATTCGCTGTTTCTTGATGAAGGCTTTGGCACTCTGGATAGTGAAACACTTGAAATGGCGCTGACCGCCCTGGATAACCTCAATGCTGAAGGTAAAACCATTGGTATTATCAGCCACGTTGAAGCGCTAAAAGAACGCATTCCAGTGCAAATTAAAGTGCGTAAAAGTGCCGGTATGGGCTATAGCACGCTGGATGATTGCTACCGAGTGGATGAGTCTATTTTGGTCTAGTGTAAATAAATGCTTCAATCAGAGACAGTAGGCACAGCTGCTTTGAGTTGTGCAGGCCTGTTAACGGCTATACATTTTGCATGGATGTGTATGCAATGCCGGCAAAGCTGAGTTGTTGAGTCTCAGTAGAGTTTAAATCAGCACCTAGGGTGCTGGATGATTATTAGAATGGAGTCGCCTATGTTGTTGTCTAAAACGAAGTACCTGTTGGTGGGTGGATTGGCTGTGTTGTTAGCGGCCTGTGGTGGATCAGAGCTGGATAAGAAATCAGCACAAGATCTATATCAGCAAGCCGTCCAGCATCTCTATGCAAAGGATGCGCAATACAATTTCAAAGCTGACATGAAAATTAAAGTTAATATTGAAAATCCATTTTTTTCAGATGCAAAAATTAAATTAGCTGGAGCGGTTAACAATAGCGTACAGCGCTATGAGCTTGTGCCAGAGCTTGAAACTGATATTTTTAACTTTAAATTGCCTGCTTTAATTGATGTAAAAAAACAGGAGTTTTTGCTGGACCCATCCAATGTTTTAGAGGTGCTCAGTCTATTTTCTCTAGAAAAAAATACAGAACTGCAACAGTATAAAAATAAATTTGTACGTTTCAGTATTGATAACTTCGAGGTTGATGCAGGTGATATAGCTGAAGCGCTGACTGTTTTTTCTGAAGTCGTCGACATCGGTTACGGAGCCTTAGGCGAATTGACTCAGTCTGTTCCTGAGTCCAGTATTCAAAAAGTTGCTTTGGACGATAAAGCCAAAGACTTGGGTGCCAAAGTGGTGCTGCACGTTAAGCTTGATCAGCAGCAAAGCAAGGAATTGCAGCAGCATATGCATACGTATGTGTATGACAAGGTAAAAGTAAACTCTAAATTGCCTAAAGACTTCAAAGAAGGCGCTATGGAGGCTTTGTTAAACACTGATGACGGTACGGGTTATGAAAGCTCAGAGTCAGTCATCTATTTGAATGAGAAAGGACAAATCATTCACCAAAGTGATGTATTAACCTTTGAAGTTGAGGGTGATCAAATCAATATCGTTACGGCTGTTAATTACTCTAATTACGGCAACGCCAGTTTTTCAATCAACCCGTCTAACGATCAAATCCTGGATTTTACCGAAAAAGACCGATCCATGCTGCAGGCCCAGTAGTCACCTGCTCAAGCCCTGAAAACTTTACTTTTAAGTGTTTTTAGGGCTGTTTCGAGAAGAAATATATCGATGCCGTCACTTATCAAAGTTATGTTTTATAGTGTACGAATGCGCAAAATATTGCTATATCTAGCGAGCATAAGCCGCTTTCTAAACAACCAAGACATGTAGAGCGCAGCAGCCTGCTATTTATGGCTGTTTGCCCTATAGCTAAATGAGCATAGCGATTTAATAATAACAGCGGCAGGCTCAGGATATTGGTTGAATCAGGCAGCAGGAGTTGCATTTATGCCGGACACTTTCAATGTTGATCATTTGCCCTTTAGTGTTTTAACCGATGACGAAAAAACATTGCTGCTTGAGCATGTACAGCGCAAGGTGTACTCAGTTGCTGATGTTTTGATTACTGCTGGACAGCCAGCGCAAGGTTTATTTGTAGTATTTCAGGGGCGTGTTGCCGAAAGTGAAGCATATAAGCAAAGCTCTGAGCAATTGCTGCAACAACCGGCCGCCTTTATGCATTATGAAGTGGGTGAGTATTTTGGCAGTTGGTCTGTGTTTAATGGCCAAGCAATCCATAACTTTGTGGCTGTTGAGGCCACTGTGTGCCATCTGATTCCGACGCAGACGTTATTAGAATTAATCGATAGTAATTCTTCGTTTGCCGATTACTTCCAACAAAGCCTGACCGCTAAGCGCCAAATCATTGCCCAGCACGGGCCTAATCAGGATATGGCTGAGTTTATGCTGGCGCGCATTGCTGATAGCACGGTGCGTGAGCCGCTGATTGTTGAGGAAGGTACATCAATCGAAGAAGCCACGCGCTTGATGCGTGAAAGTAAGGCCGACTGCTTATTGGCCAAACGCGGTAACCGTTATGGCATGGTCACCGGCACCGACTTGTTGGATGCGGTGATTATCCAGCATCTGCCTTTGGATACCGATGTCTCGCAAATTGCCAGCTACCGTCTGATCCGAATTAAACCTGATGATTACTTGTTTAATGCGCTGATTATTATGACTCAGCAGCAAATTGAACGAGTGGTGGTGATGGGGGATAACCGTCAGCTGTTTGGAGTGATTGAGTTGACCGATGTACTCAGTCAGTTTTCCACCCACTCCCATGTGATTGGTTTACGCGTTGAGCGTGCGCAGACCGTGGATGAATTACGTGAAGCGTCGTTTGGTTTAACGGATCTGATTAAAGGACTGATCTCTACGGGGGTCAAAACCCGTTTTGTGATGGAATTGTTAGCGGCGCTCAATAGCCGTATTTTAAGCAAGTTGTTTGACTTGATTGTGCCCAAGGAAGTGCATCCACATGTGTGCTTGATTGTGATGGGCTCAGAAGGTCGTGGCGAGCAGATTATGAAAACCGATCAGGATAACGGTTTGATCTATCGTGACGGATTAGAGTGGCCGCAGATGCATGAGGTGATGCGCAAATACAGTGAGACCCTGATCTCCTTTGGCTTTCCACCGTGCCCCGGCAATATTATGGTATCCAACCCTGAATGGGTGAACTCGACCAAGCAGTGGGCGCAGAAACTGACACGCTGGAGTCAAAGCTACGAGAGTGAGGCCTCGATGAACCTAGCGATTGCCAGTGATGGCAAGCCAGTCGCTGGTAATGTCGCGCTGTTTAAGGTGGCGCGTAATATTTTTTTCCGTCGTATTCAGGACAATGAAATTTTCTTTTCGCATTTTGCTAAGGCTGCGCTACTTTTTGATACGCCGCTGACATTTTTTGGGCGTTTAAAAGACAGTGTAGGTTTAGATATTAAAAAAGCCGGTATTTTCCCGATTGTGCATGGTGTACGCACCATTGCCTTGGAGAATAAGATTAGCGATACCAATACTTTTAGGCGTCTGGAAATTTTGGTTGAGCGTGGTTTAATGCATAAAAGTTTGGGCGATAACTTGGCAGAGGCTTTGAGCTATTTTGTTCAAGTGCGTTTGCAGCAACAAATAGGTCGCTACACGGGTGATCCAACTGAGCTGGATAAGATACCCAATGAGGTGAATATTAAACTGTTAACCGCGCTTGAGCGTCAATTGTTGCGCGATGCCTTGACGGTGGTGAAGGACTTTAAAAAGTATCTAGTGCACCGCTATCATTTGACCTTTTAAACGCCCTGTTATTTCTTAAGGAGAGCCTAATGACATTTCCTGATTTCTTTGATCAAGCGCCGGTGATTCGAGTACGTGATCCATTAGCGCAGCTGCTCGGTAGTGCAACAGATGGCATTATTGATTATCGCTATGTGGATGTGGTGCGCTTGGCTGGGCATTCCTGCCCAACAGTGGCGGGGGCGTTCCTCACTGCACGAGCCGCACTAAAAGCGTTGTACCCCGATAGGCTGCCAGAGCGCGGTGCTATCCGTGTGCATATGCCTAGCCCTGAAATAGAGGGCACTACAGGTGTGGTTGCGCAGGTGCTGACTCTGATTACGGGTGCAGCAGCGCAGGGCGGCTTTAAAGGTATCGGGCAGCGTTTCGCTCGTAATGGATTACTGACTTTCGCGCCAGAGCATGTTGAGCATAACGCTGGAATACGCTTCGAGCGCTTGGATACGGGTAGCGCCGTTTTGGTTCATGTTGATGCGCACAAAATACCTGCCGATGCGTCCCAGCGCGAACGCATGCAGACGGTTATTCAGCAGCGAGAAACACCAGAACAACAGGCTGAGTTTGCGCGTCTTTGGCAGGAGCGTGTGCGGCGGATACTGTTACAACATGCTGATGATCCAGCGCTGCTGTCTATCCTAGAGCTGCCCTCATCTCAGTAGCTTTAAGGGCGTAGTAGAGGTTGCTTATGTGTATGCAGCTGTGGGTATTTTCTAATCCTGCTGCAGTATTGCACTGCATTAAAGTGGTTGGCAGCGCCGGCCTTACCCAGAGGATCAACTGACAAGAGGGGTGGGTAAAACACCTATCCTGTCAGTCGCCATCATGCAGTTAAATTAGGAAGCTTTAGGCTTAAAGAACAAGGTCGCACCGCGCTGCAAGCCTTGCAGATTGATATCATCGCGTGGCACTTCAGCTTCAATCGCCTCATCCTGACCGGCAACTTTTAACGTGACGCGAGTAATTGCACCCAAGGGGCGAATATCACGCACCACACCAGCTTGGTGATCCGCTTGAGCAATCTGCGATAACAGCACTTCATGTGGGCGGAACTGGATATCCTGATCGGCTACTTTTAAACGATTGGAGTCGCCCAAGAAGTGATAGACAAACTCGCTGGCGGGGTTTTCATACACCTCAGCCGGTGTACCAATCTGCTCAATCACGCCTTTGTTCATCACGACGATGCGATCTGCCACTTCCATGGCTTCTTCTTGGTCGTGGGTGACAAACACTGAGGTCAGATTGATATCTTCGTGCAGATCAGCCAACCAGCGGCGCAGTTCTTTACGCACCTTGGCATCCAGCGCACCAAAGGGTTCGTCCAACAGCAGAATCTGCGGCTCAACCGCTAAGGCGCGCGCTAAAGCAATACGCTGGCGCTGGCCACCAGACAGTTGCTCAGGGTAGCGATCCGATAACCAATCCAGTTGCACCATGCGCAGCAGTTCTTGCACTTTTTCGGCGATGACTGCTTCGCTCGGACGCTCGCGGCGTGGCTTCATACGCAGGCCAAAAGCCACGTTATCAAATACGGTCATATGGCGAAACAGCGCATAGTGTTGGAAGACAAAACCCACATTACGTTTACGTACATCGCGACGTGAAACATCATCACCATTAAATAGAATATTTCCAGTATCAGGTGTTTCCAAGCCCGCAATAATACGCAGCAAGGTGGTTTTACCGCAGCCAGATGGACCCAGTAGCGCAACCAGTTCACCGGCTTCGATATCTAAATTAATATTATTCAGTGCAGTAAAATTGCCGAACTGCTTATGGACTTGGCGTACTTCAATACTCATGATTATTCGTCTCCATTATTGAGCTGACGGTTGATTCGTGATTCGCTCCATTGCTTCAGCAAGAGCATAAACAACGCCAAAATTAACAGCAGGCTGGCCACACTAAAGGCCGCAACGTGGTTGTATTCGTTATACAAAATCTCGACATGCAGTGGCAGGGTGTTGGTAAAGCCCCGGATATGCCCAGACACGACTGATACTGCACCAAACTCACCCATGGCGCGTGCAGTACAGAGCACCACGCCGTACATCAGGCCCCATTTGATGTTGGGCACAGTCACATGCCAAAACATCTGCCAGCCACTGGCGCCGAGTAAGCGTGCTGCTTCCTCTTCCTGAGTGCCTTGCTGCTGCATCAATGGAATCAGCTCGCGGGCGACAAAGGGCACAGTGACAAACAGCGTGGCCAAGACAATGCCCGGTACCGCAAAGATGATCTGAATATCATGCTCGATCAGCCACTCACCAAAGAAACCCTGCGCACCAAACAGCAGCACATACACAAGACCGGCAATAATAGGTGAGACCGAGAACGGCAGGTCAATTAGGGTAATAAGTACACTTTTACCGTAAAAGTCATGCTTACTCACACACCATGCCGCCGCAACACCAAACACTAAGTTCAACGGTACCGAGATGCCGACCGCGAGTAAGGTCAGTTTGAGGGCTGAAATCGCATCGGGCTCGAGCATTGAGTCAAAGAAATGACCGACACCCATTTTCAAGGCTTCAATCAGGACGATGGTCAGGGGTAATACAAGAAAAATAACAAACATCGCCCAAGCGCTAATGATCAGCAGTAAGCGACCCCAATTGGGTGCATAGCGTGTTTTCTGGCCGGTGGCGGTTAATGTAGTTGACATAGGTGTTCCTTAGCCTTTAGCAACGTGGCGTTGAAGAAGATTGATCAGCAGCAGTAAGACAAATGACACCATCAGCATCATCACGCCAATCGCGGTAGCGCCGACATAGTCGTATTGATCCAATTTCACCATAATTAACAGCGGCAAAATCTCAGTCTTACCCGGCATATTGCCGGCAATAAAGATCACCGAGCCGTACTCGCCCACGCCGCGGGCAAAGGCCAAGGCAAAACCGGTTAACCAGGCGGGTAATAACGCTGGCAGTAAAATATGGCGAAACACTTGCAGTGGTTTCGCACCTAAGCAGGCCGCCGCTTCTTCGATTTCACGCGGGATATCGGCCAATACCGGCTGAATGGTGCGTACTACAAAAGGTAAAGTAACAAAGGTCAGCGCTAGCGTGATACCTAGAGGTGTGTAGGAAATAGCGATACCCAGATCTGCCGCAAAGCGCCCAATAAAGCCATTCGGCGCATAGAGTGCAGTCAAGGCAATACCTGCTACGGCTGTTGGCAGCGCAAAGGGCAGGTCGATCATCGCATCAATCACCTTGCGCCCTGGAAAGCGGTAGCGCACCAATACCCAAGCAAACAGGGTGCCGATCACACCATTGAGTAGAGCCGCAATAAAGGCCGTACCAAAACTGAGCTTGAGTGCAGCGATCACACGCGGTGCGCTGACAATGGTGTAGAACTCATCCCAGGTCAGCTGCGCAGCATAAATAAACATGCCAGCCAGTGGGATAAAGATCACTAAGCTGAGGTACACCAAGGTGTAGCCGAGTGTGAGGCCAAAACCTGGAATGACTGGGGAGGTGCGTCGTGACATGGTGACTCGCCTTATACGTGTTTAAAAAAACAGCCCATGACTCGGCATAGACTGTTGTGACATGAGTACATTACTGTTCTTGGTAAATCTGATCGAACACGCCGCCATCATTAAAGAACTGCGCTTGTGCCTGCTGCCAGCCACCAAAAAAATCGTCAATAGTGACCAGTGTTAGTGTGGCAAATTGGTCGGCAAACTCTTCAGCAATCGCCGTATTACGCGGACGGTAAAAGTGCTTAGCGGCAATACGTTGACCGACATCGCTGTATAAATATTCAAGATAAGCTTCGGCGGCTGCGCGGGTGCCTTTGCGGTCGACGTTGCGATCAACCACAGCAACGGGCGGTTCAGCTAAGATTGAGATCGATGGCGTAATTATTTCAAAAGCATCCGCACCATGTTCCTTTAGGGAGAGATAAGCTTCGTTTTCCCATGCCAGTAGCACATCACCCATGCCGTTATTGGTGAAAGTGTTGGTGGCAGCGCGGGCGCCGCTATCTAAAACCGGTACGTTGGCGAATAAGCGTTGTACAAAATCCTGAGCATCTTGATCACTGGCGGCGTTTTGTTTGGCATACGCCCAGGCGGCTAAAAAGTTCCAGCGTGCGCCACCTGAGGTTTTTGGATTTGGAGTGATCACGCTGATGCCTGGCTTGACTAAGTCGTCCCAATCTTGAATCTGCTTGGGATTGCCTTTGCGTACTAAAAACACAATGGTTGAAGTGTAAGGGGTGCTGCCATGCGCTAAGCGCGTTTGCCAGTCTTGCGCTAACCACTTACCACTGCGGTGCAGTTCATCAATATCACCGGCCAGTGCTAGGGTAACAACATCAGCGCGCAAACCTTCCGAGACAGAGCGAGCTTGCTTGCCCGAGCCACCATGGGATTGTTGAATTTGTAAGGCTGTATGGCCCTGTGCTTGCCAGTGCTGATTAAAGGCTTGATTAAACTCGCTATAGAATTCACGAGTGGGATCATAAGAGACATTGAGTAAGGTTTGAGCTTGCGCAGTGACTGCGGCAGTGGCGAATACTAAACCTGCAAAAAAACTTAAACGGCGACGATAAATTGACATGCTGTACTTCCTAAATAATCCATTTATTAAAGAAACGTTGACACAAACAACTCTCACATTCGCCAACAGCAGCATGTCAGTGCTGGCTCAAGCGTATAGCGATGACCAAGGCTTGAAATAGAGAGGTGCATGATAGCTTCCTTATGCTAATACGCCGTTTGAGTGGTGGCGTTAGGGTGCTTATCATAGGCGCTTGCACTTATTCTTTAAAATACTGTTTAGTGCTTCTCTTATTCCTTTATGGTCTTAATGGTGAGTGAGCCTGCTTATTCTTTTTGGTTATAGATAAATGATTTTATATTCCTTTGTTGTCGGGTGTTGCTAGGGCATAGTAATGGCCACTGACCCATTCCTGAGGATTGCAACAATGAGTATTCAATTAGGCGACACAGCACCGAACTTCACCCAAGATTCAAGCGAAGGCGTGATTAATTTCCATGAGTGGTTGGGCGATAGCTGGGGCGTATTGTTTTCGCATCCTGCTGACTTCACTCCTGTGTGCACTACCGAGTTAGGCTTTACCGCTAAACTGAAAGATGAGTTTGCTGCACGCAATGTTAAAGCGATTGCCTTATCGGTTGACCCGGTTGATTCACACCATGAGTGGATTAAAGACATCAACGAAACACAAAATACCATCGTGAACTTTCCAATTCTGGCGGATGAAGATCGTAAAGTGTCTGAGCTGTATGACCTGATTCACCCCAATGCCAGCAGCACCTTAACCGTACGTTCACTGTTTATTATTGACCCGAACAAAAAAGTGCGTTTGACCATCACTTACCCAGCCAGCACCGGCCGTAACTTCCATGAGATTTTACGGGTGATTGATTCACTGCAGTTGACTGACAACTATAAAGTTGCCACGCCAGCGAACTGGGTGGATGGTGACGAGGTGGTGATTGTGCCGTCCATCCAAGATAAAACTGAGCTGGATGAGCGCTTCCCTAAAGGCTACCGCGCGGTGAAACCTTACCTGCGTCTCACGCCACAACCGAACCGTTAAGATGTTTAACCGCTGAGCTGCAGAGCATCTATGTGCTGTGCAGCCGCGGTGTACTGACAAGGAGAGCGCTGATGCGCCAGACCACAGATGTGCGTTATCTCATTGTGCCGGGCTGGCAAGGCTCGTCTGCTGAACATTGGCAGTCACACTGGCAGCAGGTGTTACCTGAATGTATGCGTGTTGAGCAAGACGACTGGTTATTGCCACAACGTCACGCCTGGGTTGCGCAATTGCAACGGCAGATTGCCGCAGATCGGCGTCCGGTGGTGTTGATTGCGCACAGCTTAGGTTGTGTCACCGTGGCGCATTGGGCGGCACAAGCAGCGCCGGCCTTGCTGGCGCGAGTACGCGGTGCCTTGTTGGTGGCGCCGGCCGACGTTGAGCGCGCTGATTGCCCAGCAGCTTTACGCAACTTTGCCCCTATGCCGCGCACAGCCTTGCCATTTTCGAGTGTGTTAGTGGGCTCCAGTAACGATCATGCGGCTGACGCACAGCGCGCTGTGTTGTTTGCCCAGCAGTGGGGCAGCGCTGCAGTGATTTTGCCCGAAGCTGGACATATCAATGTGCAGTCTGGGCATCATCGTTGGGAGCAGGGTTTTACTTGGCTTTATCAACTGCAAGAACGTAGCGATAGTTGTTATCAGCGTAGTGCTTAAGTCTTTTATATAGCAGGCACTTTCTAAAACACACTTGCTATATCTCTGTCTGCAGCTCGTTTTAAAGCGCGCTGACAGCTGTTTCTGGATGATAACCAATTCTAAAACCGCCCCAATGTTTACCGTGCACATAGATAGGCACGGAAATATCATGCATATGCTCACCTGTTTCACGGATATAGGTTTGCAAGAGCAGAGGTTTTTGGTGGTTACCACAGCGCGCTCCAACTCGATCGTTGAAAATACGCTTGGTGCGGTTATGTAGATAATCATGCGCATAATCACCGGTTAACGGTTTGCTGTAGATAATATTATGCGTTGGGATATAGCCCTGTGGAGTGCTGGTAATAGCGAATACAGTGTGTTTATTATTCTTTAAAATCGGCTCTTGAACCGCACTGAGGACTTTATCAGCATAGGTATCAAAGGCTGTGCTGTATTTCTTAGGATTGGTATTAGCGATTTCTTTATATTGACGATCAAAAAGAGCCGCTTCTGTAATTCGACCTTCTTCAATATCTTTCTCAAATTGAGCAGTGATTTTTTCTGCCGCCGCTTTAGCAAGCTCATAAATATCCTGATGATAATTTGACAGGCTCACTTCAGAGAGCTTTTCACTGATGCCTTCTGTTTGTCCTTGCAGTAATACCGCGGACTGACTCAATTGTGTTGTCTGTTGATCACTGTCGGATAGGTCTTGGCGAATTTGCGCCACTTCTCTAAAGAGCTCATCCAGTTGCATGCGGTTACTTTGCGTACCGCTGGCAATATTCGCAACTTGTTGCTCAACGCTGCTGGCCAGTTCAGTGATGTTGGTCAGTTGTGCACCTGCATTTTCGACTAACAGTACACTGCTATTTAAGTCTTCAATCAGTTTGTGTTGTTGGGCTGCAACTTGACCGGTGTGCTGCTGGATATCTTGCAGCATGCTGTCCACTTCTTCGGTTGCTGCTGCGGTGCGGCTGGCTAAACCACGCACTTCATCTGCAACCACCGCAAAGCCACGACCATATTGACCTGCGCGGGCTGCTTCAATAGCCGCATTGAGTGCCAATAAGTTGGTTTGGCTGGCAATACCTTTAATGACCGCCGCTACTTGTTGAATATCTCGGCTGCGCTGGTTCAAATTATCGATTAAGTCACGACTGCTATTGGCTTGTTGTGACAGGGTTTGCATGCTGAATGTTGCTTTCTCTAAGCCTTCTTGGCCGATCTGGCTGTTACTGCGCACGGTGCTGGCGGCGGTTAGGCTTTGCTCGCTCAGTTGTGCGGTTGCTTCTTCAGTGCTGATCATTTGCCCTGCGCTGCTTTCAATACGTTGCGCTGAGTTCACTAAGGAAATAAGACGTTGTTTGAGTTGTTGTGCAGCATGGCTTACACCGGCTGCAGTTAACGCGCTGGCAGTGGTTGCATGCGAAAGATGGCGTGCCAGTTCAGTCGTTTGTTCATTGCTCTGTGTCGCCTCAGTCACAGCGAGTGGGCGTTGCAATAATGGCAGGATAATAATAGGCAGCAATAAAATGGCACTGGCCCAGATAGGGGCGTTGAGCCACCATAAAAAAACCAGTGCGGCAACACTGCCGAGCTGTAAAGCAAGAGCGATAAGTTTGTTAGCATTCATGAGCAAAGGGCCTTATGCGGACACAAAAACAATAGTTATAGTTGTTGGTGTTGTGTTTATCAGCTGAGCTGTATTGCGTCATGATACAGGGCAAAGTGCCATCATTCTTTGGTCGAGTTCAAACAAGTATTTAGCTTAAAGTGGAATAGCAAGATCGCTACGCTTCAGTTTTAAGCTAAATACGGCGGTCTTGTGTTAATCAAGGTCTTCCAAGGCAAAGGGTAGCGTTGGTCGTGGCCATTGCAAATCAAGTGTCTCTAGCTTTTGCGCAATCAGACTACAAAATAATAGATTACGCAGCGGCTTATGATTGGCCGGTAAAATATGCCATGGATGTGATGTGGTATTGCTTTGCTTAAAAGTCTGATCCCAGTTGTTTTGGATGGCATCAAAATTCCGATGGCCTATTAAATCCGCAGCAGAAATCTTCCAGTGCTTTTCTGGATTAATAAAACGCTGCTGCAGGCGGCTTTTTTGTTGCTCTTTAGAGATATGCAGGTAGACCTTAATCAGGTGGATATTCTGTTCAGCTAACTGCGCTTCAAACTCCAGTAACTGCTGCAAACGTCCAGCAGCCTGATTGTCATCAATATAGCCATCGGCTAAATCACTGGCTAAACCTTCATAAGGCGTACGGTTAAAGACTGTCAGCATGCCAGGGGTCGGCAACTCTCTGCGGTAGCGTTCTAGAAAGTTCTCGCGGCGTTGCAAATCTGTGGGCTTTTGAAAGTCACTGACGCGCACACCTTGTGGATTGAGGCCGCGTAAACTGTTACGGATCACACCGTCTTTACCGGCACAGTCCGGTCCTTGTAGCCAGATCACAATGGCCGGGTCGTTATTGGCCCAAAGCAATTGTTGCTGACGGTCTAAAGCATGGCGCACCGCTTTAAGGCGAGCATCGCATTCATGTAGAGTTAAACCAAAATCCCGCCCCGGATCTAGACTTAATCCTGAGCTACTTTGGTAAAAACACTCTTGCAGTACAGTGTCGGCGAGCCGCATATTATTCCTTGTTACGCTGAAGTTGGTCTTTAAGCTGCGTGGGCAGTTGACGAATAATCAACATATCGCGCGCTTCATCATATTCGACCTTAGATCCGAGCAGGTGCGACTCAAAGCTGATGGAGATCCCTTCAGCGCGGCCAGTAAAGCGATGAAAAGCATTCAGCGTGCGTTTATCTGCTGGGATTTCAGGCGATAAACCGTAATCCTTATTGCGAATATGATCGTAAAATGCTTTGGGATTATCTTCATCCAGCGCTTCAGATAAGCCTTCGATGCTGACCACTTCACCTTTACGGGACTGGGTATTGGCATAGCTGAGTAGGTTATCTGTTTTTTCACGGGCCTTTTCTTCTGGCAGGTCTTCGCTTTCAACAAAGTCGCTAAAGGCTTTCAGCAGCGTGCGGGTTTCGCTGGGGCCATCGACACCTTCTTGGCAGCCTAAAAAATCACGGAAACCGTCAATGACTTTTTTGCCGTTTTTACCTTTGATAAAGGAAATATACTGCTTGGACTGGCTGTTGTTTTCCCATTCTGAAAGATTGATACGTGTGGCTAAATGCATTTGTCCTAAATCAAGATGGCGGGCAGCGTTAACGTCTAAATCACTGGAAATCGCGATGCCTTCACTGTGCTGTAATACAGCAATGGTCAGGTAATCAGTCATCCCTTGCTGATAATGAGCAAACAGCACATGACCTGACAGAGTGATATTGTCTTCATCAATACGCTTTTTTAAATGCTCAGCGGCCTGTTGGCTAAACTGGGTGAAGTCGATCTTTTCGGCTCGATAGTCAGCCAGCCACGCGGGTAGCGGGTACTGGGTATGATCAGTTTGGAATAAGCCCCATACTTTGCTGGGTTTACTGTTGTAGCTGTCATTAATATCAGCGAGTAAGTGCTCCAACGCTGTGCTGTGCGGCAAGGTTTCGCTGCGGGTTTTAAGCACGGCTGGGCTGTCATCAGGCTTTTTATCAATAAAGTGAACAATACAGTGATGTAGGGGCATGGTGATCTAACCTTTTATAACAAGGGGTGACGCGCTGTGCACAGAGTACAGAGCGCGAAGACAGCAAGGGGGTTACATTATGACGGGCTTTGCTGTTGCTCTTTTAGATTGGCTAAACGCTTTAATACGTAACCGATATGCAAGTGCAGCTCATAGAGCTCACTGGTGTAGGACAGCGGTACTTCAACTTTAGCCAGTTCATTTTGTAGCTCAGACAGTCGTTTTATTTCAGCATCAACGTGCTGCGGCAAGGTGTCGTTATTGAGTTGCTTATCAATATCACGTAGGTATTTGTACCAACGGTAAATACGCGCGCGAATGCGCCAGCGGTAAATCGGGCCAGCCACTTTAAATAACGGAAACAGCAGCACTAACAAAGGAATCACTAAAATAATATAACGGTCGGCCAGTGAAGCTATTCTAAAGGGTAAGTAGCGCTGCAGTAGTGGTAAACCTTTGGTATGAAAGTATTCGGCTTCGGTGAGAGTGTCAAAGTCATGTGGCAAGTTTTTTGGCCAAGCATCTGGCTCGTCAATCAGTGTGCCAGTTTTCATTACTTCTTGTGCTGAGACTAAGATCAATGCTGTCAAGGCTGGGTGAAATGATTCATTGGCCATCAGCATGGCCACAGGGCTGAGTATAGTGGTGCTGCGGGGCGGCTGATTAGTGGCAAGATTGAGTAAGCCAGGGCCCACTTCCACTTGGGTAATAAAGGGCATACGTGCGCGATAGGCAGCCGCTTGATTAAAGCTGACCAATTGCAGCTCAGGATGACTAGCGGCGGCTTGAATCAGTTCGCCTTCAGCAGGACCTAAAAAGAAGGCGGCATCCACTTGGTCATCCAGTAATGCGCTCAGTGCTTTTTTACCACTGAGTGTTTGCCATGTCTCAGGTAAGTTTTGGCTGTCAATTTGATTGGCGGCCAGCATCGGGGCAATCATCATACGCAGCCCGCCTTGGGCCGTACCAATGGCGGTACGCAAAGGCACTAAATCGTTCAGCGCTTGAATTGATAGGTCTTGACGTGCAAACAACCACAGCGGTTCTTGGAATACTGCACCGAGATTAATCAGCTTATCGCGTTGCTCTTGAGTGAGTTCCAATCCTTGGCCACTTTGCAGCAGCGCCAGATTGATTCCGCTCTTTTTATCGAGTAAACGTTCGGTGTTTTCCCGTGAGCCTTTACTGTTAACCAGTCTGAGCTCAAAGCCTTCTTTAGCCAGCACATCGCGCAGTTTTTCAGCAAACTGTGTGTAGCCGCCGCCCACACCACCGGTACTCATGGTGGCATGCATGGGTGGCGGCGGCGCTACAAAGTAAAACAAAGCCGCAACCAGCGCAGCCAATACCGGCACCAACCAGAGGTTGGCGCGCAGCATAATGGAAAAGTCTTTGAGAATACGGTTCATCAGCGCTTCCTGTGATGTCGGCGTTGGTATGATTATGAGGTGCTTGGGCCTTTACTGCGAGGGATACCAAAACGCTGGCGACGTTCCCATAAGCATTTACGGCTGATACCCAATTTGCGCGCTAAGTCGGTTTCGGTCATGTGTTCTTGGTGTTCAAGAACAAAGTGCTGAAAATAGTCTTCCAAGGATAGTCCGCTAGCAGCGAGTTCCGATTCAACTTCAACCTCAGCTTCGGGTGCTACTGGCGCGGCGGCCTCAGGAGCGGCTACAGGCTCAATTTGCGCGGCTAAATCAACATCGATACCCATAAGCTCAGTGGTGACTTGATGGCCCTCACAAAGAATCACCGCGCGCTCTAGAGCGTTCTCCAGTTCACGTACGTTACCGGGCCAAGTGTATTTTTGCAGTGCTTGCTTGGCTTGCTCAGTAAAACTCATGGGTTCTTTGTTCATTCGCACACGCTGGCGCTCAAGCAAAATATCAGCAATTTCCACTACGTCGTTTTCACGATCGCGTAAAGCCGGTATATGTAGAGCTATAACATGCAGACGGTAATATAAGTCTTCACGGAAACCGCCGGTTTTGGAGAGGCTTTTTAAATCACGGTGCGTGGCCGCGACTAAGCGCACATCAACTTTTTGCGATTGCACCGAACCAACGCGGCGGATTTCACCTTCTTGCAGCACACGTAATAAACGCGCTTGCGCTTCTAAAGGCAGTTCGCCAATTTCATCTAGAAATAATGTGCCGCCGTGTGCTGCTTCAACCAGTCCGGTGCGTGCAGAGACAGCACCGGTAAAGGCGCCTTTTTCATGGCCAAAGAGTTCGGACTCAATCAGCGTTTCTGGAATGGCGGCACAGTTCACTGAAATCATCGGCGCTTTGGCGCGATTGGACAGATTATGCAGTGCACGCGCGACCAGTTCTTTACCGGTACCGGATTCACCTTGAATCAATACGTTGGAATCAGTCGGGGCGACTTTGCGAATTTTACTGTACAGCGCTTGCATGGCGGCACTGCTGCCAATAATGCCAATATCTGAGTTATCACTATTAATTTGCTCGGCATCATCCAGTCCAGCATCAGTGCTGTCTGCAGTGGGCTGTTGGTGATCGGCAATAATACGCGCTACGGTTTGCAACATTTCATCATGGTCAAAGGGCTTAGCAATGTAATCAATCGCCCCCAAACGCATGGAGTCCACTGCTGAGCGTAAGCTGGCATAGCTGGTCATAATCAATACCGGCCGTGGCTCAGCCAATTTGATCATTTCTGTACCTGGCGCGCCGGGTAAACGCAGGTCACTGATAATTAAATCAAATGAACTGATGTCATGTTGCTCTTGGGCTTCCTGTACGGAGCCGGCTTCTTTAACCTGGTAGTTATTGCGCTCCAGTAAACGACGCAGTGCCGAGCGAATAATCGGCTCATCTTCAACAATTAAAATATGATGCATTAATACGCTCTCTAAACAAACAGCAGGTTGAATCAGGTGATGGCGAATGGCACATTGCCTGTCCTACACCGCTGGATTGGAGGATGGAGTATGGCGCGGCAAGCTAATCCGAAAACGGGTGCCACGCTGCAGCTCTAGATCAGCCGGGCTATCAACATGGATTTCTCCATGGTGTTCCTCGATGATCGAGTACACCAAAGCCAGTCCCAGTCCTGTGCCTTGACCGGGGTCTTTGGTGGTGAAAAAGGGTTCAAATAAATGTTCTATATGGGCGGCACTGATACCGCTGCCTTGATCCTCAATCATTAACTCTACATGAGAATGGGTGGCCGTTGTACGGATATAAATATGCCCGCCTTCAGGACTGGCGTCACGCGCATTGGAGAGTAAGTTGATCAACACTTGTGCCAAACGCTGTGGATCAGCCAAGATCCAGTGCTCAGTACTGCACAGATTAAAAAAGTGCACGGTGGTGCCCAATTTGTTCAAGCTGAGTAAGTGCACGGCTTCATTAGCAATATCAAAGAAACTCACGGGCTCATGGTAGTCATGCTGGTTATGCCCCGAATGCGAGAAGCTCATGAGCGATTGGACAATGCGCGTCACGCGTTTGGTTTGCTCAACGATTTGACTGCTGATCTCAGTAATCTCCTCGTCATCATCACGCTCATAGCGCAGATTTTGTGCCAAACAAGCAATGCCGGTAATCGGGTTACCAATTTCATGGGCGACACCGGCGGCCAAGCGACCAATAGAAGCTAGGCGCTCAGAGTGCACCAGCTTATCTTCCAGTAAGCGTGTTTGTGTTGCATCTTCGACCAGTAGCACTAGACCGCTATTACCCGGCGCTAAGGGCTCATCAATCGCAGCTTTATGTAGATTCAGCCAGCGCGATTCATAAGGGCCCCGTAAGGCATGCTTATACAGGTGTTCGCTATTGCCTTGGACAAAATCCAGTAGCAGTTCACGCCATGGTTCATCAATGCTATCTAGGCGCGAACCCACTACGCGTGATGCGGTAATACCCGTCAGGTCTTCTAGGGCATGGTTCCACATTAGGATTTCATAATCCTTAGCCAGTGAGCACACGCCCATGGGTAAGTCTTGCAAGGTTTGCCTGTGATAGCGGCGTAGGGTATCCAGTTCCGCCGCTAAACCTGTGAGCTGTGACTTGTAGTCTACGAGACGGTTTTCAATAAAGTTAATATCTTCACTGACATAGGTCTCACTGCCGGCTTTATAGGGCAGGAAAGTGTCGACTATGTCTTGGGCAACGCTGGGGCCCATCAGTCCTGATAAGTTGGCTTCAATGCGGTCACGTAGACGGCGTAAAGCAAACTGGCGGCGTTCATCAAAGGGGAACTGTAAATCCTTTAAGGCTTTTTCAACTTCACGTTGCGCGGTCACCGCACCTAAAGGTTTAGCTAACTCTGCAGCAAACTCTTGCGGATTGACGGCATACAGCTCACGGCGTTCTGGGCGGCGCACATTGTTGATGACACAGGCTTGTGCAGCGCTTTGTTCTGCTAGGCTGGTACGGGTGATTAATGACACAAGAATAAAAATAACGCAGTTAGCACTCAGCGCGGCGATGGCAGACAGGTGCCAGCTGCTTTGATCTAAGACGTACAGATAGTCAAAGAAGGGTAGATAGAACTCATTGATACTAGTGAACATCGGCAGCAACATGCCAATGGCCCACGTCAGCATGCCCGCGATAGCGCCGCTGATAAAACCATAGCGGTTGGCTCGAGGCCAATAGAGCACGGCCAATACGCCGGGTAAAAATTGTAGGGTGGCGACAAAGGCAACTAAACCCAGATTGGATAAGTCCTGCACGGTATTGAGCAGTAAGTAAAAACCATAGCCTGCAAGAATAATGGCAAAGATCAGTCCACGCCGCGTCCACTTTAACCAACGGTAAATGTCACCTTCAGCAGGGGGTTGGTAGAGCGGTAGTACGAGGTGATTAAGGACCATGCCTGACATCGCCAAGGTTAAGACAATAATCACTCCGCTGGCCGCAGATAAGCCGCCCATAAAGGCCAGTAAGGTTAAGCGCTCACTTTCCACTGCTAAGCCTAAACCTAAGGTGTAGTACTCCGGCGCTGTCGGTGCGCCCACTTTTAATCCCGCCCATAAAATCGGCAGAATCGGCAAGCTCATCAGTAATAAAAATAGTGGCACACCCCAACTGGCGGTGATCATGGCGCGAGGTGTGAGATTCTCAGTAAAGGTCATATGGAACATATGCGGCATCACAATCGCTGAGGCGAAGAACAGTA
>DATERS010000112.1:0-43816 GCA_035271365.1 Thiopseudomonas sp.
TCCACCGCAATCACTTTGACATCTTTGAGATTTTGCAGCGCTTGGCCTTGGCGAAATAAAATCCCCAGCTGCGCTGCACGTCCCGTACCCACCATAATTGAAGTGGGTGTAGCGAGGCCCATCGCGCAGGGGCAAGCAATAATGAGTACGGCCACGGCATTCACTAAAGCGAGACTGAGCGCTGGCGCAGGAGCAAATATCAGCCACGCGATAAAGGTCAGTAGTGCGGCAACCATCACCGCCGGTACAAACCATAAAGTAATACGATCCACTAAACCTTGAATCGGTAACTTGCTGCCTTGGGCTTGCTCAACCAGACGAATAATATGTGCCAAGACGGTATTAGCACCGACTTGCTCGACCTTGATCTGCAAGCTACCGGTTTGGTTGACTGTGCCACCGATGACCTTAGCCTCGGTGGTTTTTTCCACAGGTACGGGTTCACCGGTCAGCATCGACTCATCGACAAAACTTTGTCCCGCAACCACCACACCATCTAGGGCAATACGTTCACCGGGGCGGATTTCTAATATTTCACCAACACGAATTTCTGCAACAGGCTTATCTAAACTTTTGCCATTCACTACGACTCGCGCTTCATTGGGCTGCAGATTGATTAAGCGTTTAATCGCATCAGCGGCACTGCCCTTGGCGCGTGCTTCCAAAAAGCGTCCCAGTAAAATCAAGGCAATAATCACTGCCGAGGCTTCAAAATACACATTGACTGTTTCAGCAGGCAGAATTTTTGGCACAAAGGTGGCAATCATCGAATAGCTAAAGGCTGATAACGTACCCAGCGCCACCAGCGAGTTCATATCCGGAGCCAAACGGCGCAAGCCGTGCCAACCCATGATTAAAATTTCACGACCGGGGCCAAACAACACCAGTGCTGCCAAGATCGCCTGCACGTACCACAGATGTTGAGTTTCGAAGGTGCGCTGTAAAAAGGCATGAAAGGGGGCAATAAAGTGCGCGCCCATTTCTAAAATAAATAAGGGCGTAGCAAATAAGAACGCGTATTTGAGCTGCTTTTTGAGATGGGTTTGCTCAGCGGCTTGACGGGTATTTAAGTCATCGGCTTTGCGCTGATTATCGGCGAGTAAAGTCGATGGATAGTTATGCTCCGTCAGCCATTGGCTAATGGTTTCAGGCTCTTCACCGGCCAGTAATTGCACATGGGCTTGCTTGGTCGCTAGATTGACCTGATAGCTGACGACAATAGGGCTTTGCGCCAGTGCTTTTTCAATGCGTCCCACACAGGAGCTACAGTTCATGCCGCTGACGGCGTAATCATAACCCTGCAAAGGCACTTGATAACCGCTGGCTTCGACTGCTTCCACCAATAGAGTTAAAGCGACAGGCTCAGACAAGCTGACAATCACTTCATTGGTCAGCAAGTTCACTGTGGCTTGAGTGACGCCAGGCACTTTTAGCAGGCCACGCTCGACACGCCCTGCACAGGATGCACAGGTCATGCCTCGTACCGGAACTTGCACCATCTGTAAGGTCGTCATAAGCATCACCTGTTGGATTAAGAATAGACTATACGGTAAACCTTACCACGAGGTGAGGGTCAAGAGTGTGGAGGCAGGTAAGCTGTGGGAGTAGGCTATATGCCTACGACCCTTAAGTTTGATTATGGATTTAAGGTTGTTTATGGGATGGATCGCGGGCATGGCTTGTTCGTACAAGGGGTTTTACAGTCTTAACGAACACTTATTTAAAGTCTGGATGCCTATCAATTTGGTGGTTTTTGAGGCTGGCATTTAGAGAAAAATTACACCATATCGCTAAGTTACAAATCATACTAAGATAGTTAGAAGATAAAGATATTGTGCAATGAGCTTTAGATCGAACTTCTGTTCATTAATTAAAAATAATATAGAAAATGAAAATAAGATGAAAAAATCACATGTTTTTATTTGTGCGCTATCACTAGCGTTACCTGTCTACTCTGCACAAGCTATTGAGTATCGTACAGTTTATACCTCAACGGGTTTACCTGCCTTTGAGCTACGGTTTTTTGATGTGGGCGATGGGCCTTTTATAGGAGATGCAGAAACCTCATACTTATCCACATGGAATCTTAGCAATAAAAATAAAGATGACATTGCTACTGCGGCAAAAAAATGGACTGACATTCTCCAACCAAAAGAAGGCCAGCTTCCTGGGATTATTAACATTGGTACTTTTGATGCGCTCAATGCTGCAGGCGACAGTGGCATGAACTACGGAGAGGGCGATCTTTTTACTGAGTCACATCTGCTGGCGGCCATGCAAGGCCATGCCATAAAAAACGACTTACATTTTGACTCTCATGGCCAAATGATTATTGGGACTTTTGATTTTGATACGGCAGAATCAATACCGAGCCAAGTACCCAACTCAAGCAAACTGAGCTTAATAAATGTAGCCTTTCACGAGCTAGCACACAGTCTAGGGGTCTTAACTTTTATTGCTGATATGGATGATAATGTCACTCCTAAGTTTGCAGGTGCGTTGACTAGCTGGGAGCAACTTCTATTCGATGATAACGGTAACCCAGCCAAGCAAGATCAAACCGTACTTTGCTCTGAGTGCGTTAATCCATACAACCCCGCTGCCTTTGATCTACGCAAAGATCAAGCATATCTGTCAGGTAAAAATATAGATGAGGTGTTGGCAGGTGGTTTACGTGGTGTACCAGTAAAAATACTGACTGAATACGGCACAATTGATACGGACTACATGTCCCATTCTGAGCTTAAAAACAGCCTAATGAGCCACCAAGGCTACCGAAATTACACAACGTTTATGGAAGTCGAGTTAGCTATCATGCAAGACATGGGCTATGAGATCGATAGACGTGATTTCTTTGGCCATTCTGTGTATGGCAGCGGCTTAACCATGACCAATACACAAGGTTTTTCCAAACGTAATGCAGAGGGTACGGCTTATGTACCGGGGCAATACAGCACAACAGCATTAGGTTTAGGTCTACACGTTTATGGCAGCAACAACACCATTTATCAACAAGCTGATCTCTTAACCAAAGGGGATGGCGGTGCTGGCGTGCGTGTGGATGGCGAAGGCAACACCCTTGTGATTGATCCTGGTACCCGTATTTATGCTGATGGCTGGAATAACCGAGGCATCTTGTTTGCCTACGGTAAGGATCAAAATCTAATACAACGCGGCGATGTGCAAGCTCTTGGCAAAGACGGCATTGCAGTAGATTTTGACTTTGGTTACAACCTACTCAGTGATGATAGTGATTATAGAGGCTCTTATATTCACAGTTATACAGACAGTCCATTGCCACAACTAGACGAACTGAATGGCGCATTGGTTCATCAATTTGACCTCACTGGCCGTGTGGCGGGCACAAAGGCCGCAATTCATCTCTCAAAAAATGCCTTAGTTAATCAAATTAATGTGATGCAAGGTGCAAAAATTGAGGGTCATATCCTGTCCGAATACGCTCAGCGGGATGAAAACGATCAGCTCCGCTTCACCACTCTCAGCTTTGGTAAACAGGCTGATGATACGGGCCGCGCCACCACTCAAGCCGATCATGCGTTTCAGCTGCGTTATGACGGCAATATTGAAGGCGACAATTTAACCTTAGTTATGCAGGGTGGCAGTTCTGCTTTGAATGGTCAGCATCAGCTTTATGATGTGCGTGTTGCCAATGCCGCGACGCTCCAAGGTAACGCTAAATACACCCTGAATGAAACACGTGCCTTCATTAATGAAGGCACCATTGCGCCGGGCAATAACGGGTTGGGTCGCATCGATATTAATGGTAATTATCAGCAAACAAGCAGTGCTGTATTGCTGATGGATGTCAACGGTCATGGTCAGCACGATGTGCTTGCCGTGCATGGCAATGCCGCCCTTAATGGCAGTTTAATCCTTGCTCTACAGCCTGATTGGTATGCGCAAGATTGGAGGATGCGCTCTGATACGCTGCTGCAAACGCTTTCATTAAGTGGTGATTTTGCAACTATTGGTTCAGCAGCCATATCGCCCACGCTGAGCTTCAGCAGTACTGTCCTCGGTGCAGGCATCCATCAGTTATCTGTTTTTCGCGAAGCCAATGCTTACAGCCAGTACGCTCGTAACGGTAATGAAAGCGCTGTCGGGACGGCACTCTACACTCTCGCCACTCAAGCAGGCACTGACATTCAGCCGCTGTATAGGGCGCTGGATTTTTCCTCTGTTGATGGCAGTCATATTAGCTCAGGGCTCGCACAAATAGCACCGTCTGCTTACAGTGCGATGATAGCAAGCTCATTAATACGAGAGCGTCAGCTCGCCAACGTGATTAATACCCGTCTTACACTCGCCACAGACGCAGATTGGCAGGGGTTTGCTTTACCTTTTGGTGAGCACACTTCACAGGAGAGTCGTAACACTGTGGTGGGTTACAAAAATACCAATTATGGCGTTGTAGTGGGTGCACAACGAGCAGGTTTTGCGAATGACGATCTTACTATTGGACTGTACGGTGCTTTCAGTCAGCAGAGCATTAGCCTGAAAGAACCATTTAACGGTAAAGGTGAGAGCACTACCTTACATCTAGGCACGCAACTACGCTTGGTGCCTAATGAAAAAGCGGGCATGTATGCCTTTGCTAGTGCCCATTTAGGCTTGGAAGACAGCACACTTGAGCGCAAAGTACGTCTGCCGGGCTATGCTGCAAACACCACATCTGATTGGACAGCTTTGAGTGGCACAGTGATGGCGGGTAGTGGTTATAAATGGCGTATATCCGAAGCAGTCAGCGCAGGCCCTGTCGCGCAACTGAGCTACACCACGTTCTCACATTCACACCTGACTGAATCGGGCGATGTCACGGCCTTAAACATTCGTGCCGACCGTTTTCATATGCTACGTTCAAGCCTAGGGGTGAATACAAGCATCGAGTATCAAACCAGCACCGCTAAAAAGCTTAAAGGTGAACTCCAAGCTACGTGGGATAGAGAGTTGCTTAATGATGACTTTGAGCAGCGTGCCAGCTTTAAAAATTACCCATCGGCCACGTTTACGAGCCGCAATAAAATCACAGGGAGAAACGCACTGGATTTACGCGCAGGACTGTCTTACGAAGTGAACAACAGTCTCAGCATTGGGGGTAGTGTGGCAACGTCGTTATTTCAATCTGGCTATAAATCGTTAGCAGGTAATGCTTCGGTGCAATGGCGTTTTTAATATAGAAAAAACGTATATTCTTACTTGGTGTTTTTCCCCAGCACTAGGTGCTTGTGGATGTCATGACAAGAAAAAGCCCAGCGCCTGCTAAGCAGAGGCTGGGCTGTATATTGCTGCGTAAAGATTATTTCTTTTTAGCAGGTGTTTCGTCGTGCTCGTCTTCGTTGCCGGTAATCATGGGCTTGATCATGCTGAATACAGTTTTACCCATGGTCGCCATATAGACGTGAGCAATAACGAAAATCAGCATGGCAAAGGCGGCAGCGGTATGTGCCAGTGCCACGTATTCGAGGCTTAAGAAGCGGGTCAGTCCCCAAACTTCCCAGTTGTTGTAGAACAAATACAACAGGCCGGAAATCCAAATCGCTGGTGAAATCACTAACTTAAAGCCTAAGTAGGCTAAACGCTGCAAAGGGTTATGCTTGGCTTGCGAGGTAGCACGGTAGGGGTGCTCAGCACCGGTAAAGGTGCCAATTAAGTAGTAATGCGCAACTGCACCGAGCTTATCGGTAGTGGGGATATATTGTTTCCACTCACCGGTCGTCAGGTGCCAGAAAATCGCTAGCACCCATAAGCCCATCAGCGCGTAAGCAGCATATTCATGCAGCTGCGCCACTTTACCAAAGCCCAGCACACTGTAGCTGCCGTGGATTTCAAAGCCAGTGAACATCAAAAAGAAGATTAGACCGGCTTGGCACCAGTGCCAGAAGCGTTCAAAACGCTTATAAATCATCGTCCGTTTCATACGTTTTTTCTCCTACGGCTGGCAATAATACGTCCAGCGGCATGGGCTAAAGTACCCAGCAAAGTCAGCAGGGCAATACCCCAGCCTGCATAGTCCAGCCAGATGTTTCTGTCGCGGCCAGGCATATAAAAATCAGTTAGCGCAGCTAAACGACCATCACGGGCGTGGCACGAAGCACAGTCCAGAGCAGCAGATGCTGGTGCAACCATGTGCGCGATGGGCCAGTGCATACGGGTTTCGATAAAGTCGAATTCGCCGCTGTATTCTTGGCCTGCGTAGTCGGTACCGGCTTTGAGTGATTTAACCCAGTCAAAGTTAGTCCACAGCGCCGTATCATCGGTGGCGCTATACACGTGGTTGACCAGTAAGTGCTTATGTACGGTGTCGTACGGCTGCTTACCTTCCATGATTTTAAACGGCCAGATACGTGAATCTGGATTGTCGTGACTGCCCTTAATCTGGTTCAAGTCAATCGGCGTTTTAGTTTCGTCGATTTTATCTTCACGCAAGGTATAGCGTGTTTGACCATCAAACCAACGGTACTCAGGTACCACGTTTTCTTCGTAACGGAATGAACCTTTGGTACTCAAGTACGACAGATTACCTTTTTCATCACGAATGGTTTGTGGCTTACCGTCTTTATCCAATTGACCTGCTGTTGACCAGTCCCACCATGTTTTAGTGGCCACACCACCACGAGCAAACTCAGGAATATGGCAGGTTTGACAGGCAATTTGGTCAACGTGCTCATTGAGTTTTGGCTGTTGGTGCGGTGCTGGACCGTGACATGATTCGCATGAAGCGCGGGTTTGGTCAGTGTGGCCTGGTACGTCAATACCTAAGGTATCGCGAGCGTTGGTTGAATAACGGCTACCGGTGACGCTGTGCGCTGAAGTGGTATGGCAATCAGCACAGGCGAAATTCGCACCGTCTTTTGACATATGCACATCAAGGCTGTGTGGAGCAGTCAGCAAGGATGAATCAAGGTCACCGTGCTTGACGCCATCACCACCACCACCGTAGAAGTGGCAGCTACCGCAGTTTTGACTGCTGCTGGCACCAATATTCTGAGCGATGTTGGCTAAGTCAGTTTTGCGTGTAATTGATTTATCAATAGGGTCAGCAAACTCATAGATAGGATGTCCAGCACCTGTAGGTGACTTTTTATAGCCACCGGTAGTGTCGTGACAAATCAAACAGTCAACTGCATTACCATCACTGGGTGGTGGCTTGCGCATATCGTCCCAACCGTAACCGGTGTGGCAGCTGGTGCAGAAGGGTTCGTTCGACGATGCCGCGCCACAGAAGCTGTTGATGACATTACGTTTACCTAGCATTTGCCCGGTTTCAGGATGCTCATATTCCCACGTCCAGTGCGTGGTTTTTTGCACCTGTTGTGCCGCTTCAGTGTGGCAGCTTAAGCAGGCTTGAGTGACTTCAGGGCCTGAAGAAAATGGCCCTTGTAGTTGTTTAAACTGGGTGTGATCAGCCGTTGAGGGGGCCGAGCGTTCCAGTGCTGTCGCCGGCAAAGAGCCGAGCATAAGCAGCATGATCGCAATGATCATCTGCCTAAAAGATAGACGAGTAGGATACGTCTTCATAGTGCCTCCCTAGGCTTTTATACAGAACAGCAGGTGCTGTGCACTTGGTAATCTATGCATGGAAATCACCTGCAGTTTGATGCGGCGCATATTCATTACATACTAATTAGTATTTTATCATTTTACATAGCAATCATAACCTATCCTGACTTAGGTCAGGTTATTGCAGGCTTATTTATTGATATATGTCTATTGGCTGTTTTATTTTTGCCTGAGACATTATATCGCGCAGTATAGTTTTTATGAATCGTGCAGAGTATGCTTTAGTGATACATAGCGTTTTGCTGTTTAAGTATCGCGGGCAAGGCGTAGCACTGATGTTTTTTTAGTCATACATAGGACGTGTTTGCGAGTTATACGTCCGACACTCGGTGTGTATCAGGCAATGAGCTGCTTGCATGAGGCAAGCCTTTAGCGAGGAATATGATGATGAGTCAGTTATCCAATCCAGTGGCGAATATTTCACCCGTTGCTGAGTCAGAACACGTCGTGGTTCTTTTGACCAGTGCATCACTGCAAACCCAAGGTATGGCGATGGTGTTATCCCGTGCTATGCAAGAGCAGGGCGCGCAGTTAAGTGTTTTATTGTGCGATAAAGCCGGTGATCTGGCGATTGATGGTTATCAAAGTCATAGCGCATTAGCGCCTAAAGGTATGAAGCCTGAAGGATTATTGCAGCAGATCATTGATGCCGGTGCGATGGTTGCAGTGTGCGCACTGTATTTGCCCAATAGTGCCTATCAAGAGCAGGATCTACGTAAAGGTGTCAGTGTTGCTCAGCCAGCAAAAATGGCAGAAATGTTGCGTTGTAAAAACAGTAAAGTTATTAGTTTTTAATGCTCGCCAGCGCTTTTTTTAGGCTGGCGTTAGCGCGCTGCACATGTTCTGTAGTTCAGCGTATTAGGTTAGTTTGATCCTTTAGGAGATTTTATCGTATGCAGTACACTCATTTTATGGACAAGTACCCTGTTCACCACATTGATATCCTGAAATCCGCTATCAGCTGCGCATCTGTGGATGAGGTTCTGAGCTTTTTCCGCGAAAAGGTTGAAGCTGATCCGCGTGCAATTTTTATTGCTGAATTTGATCATTACGCGCACACCAGCTCACTGCCTGAAGGTGAGATCGCTGCCAATATCACAGCGGCTAAGCATTTGATTTTCTGCTTTGGTCTTAAACTGCCGAACCCCATTGCCATGGGGCCACGCCCACGCTCGATTGGTGTGTGTGAAATGGATGAATGTTTTGCCATTAGCTTTTTAGAAGCGCCCAACCCGGTCATGCATCAAATTATGCTGGACTGGGTGGCTGATTTAGAAAAGTCTAAAGCGAAAGCTTAACTCGTTATCTTTGCAATACTTCAGCATGCTTGAGTCATGCTGAAGTATTTATATTTTGATTGATACAGACTCACCTGCCGAAACTCGTCTGGTTCGGCTAAATCAGGTAATGTTTCCCCGTATAGCGTTTGAGTTTTAGTGAACAGTGGATGCTGAAAATTTCGCTGTCTTGAGTCTGCAATAATAATTTTTTCAGCAAAGTCTGGGAAGCGCTCAAGCAAGGGCAAGTTGGCTGCGTCATACAGCACATCAGCAGCAAAAAGAATATCGTAAGGTTCAGACTCGCTAAATAAGTCTGGGCTGTAGTGCAATTGCAATTGATTGAGTTCAGCATTGGCTCGACAGGCTTGCAGTGCAATGGGGTCTAAATCACAGGCCACAGCGCTATGGGCACCGGCTAATTTAGCCGCTAATGCAACAATCCCACTACCAGCACCCACATCAATAATACGTTTACCGGCAACTTGCTGAGGATTTTCTAGGATCCATTGTGCTAAAGCTAAACCACTGGCCCAACAAAAACACCAGTACGGTGGCTTATCGAGTAAACGTTGAGTTTCTTGCGGGCTAAATGGGCGCTGCATACTGCTTGGATCAATCAGCCATAACTGTAGTATAAGTTCAGGTAATGGACTGGCGATCAGTTCGGCATCGTTCACAATGGCTTTCAGTGAGTTGTTGAGCTGAGTCAGAAGAGTCTGAGGCATATGTGAACCCATAAGATAAAATGATGCAGCACAAATACGCATAATCTGTTGATCTATACATAAAATGCAGTAGCGGTTATATTTTTGATATATATGATCACAATAGAGAGTCAATCAAATACTGTGTTTAGATGAGTATCATGACTCTTATGTATTGTTGCAAATTTAATTTAAAACTGCTTGTTATAGCAGGTTAGAATCAAGAAAATTGATGCTAGGTTTAATAGAGTTATTTCACTTTGGAGTCGCTATGTTCAGTAAAACGTCACTAAAACTGGTTGGTTTAGCGTTAGGGGTTATATTAACTGCAGGCTGTCAGCATCAAAGTACACTAAAGGCTGAGTCTGCTGCTGAACAAGCTCAGTCGCAAGCAGAGCAAAAAATCATCACTGTGCATTTAGCCCAGCAGAAGCCAGATCCTAAATTGGTTGTTATGGAGTTTGGTGAGGATAATAAACTGTATGCTTTAGCCCAGCCGGTGTTAAATCAAAATGATATCGAGAAAATTACAGCAGTTGCTGCACCCGACGGCCGTACTTTTATTCTGATTGAGATGAATCCAGCAGGTCGTACTAAGTTGACCGCAATCACCAATCAAGCGACCGGTGCATTTCTATTAACCAGCGCAGGTGAGCAGTTGATCAATGTGTCAAAAATTAACGGTGAGATAAGCGATGGTAAGTTGTTAATCAGTACTAATGATGAAGAACATAGCCAGCTATTACTGAATATGCTGCGTTAATCCTGATTTGTATAAAAAAGCCCTCTAGATAGCTTTAAGTGTCCAATTTTATATGGGTACTGTAGCTATATTAGAGGGCTTATATGACTCAACTTATGACACGTTTTTATGCGTCACTTTGCCATTTAATAAGGTGTAACGTACCGCACCGGGCAGCACGTGTTCCATAAATGGACAGTTGCGGCCTTTGGATTGCCAGTTCTCACCGACGACGGTCTGACCCTGAGGATCAAACAGCACCAGATCCGCAGGCGCACCCACAGACAGACGTCCAGCATTTAAGCGCAGTGCAGCCGCAGGGCCGGTAGTTAAACGTGCCAATGCAGTAGGCAGATCAAACACACCTTCTTCCACCAAGCTCATGGCCAGCGGTAACAGTAACTCAATACTGCTAATACCCGGTTCAGTTGAAGCAAATGGATCGAGCTTAGCATCGGCTTCATGTGGTTGGTGGTGGCTAGCGATTGCGCTGATCACGCCGCTTTTCACTGCTTCACGTAAGCCGTCACGGTCCGCTAGTGAGCGCAGGGGTGGCAGCACATGATAGAAACTGGAGAAATCCATTAAGGCTTCTTCAGTTAAAATCAGCTGATACATGGCCACGTCGGCTGTGACTGGCAAGCCGCGTGCTTGTGCTTTGGCAATCAAGCGTGCGCCACGCGCGGTGGTGATTTGGCTAAAGTGTGCGCGAACGCCACTTTGTTCCACCAACAATAAATCACGTGATAAAGCCACGGTTTCAGCTGTTTCTGGAATACCGGCTAAGCCACGGAATGTCGCGACAGCACCTTCGTGAGCAATACCACCTTCAGCAAGATCAGGATCTTGTGGGTGGAAAATCACGGTTAAATCAAAGGTCGCGGCGTACTCTAAAGCACGACGTAAAACGCGGTTGCTTTTAAAGGGTATTAAACCATTGCTGAACGCGACGCAGCCTGCATTGCGTAAGGTGACTAATTCGGCCAACTGTTCGCCGGCTAAACCTTGGCTAAAAGCACCTAAAGGGAAGACTTTACAGAAACCCTCATCGCGGGCTTTGTCCAGAATGAGATCCACAACAGCAGCAGTATCTAAAATCGGCTTGGTATGTGGGGTGCAGCATAGGCTGGTCACACCACCGGCAGCAGCGGCACGTGTTTCTGAGGCGATTGAGCCTTTGCGGCCATAGCCTGGTTCGCGTAGGGATACAGATAGATCGACTAAACCTGGTGTAGCAATCAGGCCGTTAGCATCAATCATCTGGTCCGCGACAAAACCACGTGGCGTATCACCCAAGGCAACAATTTTGCCATCATCAATAAAAATATCGGTTTGCTGATCCATCTTGCTAGCAGGATCAATTAAGCGTGCACCATTAATCTGTATACGCATTAGAGTGACTCCTGCTTTTCTGCATCCAATTGGCGTTGTTCATTTTGACCGCTCATGGTCAGCGACAATACCGCCATACGTATGGCAATACCGTAGGTGACTTGATTGAGAATCATCGAGCGCGGGCAGTCAGCGACTAATGAATCAATCTCCACGCCGCGGTTAATTGGACCCGGGTGCAGAACAATGGCATCAGGGTGCGCTAAAGCTAAGCGTTGTTCACTTAAGCCATACAGGCGGTAAAACTCACCTTCACTGGGCAGTAAACCACCTTGCATACGTTCGCGTTGCAGACGCAGCATAATAATCACGTCAACATCTTTCAGGCCTTCATTGACGTCGGTGTAAACATTGACGCCGTATTGCTCAAGGCCAACCGGTAGCAAGGTTTTTGGCGCAATCACACGGATATCAGGGCAGCCCAGCGTCTTTAGCGCAATCATATTGGAGCGCGCGACACGTGAGTGCAGAATATCACCGACGATGGCCACTTTAAGCTTTTCAAAGTCACCTTTATGGCGACGAATGGTCAGCATATCCAGCATGCCTTGCGTCGGGTGCGCATGACGGCCATCACCACCATTGATAATGGCGACATTGGGCGTGACATGCTCAGCAATAAAGTGTGCTGCGCCGGATTCGGCATGGCGCACGACAAACATATCGGCCGCCATGGCTTCAAGGGTGCGCAGGGTATCGGTGAGGGTTTCACCCTTGCTGGTCGATGAAGTGGATACGTTCAGGGTGATTACGTCAGCTGACAGGCGTTTAGCGGCTAATTCAAAGGTAGTACGAGTGCGGGTGGAGTTTTCAAAGAACACGTTACAGACGGTCATACCGCGCAGTAAGGGTACTTTTTTAACAGCACGCGCACCGACTTCAAGGAAGGAGTCAGCCGTGTCTAAAATCTCGGTAAGCATGCTACGGGGCAAGCCATCGAGTGATAGAAAATGGCGCAGACGACCTTGGTCGTTCAGCTGCAACGGACACTTGGGAGCAGGAGGTATCATTGCGAGAGTCTCATAGGTTGTCGATGGTTTGCAGTTGGATAGCCAACGGTTCGGGGCCGGTTAATTTTACCCGTTGATTTTGCTCAAGGGAAAGTGTTGCGCCAACAATATCCGGACGAATCGGCAATTCACGTGCATTGAGGTCGAGTAAACAGACCAAAGTCACGCTGGCTGGGCGGCCGTAATCAAAGAGTTCATTGAGTGCAGCACGGATCGTGCGACCGCTCATCAGAACGTCATCAATCAGTACCAGATGCTGGTCTGCAATCTCAAACGGTAGCTGAGAAGGGCGCACTTGCGGGTGTAAACCTGTGCGGCTAAAGTCATCGCGGTAAAACGAGACATTTAAAATACCCAGTGGCTCTTCGTTCTTGAGCTCTTTAAGCAGGGCATTGGCCACCCAAACACCACCGGTATGAATACCCACAAAACGCGGGTTATCAATATTTTGCGCTTTAAGGTGGGCTTGCAGCTCGCGGGCTATGGTAGAAATCAATACAGCAGGATCAGGTAAGCTCATTTAAATACACTCCAGGCATTTATTGCGGTCAGCTGTTGCTGTGTGCTTCCAGCCAGCCTTGCAGTAGTAAAGCGGCGGCTAATGCATCAACAGGTTGTTCTCGATAGCTGCCGCGTTGTTGTCCTTTTGATAAGCGCTGACCTTTGGCTTCAAATGTCGTAAGACGTTCATCATGGGTATGGACAGGTAAATTAAAACGGCCATTTAAACGCCTGGCGAATTTTTCTGCGCGTACGCACATATCGCTGGGTGTGCCGTCCATATGAAGCGGTAATCCTACAACAAGTGCATCGGGCTGCCACTCTTTTATCAAGGCTTCAATTTGTTCCCAGTTGGGAATGCCATCGCGTGCTTTTAAATTGCACAGCTCACGGGCGTGCTGGGTGATCATTTGCCCAACAGCGACACCAATTTGTTTAGTGCCATAATCAAAGCCTAAGAGCAGCTGCGGTGCGGGTGTGCTTTCACTCATGCGTGACCTACTTGATGGCTGAGACGATCTAAATCCACACCTAATAAAGCGGCAGCAGCACTGCGGCGCTCTTCAATCGGCGTCTCGAAAATAATTTTAATATCAGCAGGGCACGACAACCAAGCATTATCACGTAACTCGTCTTCAATTTGTCCTGCACCCCAACCGGCATGCCCAAGAGCAATTAGATTTTGCGCAGGACCCGCGCCTTGAGCAATCGCTTGTAAGGCATCTTGTGAGGCGGTTAACGCCAGTTCAGGGAACAGGGTGGTGCCTTTGTATTGCGGGCCATGATTGTGTAAGACAAAGCCCAATTGGGTTTGTACGGGGCCGCCGCTGAAAATATCCTGATTGTGCGCTGCATCAATAACGCTGTCTTCAGGTTGCAGCTGTTCTAATACATCGGTCAAGGTCAGGCCGCTGTGGCGGTTAATAATTAAACCTAAGGCGCCTTCTTGATCATGGGCTAACAAGTAGACCACCGATTTAGAAAAAGCAGGATCAGTCATAGTGGGCATGGCAATTAAAAAATGCCCCGCTAAGGAAGTAAAATCAGAAGTCATCATATCTATATGTCCTCATTAATAAGCGAAAAAGAGGCTGCTCAAGAGGAGCTTAATGATTATCGCAGATTATTGGCTGGAAAGACGATCACCGCGCTCAAAGCGCCAGGTGCGGATGATTTCAACTTGGTCGTAGTTGGCCGCAAGCTCACCGGTAAAGGGTGCAAAGGGCGCAGAGGTGCGCACAATATTCAGCGCCGCACGATCGAGCACAGGGTGCCCTGAGGATTCTAAAACACGCATTTGTTCCAGTGAGCCATCGCTTTTAATAATCACTAGTACCCGTAAGCTGCCGTACACCCCTTGGCGTCGTGCTTCTTCGGGATAGTTTAGATTACCGATACGCTCAACCTTTTTACGCCAATCATCACGGTACCATGCACTGATATCACGCTTGGTGGCGGCGGTGTTTTGGCGGCTAACGCGGGGTCGTTTTGCATAGAGTTGTTGCTCTAAGGCCAGTTCAGCTTCAAGGCTAGCAATATCAGCCGAGAGTTGATCTCGGTCGAAAACAGGTGTTTTTCTGATCTGTTTGGGTTTGGGTGGTACTACCGGTTTTTGCACTACTTTTTGTACTTGAGGCTTGGGTGTACTGATCACTTTTTTAATGTCAGGCACTACAGGTACGGGTTTTACGGTACTTTTAACCTGGACTTGTTTGACCTTAGTGTCTTGGAAAGGTGCTTTTTCTGTTGTCTTTGGTGTGGCGGCTTCGTCAAGAGTGCCGCTGCCTTGTTGATTGTCTTGTGCGATAAAATCTGCTTTTTCCGGCTCTTTTTCACGGCTAAAGCTGGTTAAAGTGACATCCAAACTTTTGCTGATTTTAGGTAAATCTTCCACAGTAAAACCGACACCCAAAATAATTGCGATATGCAAGAGCGCAGCAATCAGCAGAGTGAAACCTAAACGGTCAGCCGCGCTCACAGCGGGCTTGGGTTCAGCAAAGGGGTTAGTAGTGGTGTTTTTCATAAGTGTATTCGGTGCTCGACAGCAGCGGCAGTCTGCCGAGACGTGGTGATAAAGTCTATAAAACGGCTTGCACAGTCTGCCATAGGGCGCAGGGCAAGCCGATTTAATTAGCTGCGTTGCACGAGCTTTTTGGCAATGGCATCCATCAGTTGATCGCCGATCTTGGTATCGTAGGCGGCATCAATTTCACGGATACAGGTGGGGCTGGTGACGTTGATTTCGGTTAAATGCTCACCAATCACATCCAGGCCAACAAATAGCAAGCCACGCTTACGCAGTTCAGGGCCAACTTGTGCTGCAATCCAGCGGTCTTTTTCAGTTAATGGCTGGGCTACACCGCGACCGCCAGCGGCTAAGTTACCCCGTGTTTCACCTGCAGCAGGAATACGCGCCAAGCTGTACGGCACTGGCTCACCATCAATCATAAGAATGCGCTTATCACCGTCTTTAATCGCTGGCAGGTATTTCTGCGCCATAATTTGCTGGGTGCCGTGCGCGGTCAGGGTTTCTAAAATCACTGACAGGTTAGGGTCGCCTTTCATATGGCGGAAAATGGATGAGCCGCCCATACCGTCTAGAGGCTTAAGAATCACATCACTGTGCTCTTCGGCAAATTGACGCAATACATCAGCGCGGCGGCTCACGACCGTTGCCGGTGTGCACTGTGGGAAGAGAGTAGCAAATAGCTTCTCATTGCAATCACGCAGGCTTTGCGCACGGTTAACCACTAAAGTGCCGGCGTTTTCTGCTTGCTCAAGTAAGTAAGTGCTGTATAAAAATTCATTATCAAAGGGCGGATCTTTACGCATTAAAATAACGTTTAAATCGCCTAATGGTTCATCAAGCTCTTCACCCAGCTCAAACCAGTGCTCAGGGTTATCAAAAACTTTAAGCGAACGCATACGTGCACGTGCTTGGCCGGCCTGCTGATATAAATCCTGTTGTTCCATATAAAATAAAGACCAGCCACGCGCTTGCGCAGATAACAACATAGCCAAGGAGCTGTCTTTTTTGAATGAAATCTGATCAATAGGATCCATTACAATCCCAAGGCGAACGTGCATGATAAAGTCTCCAATAAAGTTAAGTCACCAATGATGCACTCTAGATGTGTTGAATAACAGGGCTAGATGGATTTGCCACTGTAACTGCGAGTGCTGATTGCAATGTGCTGCTGAGAATCATTAAGTGCATGTTAACATTATGACCTATAGGAGAAATTATGGCTCGTATTTTGATTGTGGATGATTCACCTGCTGAAGTAGAAAAGCTCGCAGCAGTGTTAGAAAAAAATGGCCATCAGGTTTTAACCGCAGACAATGGTGCAGATGGTGTTGCTTTAGCTAAGCAAGAGCAGCCGGACGCTGTGTTGATGGACAGTGTCATGCCGGGTTTAAATGGTTTTCAGGCCACGCGTCAGTTAACTCGAATTACTGCAACCGAGCATATTCCGGTGATTATTATTACCACTAAAGATCAGGAGACCGATCGGGTGTGGGGACAGCGTCAAGGCGCTAAAGATTATTTAATTAAACCGCTGGATGAGGCAACGTTGATCAATAGCCTCGATGCTGTCTTGGCCGCCGATCAGTTGCGTTGACCCTTTAGCTGCTTTTGATTCGAGTGTTATCTGAAATACAGCAGTCGCTTAAGTGGCCGTTTGTACACGATTGCGTCCAGCAGCTTTTGCGGCGTACAGCGCTTGGTCAACCCGTTCAAAGGCATCATCCATTGATTCTTCTGCCGCTATTTTACCAATGCCCGCGGAAAAAGTGATGGTGACCGGCTCGCCTTTAAAGTGAAATGGACAGGCCTCAATCGCTAAACGTAAAGTATCCAGCAATTTAGCGCCCTCTGCCAGTGGCGTATCGGGCAGCAATAGGGCGTATTCTTCGCCACCAAATCGGGCAATAAAGTCTGTTTTTCTTAAACGTTTTTTCAGCTCGTTAGCAATGATTCTAAGCACTTTATCGCCGGCTAAGTGCCCGTAGTTATCATTGATACGTTTAAAGAAATCAATATCAATGATGCCGAGCAATAGCGTGTTGTTATTGCGCTGTATGCGTGCATATTCGAGTTCTGAGCGTTCATTCCAGGCTGTGCGGTTGGCTAAACCTGTGAGCGGATCCAGCAAGGCCTGTTTGCGCTGCTCTTCAAGTTTAGTCGACAGCTGTTGCGCTTCTTGTTCCATATGTTTGGAGTGTTCTGCGAGCGCATGTAAACGTTCAAGAATAGCGGTTTCATTGTGCGTACGTTTTTCTTGATAGACCTGCAAGGTACTGCTGAAGCTATCGAGGCGTGTATCAATCAGTTGTTTTAAGTGATTGAGATCGCTGGAGGTCTGCACATCGTCGTGAAAATCAGTGACGTGCTGGCGCAGATGGTTATCCAGTGTTTGCGCATCTTTAATTGATTCTGCATAGCCATCTGAGGTACTGCTGAGACTGTTGTGAAACGAGGTTAAACGCTGATTTAATTCGAGCAAATAGTGTGTAAGTTCGTTATCAGCCCCATTGGCAATCGCCAGAATAATAATTGATAACTCATCCAGCAGCGGGGCTAATTCGTACCAATTTAGGCCGCTATTCAGGCGTGAGCGTAATTCAGTCACCTGCGTTTCATAGTGTTGCGTAATCGGTAGCTCATTGAGTAATGTCGTCAGCGTATCGTGGATATGCTGTGCAACCGAGCTGTAACTGGCATCCATCAGCAGCGGCAGTGCATAGCTATCATCGCTGCGTTCTGTACTGTGACGTGTAGGGGGTAGTTTAGGTTCTGCTGCTTCGGTGATATCAGTCTTAGCTGAGTCTGCGTTATCCAGTGTCGGCGGCGGGGGGGCAGCAGCTTGCATTGGAGTTTGAGCATCAGCGCTTTTGAAGAGTCGTGCCAATAGACCTTGTGTCTGGCTTGATTGCAAGATGGGCTGACCCTGCTGCAGAGTTGAGGCTAAGGTACGTTCTTGCAAACCTTGCAGTTGGCCGATTAAATTATAGACGTTGTAGGGTTGCGCTAACTGCTTGGGAAGATCCTTTTCAAAAGCCTTGAGTGCTTTTTGCATATCTTTGGGCGGCTGCAGTTGTAGTAGCTGCTGAACAAAATGTGACAAGGTGGTATTGAGTGCATCTTTACGCTGCTGCAGTTTTTTTTCAGACTTTAAAATTGCATTTTCCAACTGCTCAATATGGTTTTTTAGCTCATCAGTATGAATGCCGTTGCGCAGTAACGCGCGCAGCGTTTGCAGTTGTTGATCCAGTTGTGGATCGTTACCTTCAGCAGCCAAGCTGCTGCGTATCAGTGCGCGTTTCAGGAGTTCAGTCTGCCCAGCGAAATTGGTTTCTAGCGCGTCTTGTTGATCAAGCAGCTCAAGGTATTTATTTTTCCAATTTAACGCGTCGTTAGACATAAAGAATCCATTTTACTGCGCAGCAAACTTATAAGTTGCATCGGGCGTGGGCAGGATAATATCCATTGAAACCGGTAAGTGATCTGAAATGGGTACCGGCAAGACCGACATATTTGCAATTTCCAACTCAGAGCTGATCAAAATATGATCTAAACAGCGCTGTGGGTTCCAGCTTGGGAAGGTTGCACACACCTGTGGTGCGCGTAGATTTAGACTGCTCAGGGGTGAGTTAATCAAGAGCTTTTCTGCATGAGTGTTCATATCGCCCATCAGGATAATATGCTTATAATCACTGACGATCTCGCGGATATAATCCAGCTGACGTGTACGCGCGCGCGTGCCTAATGCCAAGTGCATCGACACCACAGCAATCGCGTTATCATCTTCACCAATCTGCGCTAAAATGGCTCCGCGTCCAGCAGGGCCAGGCAGTGGATGGTCTTCAAGCCTTTGCGGTTGCATGCGCGTCAGTAAGCCATTGCTATGCTGGGCAAAGGGGCCCAGATTGCGGTTACGCTGCTGGTACCAGTAGGGAAAATTACCCAGCTGTGCCAGTTGCTGCACTTGGTTGATATTGCCTGAGCGTAGACTGCCGCCATCGGCCTCTTGCAGAGCGACAATATCGTAGTCACCCAGTAAAAAGCCGATTTTTTCCAGATTGCGGTAGCGCTCTTGATGCGGAATTAAATGCTTCCAACTGCGCGTCACATAGTGACGGTAGGCGCTGGTGCTGATACCCACCTGGATATTGAAGCTCAATAAACGAATACGCTGTTCATGACGCGGTAATACATCCGGCGTGCACAGCGCATTGCGATTGGCATCGCATAAAATAATTGAGCGCTCTTGGCTAAAGCGCGGCAGTGTCAGCACGGCAATATCCTATTTTGATTGGCGTTCTTTTTCGATCAGCACATCCGCAAGGTCAACTGTTTCTTGCAAACCGCCAGCCATACCAATATCAAAACGGTATTTACCGTTAATCACCATGGCAGGTACGCCGCTGATTTGATAAGCCATAGCTTGTTTTTTAGCTTTCTCCATCTGGCTTTTAACACTAAAAGAACCCCAGGTTTTTAAGAACACTTCTTTGTCGATGCCTTGTTCAACAACAAAGCGAGTGATGTCATCCATTGATGACAGCTTACGCCCTTGGTTGTGCAATGCATTAAAAATACTGCTATGGACTTTTTCACCGGCTTTCATTGTTTCTAAGGTGTAGAACAATTGCCCGTGCAGATTCCAAACACCACCAAACATGGCAGGCATACGCACAAAGTTCACATCTTCAGGCAGTGTTGCCGCCCATGGATTCAGGGTGGATTCTAATTGGTAGCAATGTGGGCAGCCGTACCAAAACAGTGCGATCGCCTCGATCTTTTCAGGCTGCGCTGTGGGTAATGCACGACTTAAGGCCACATAGTTACGGCCTTCAACCGCTTCTTGCGCAAACGCGGTAGAACCCAATAGGCTAGCGCCTACCAATACAGCTGACATAAGCAAATTGCGCATCATGAACTCCATGAATATTATTAAGGTAGTGAGGTTACGTAAGGGCATATTAATAGACACAGAGACAGTGTGCCACTGCTGAGCCTGACAATGCTAAATATGTATGCTCTCGGATGAGATTTCATTCACCCGTTGAATTGTTGTAGATGCGCTGCGACAACGCTATCTATTTAGAACAGTCGATATTTTAATCTGCAATGATAACTTGGTTGCGCCCTGTGCCTTTAGCTTGATAGAGCGCAGCATCTGCTTTATTCAGCAGTACTTGTGGGTCTGGGTGCCCGGTGTATTGTGCTAAGCCAATGCTGACCGTCATATTAACTGTGACACCGCGCGGCAAGCGAAATTCTTCTTTTTCGATTTCTAAGCGTAATTTATCAGCCACTTGCGTAGCTTTATCGGCAGTCACATCGACCAGCAGCATTAAAAACTCTTCGCCACCAAAGCGGAAAATATAATCACCACTGCGGCAGTTGTTGCTTAGCAAACCCGCTAATTGTTGTAAAATGACATCACCGGATTCATGACCATAGGTATCATTAATCGTTTTGAAATTGTCAGCATCAATGATCAGGATGCAAAAGTGACGCTCATGTTGGCGTGCGTAACTGATTTCTTTATTCATCACCACAGGTAAAAACTTACGATTGAGCAATTGCGTCAGGGCATCACGGCCACTTTCCAGCTGGTTGACCTGTGAAAATAAACTGTCCAGATGGTAAGCAATGCTGCGCGTTTGTTCACGTAGATTGCGCAAGAGTTGTTGGTGCTGTTGTGGATCTTTCTGCACCAGTTTGAGCATGGGCAAAATAACCGTATCAATGTTTTCCAGCGATTCAGTGATTAAAGGTGCTTCATCACTGCCAGCAAAAGCATGTGCGCCTTTATGACGGAACCATAAACCAAACTCAGATGACGATAAGCTATTCAGTTGAGAGAACTGCAGTCCCATGGCGATATCGAACATGGTTTGGTTTTCCCAATCCAATAGTGCTGCGCGCTGGCGTTCTTTTTCATTGGCTGAGTTTTGCGCAATTGAAAATAATCGGTACGACTCTTTATCACGTGAATTTTTATCGTTGGATACGGCATAGACTTGGCTCATGACTTCCATTGCCATATCGATGAGCGCATAAATAAAGGCTAAACATTCTTTTTCTTCAGGATGGTTGTGCAGTAATTGAGCTGTTGTATCTTTGAGCACGCGTGCGCCGCGCAGTACTAAATGTACGGGAATATTAATGCGCGCATGCACTTCACCAATATGCTTTTGCTGAGCAATCACTGGACGTAGATCATCGGTACGACTTAGGCTAAATAAAGTGATAATCCATTGCTGCATTGAGCCGCTGAGGCGCTCTTGAACCTGCTCATTGGATAGAAATTGTGCAGCAGTTAAGTCTTCTAGCATCGTTTTATAGAAACTTTGCGCCAGTTCAAGAGCATGTTGCTCTGCCAGTTGTTGAGCGCCTGTGCAAATGCTATCAGAAGTGTTGTCTAGCAGCGTTTGCCATTCTGCAATAAGTTGTTCTGTTGATATCTGCGTCATGATGAAGGGTCTAGTATGATTTTGTTAAGGATTGCAGGCTGTGTAGCAATTTTGCCAGAGTTCTGCGTCATTTAAATCGTCTATAGATAACACTGACTCAATATAAGGTGGTTTAACCTTACTATGGATATTGAACTTGCACGTACATTTTTAGCTATTGTGCGCTGTGGCAGCTTTATTGCTGCTGCTGAGCAGTTGTGTATTACCCAGACTGCAGTCACGGCGCGAGTTAAAAATATTGAAGGACAGTTGCACTGCCCGCTTTTTGTGCGTAACCGCGCTGGAGCCAGCTTAACTGTACATGGTGAGCGCTTTGTACATTACGCCCATCAGCTCCTGCAAACCTGGGAAGCGGCGCGCAGTGCGTTGCCTTTGCCGGAGAGTGTACAAGTGCAGGTGCGTTTAGCAGCTGAGACTAGTTTGTGGAATCCATTATTAAAAGATTGGTTTGCTCTGCTCTCTGAGCAGCCTATCAGCTATGCCGTGGATGCTAGTGTGCATGACGCCAATACTTTGCGAGCCAAATTAGAAAGCGGCGAGTTGGATGCTGTGTTGATGCATGAACCACATTATTGGCCAGGCCTCCAGGTTGAGCAGTTGCTGGAAGAGAAGTTGGTGCAGGTGCAATCTGTGGTGCAGTCTGAGCCTTATATCTATGTGGATTGGGGGGCTTTGTTTCGTCAGCAGCATGACGCGATCTTACCTGAGCATGCACACAGCGCGTTGCGTTGTAACCTAGGCCCACTGGCCTTGCATACCATTTTGCAAGAAGGTGGCCGCGGTTATTTTAGAACGCGGGTGGTTGAGCCGCATATTGCCGAGGGTACTTTGCAGCGTGTTGCGCAGGCACCTGAGTTTTCTTGGCCGGTGTATATTGTTTATGCCGATCAACAGTCCTGTGCTGCGCTGCAACATGCTTTATCGGTGCTGAAAACCTCCATAGCGCACGACGCCAGCTGGCTACAAATACAAGACCGTTTGATGTATTAAAAACCAACCAGCCCACTGCGGTACAACGCGGCGATAATATCCGTCTGGGTAATAATGCCCGCCAGTTGTCGGTGTTCATCAATCACTGGCATGGCATGTAAGCCGCGATCGCTCAGTAAGGTCACCAATTCAATCAAAGGTGTATCAAAGTTAACGCTGACCACCGGCGTGGTCATAATATGCTTGAGACGCGTATGGCGTAGGTATTTCAGCCGATGAAAGCGGCTGACCGGTTTGTCCAATTCAAAGTATTTAAGTAGATCGACCAAGGTAATAATACCGACTAAACGCCGGTGTTGATCGACCACGGGTAAGACATGTAAGCGATGTTCTTTGAGCCGATTCCAGGCTTCTTCTAACGGCATTTCAGGGTGACCTGTGCGCAAATCACGCGACATCACTGAAGCTGCGGTTAAGTAGGCAGTATTGCGCTTAAAACTGTGTTGCTCAGTGAGGTGCAGCAACTCTTCGAGGTCTTCACGACGAATATCCACATAGGTGCCAAACTCATTCAGCGCGTGGTCTAAATCATCTTCATTGAAACCCACTCGTGCGCTCGGCACGGGATCAGCGGTATTATGCTTATTCTCGGCGGGCGGTGCAGGTACACGCGGGTAGGGCGTGCCGGTTAAGTTATTAAAGACTAAAGCGACACTGAGCATCAGTAATGATTGGGTCATGATAGGCACAAGTACCTCAACGCCCATGGGGATTAAGGTGGGGCTGAGTGCTACTGTTAAAGCTAAAGCGCAGCTGGGTGGATGTAGGCAGCGTAATGCCAGCATGCTAGTGATGGCAGCGAATACCACTATGGGTGCACGTATCATCGGCTCACCGATATACATCGCACCGAGAATACCCACACAGGCTGACAACAGATTACCGGCAATAATCGACCAAGGATGCGCCAAAGGTGTGGCTGAGGTGATAAACAATAAGACGGCTGAGGCGCCAATCGGTGCGGCCAAGCTTAAAGTGATTTGACTACCAAATAACCAGTAATTACACAGAACACAGGCCAGCATGCCTAAAAAAGCACCGCAGGCTGAGCGTAACCATTGCCGTGTTGGAATATTTAACGAGAGTGGAGTTAAGGCTTTAATCCATTGAGCACGCACTAAGGTGTTCCTTGTTTATACACACAACGGCACAAAAAGTGCCGATGTTGAGTGTTGCTAGATAAATGGCTGCAGCGTTGCGTTTAGGCGCGCAATGCCGTTTGTTGAGCCAGATGTTCGGGTAGGCAAGGGCGCCCAGTTTCTTGTTCAACGCGCCGTGCGGCGGGCCGGTCATCGGCAAAGGGCAGCATGGCGGCGTGATCCATATCTAACGCAGTGATATGCCGTAAGCACAGATAGCCCGCGCCAACGCAGAGCAGTCCCAAGATCATAAACATAAGTTATACCTCCGCAAGTTGCCTGGCTGGTTGCTGTTGCTCAGTGGGCTGACGCAAGGTTAACCAGGTATTGAGCAGCATAATAAACATGCCCAGTACAAAGAATGAACCGCCAATTAAGCGGGCAATGTAGCCTGCATGCGATGATTGTAAAACTTCGACAAAGGAGTAAGACAAAGTACCGTCATCATTAATCGCGCGCCACATTAGGCCTTGAGTTAAACCGTTAACCCACATTGCCGCGATATAAATCACCGTACCAATGGTGGCAAGCCAGAAGTGCACATTAATCAATCCGATACTGTACATCTGTTGATGGTTCCACAGCTTAGGAATCAGATGGTACAAGCTACCCACGCTGATCATCGCTACCCAGCCTAACGCGCCAGCGTGCACATGGCCAATGGTCCAGTCGGTGTAGTGTGACAGTGAGTTGACGGTTTTGATCGCCATCATCGGGCCTTCAAAAGTCGACATGCCGTAGAAAGCCAGTGACACCACCAAGAAGCGCAAAATCGGGTCGCTGCGCAATTTATGCCAGGCACCCGAGAGGGTCATCATACCGTTAATCATCCCACCCCAGCTAGGTGCGAGAAGAATCACAGACATGGCCATACCTAAGCTTTGTACCCAATCCGGCAGAGCGGTGTAGTGCAAGTGGTGTGGGCCAGCCCAGATATAAATCGAGATAATCGCCCAGAAGTGCACAATTGATAAACGGTAAGAATAAATCGGACGTTCCACTTGCTTGGGCACAAAGTAATACATCATGCCGAGGAAGCCGACCGAGAGAATAAAGCCCACCACACTATGACCAAACCACCACTGCACCATGGCATCGGTGGCACCGCCATAGACTGGGTAGGACTTCATCAGCGAGACAGGAATCGCGATATGGTTAACGATATGCACCATAGCGGTGACCACAATAAAGGCACCGTAGAACCAGTTCGCCACGTAAATATGCGAGGTTTTACGGCGCATAATGGTGCCAAAAAACAGCCACATATAGGTCAGCCAGAGCACGGTTAACACTATCGCTAACGGCCATTCCATTTCTGCATATTCTTTGGTGGTGGTGTAGCCCAGCGCGTAGCTGATCACTGTGGCAATCAGCATGGCTTGCCAGCCCCAAAAGAATAGATTGGCTGCGGTATCAGAAGGCAGCCGTGCATAGCAGGTGCGTTGCACGATATAAAAGGAGGTGGAAATCAGTGCACAGCCACCAAAAGCAAAAATTACTAAGTTGGTGTGGATGGGGCGAATGCGACCAAAACTGGTCCACGGTAGATCGAAATTCAGTTGGGGCCAGACCAATTGCGCGGCAATAAATGCGCCCATACTCATGCCGATCACACCCCAGATTAAGGTGGCAAGGGTGAATTGCCGGACGACGCTATAGTTGTAGGCGACCGTTTGCTCAGGTGCAGTATTCATAAGTGTTCTAGCGCAAGTGTCTGTCATTGCTCAGTTTTAGCCTTGAGTTATGACAGGCAACGCCATCCTCCGTCAGAGTTGAAGATGTCTGCAGGGATGCGCTAATGCACTAAGGTATGGGTCGCTTATCCTGCAGCCGTTGACGTTAATCAATAGAGCTATGCTAGAACGCAGGTTGGTTTCAATCTAATGAATATTACTTGGTTTTAATATCAATATTTTTGCAGTTAAAGGCATGCTTTATATTTTTAATGCAGTGGCGCCTTAATAAAGGGCTGAGCGCGGACAGTGACAAAAATAGCTATCTAGGTGGTGGCGGGTTAATACGCTGTCCAAGTCCCTTTGCTTTGGCGCTCGCAGGCTGGCTTTAGATAACGTGCGTCGGTGTTGACGCCGTAGTAGTGAATATCTTGTATATAACCAATACCACCGGCTTGGGCGTTGCGACAGATACCAAAAGCGCCGATCGGGCATTGTGCAACAAAGGTGACTGTGGTTTTTTGCCCCTGCAATGAGGGCTGACAAAAGCCACTTTTAAACAGATGCTCAGGAATACTACGGTTTTGCTGACAAATTTTGACTTTGATCCCTTGCCCTTCTGACTCAATGACACAGGCTTGAGCAAAAATCTGTTGGCTTAACAGTAACAGCAGGAGTGCAGAAAAAATGCGCATAAAAAGCTCCGAGCTAAGGAATATAGAGCCCTATCTTAACCAAGCCATTCGATGAGGAGAAGGAGCGCGCGCAGGCACAGTGTTTTTGCTAAGGTAGCGTCTTCTTTTTAGCTTGGTTAGGAGTCACTACGGCTATGTTGCAGCATATACCCACTCATGTGATTTCAGGTGCGCTGGGTGCCGGGAAAACCAGTGTGTTACGCAGTTTATTAGCGCAGCGTCCCAGTGACGAGCGTTGGGCTGTATTGATCAATGAGTTTGGTGATATTGGCTTGGACAGCGCTTTACTGGAGGGCGATCAAGAAGGCGTGAGCTTTAGCGAAGTGGCTGGCGGCTGCGTGTGCTGTGTCAATGGTGTGCCGTTTCAAGTAGCGCTGGTGCAGTTACTGCGTAAAGCTCAGCCGGATCGCTTGTTTATAGAACCCTCCGGTTTAGGCCATCCGCTGCAGCTATTGGAGCAATTAGGTGATGTGCCATGGTTGGATGTATTGGCCGTGCAGCCGATGGTGCTGGTATTGGATGCGCAGAAAGTCACTAGCAGCGCTGATATTGAACCGGACTTGCTGGCGCAAACAGGCTTAGTGCTGCTGAATAAATGCGACAGCATGACACCTGAGCAAGAAGAAGATTGGCAGCAAATCTTTGCTCCCATGCCCGTGCTCTGCACCCGCCAAGGTCAACTGGCTTATAACGCGCTGCCGGGCCGTGAGCATAGGGCAGGTCAACAGCCGCTGCTGGATAACTTTGCGAACGCCAGCCCCAAGATGGGAGTGATCTGGACTGATCCGCAGCAGCCGATCTGCTCGGTGAATCAGCAAGATAACGGCTGGAGTATCGGTTGGCGTTGGCATCCCTCACAGCAATTTGATTTGCTGCGCATACAGCTTTGGTTGACGCACATGTGCTGGCAACGTGCCAAGTGTGTAGTGCACACCAATGCCGGTTGGTTATCGGCGAATGCCTTGGATGGGCAAAGTCTTCATTGGCAAAACAGTGAGTGGCGTAAAGACTCACGCTTGGAGCTGATTTTCACTCAAGCGCAGGATCAGCAGCAGTTAACCGCAGAGCTAGCCGCTTGCCGTGTTGTACTCTAATTGGTAGGCCAAACAATAAGGAACTGCAGCAGATGAATTTACAGTCTTGGTCATATATGACCTCAGCAGGTATCACTTTACGCGGCTGGCACAGCCCGCCGTCTGGCAAACCTGTATTGCATTTTTTGCATGGTAATGGTCTGTGTGGGCGAGTGTATACGCCGCTGTTAGAGCTGTTAAGTGCTGACTTTGATCTATGGTTGTGTGATATTCAGGGACATGGCGACAGTGATGCGGGCACGCGTTTTATCGGCTGGAATCGTAATGCTGAGTTAGCCGTGGAAGCCTTTCAAGCGCAGCGCTTGATCTTTGCTGATGTGCCGGTCTATGCGTCAGGGCACAGTTTAGGTGGTGTCTTAACCAGCTTAATCATGGGCAAGCATCCGCAGTTGTTTCGCGCGGCAGCCTTGCTGGATCCTGTGGTATTTCCACCGGCGGTGCAGGCGTATATGAAAATCACTGAGCATCTGCGCTTTACCGCCTTTAATACCTTAGCCAAACGTACTTTAGCGCGCCGTGCGCACTGGCCTGATCGGCAGGCTGCTTATGCTAGCTTAACCGGGCGTGGTACTTTTAAAGGCTGGACGGCGGATGGGCTTAGAGCCTATGTCGATCATGCGTTGCGTCCAGCGGATGAAGGTGGCGTGCAACTCAAGTGCCCAGCATGGCTTGAAGCTGCTGTTTTCAGTACGGCCCCCAGTCATTTATGGTCTTTATTACGCCAAGTCAAAACCCCAGTATTGTTTTTGTATGGTCGCAGTACCTATCCTTTTGTGATCAAGTCCGCAGCCTTATGGTCAGCCTGCAATCAGCATATCCAGCCTGAGCAGGTCGATGGCGGACACTGCTTTATGCAGGAATATCCGCAAGCGACTGTTCAGCGTGTGCGCGATTTTTTATTGCAGCATCAGTGATTAAACTGTGCGGCTAAGGCGCGTAAGGCTTGCTCGGCATCAAAGACCTGCTCCAGCGATAGTTGCGCGCGTTCTGCAGTTAAGCCAAGGCGTTGGTAGAGCGCATCTGGAATGGCATTATATGCGTTAAGCCCCGTCTTACGCTGCATTAATAAGCGCTGGGCTAAGCAGATCAGATTGGCATAGGTTGCACAGTCGCCTTGATAGTCTGGGTTGTCTTGATAGCGCAGGGCATACACCAGCTCATCGGGAATATGCCAGCACTGCATCAACCAAGCACCCATTTGCTCACGGGTAATACCCAGCAGATGGTGTTCAACCACGCTATGGCTTAAATGTAGATTCGCTTCTAGGCTGCGACAGACCAGTGAAAAGTGTGGTGGAAATACATAGGCGAGTAAGGCAAAACCAAAATTATGCAGCAGGCCGGCAAGGTAGGCCAGACCCGGCTCGGGTTTGATATTCGCCGGCATCGCGCGTGTTAATCCTTCAATTAACGCTGCAGTATAAATAGCCTGCTGCCAATAGGGCTTGCAGTGCTGGGGCTGATCTTTAGGTAAAACTAGGGTTTTGCTCAGAGATAAACCCAGTGCTAAGTTCACTACCAGATCAAAGCCTAAGACCCGCGCAATGGCATCTTCAACCGAGCGTATTTTACCAGGCGCGCCATAGTAGGGCGATGCTGCCCAGCCGATCACTTGTGCCGCCAGTGCTGGGTCGGTTTCCACTATGCTTGCCAGCTCATCGACACCGGCCATGGGATCATCACGCAAGCGTAGAACTTTTTTTGCCGTGCTATTGAGCAGGGGTATTTCTAAGGTTTCTTCCAAACGCTGATGAATACGGCGTGATGTCAAGCGCACCACTGCTTGATGAATATCTTCAGCATCATGGTTGACTGTGCTGTGATTGGGATGCGGCTGCACAATCAGCTCAGAGCAACTGATACGCTGGCTGGCGCTGTATAAGGTATTCAGTGCTGCAGCTGTCACAGCGATCACCCAACCCTGTATACCGCTATCGAGATAGGCCATCGGCTGGGTAAAGATTGCAGGATCACAGAGGCTATTGAGCTTCAGTAATTGCGGTAAAGCTGCGAGTGCCTGCAGATCAACGCGCGCTAATAACTGGGCAAGAATGGTGGGTGCGACCGCGCGCCATTCGCTTTGTGTTGCCGTATTCAGCTGTGACAGATTAAGGATATGCGTGCGCGGTATCAGTACCAGCAGCTGCTCGCCAGCATGCTCTAGTACAACCTGATGCAGATGCAGTGCTGGATCAATGCTATCAATAGCATGCACACTAAAAGCAATATCTGCAGCCTCTAGAGAGCGGGTCATGCTGGCGGGTAAAGTCGGTGCTGTGATCGACGCGGTAGAGGAGTTGGGCATAACGACACTCTTAAAGTTTCTACAACGGGTGTGCTGTAAGACTACAGCAGTGTGGCTTAGACTTGCCCATATTGTTGGCCATGTGTCAGCCAGCGTTCGAGTAGCGGGCTCACATGTTGCGGCCAATGTTCCAGTAGTTGGCAGGCAGCATCGCGTACCGCAGGTAGCAAGTGTGCGTCGCGCATCAAATCGGCGACTTTAAATTGTAGTAAACCCGTTTGTCGAGTGCCGAGCATTTCGCCTGGGCCACGCAGTTCTAAATCTTTTTCGGCAATAATAAAGCCATCATTGGTTTCGCGCATAATCGCCAAACGCTCACGACCAATCTGCGACAAGGGTGCATGATAGAGCAGTACACAATGACTGGCGGTACTGCCACGGCCGACGCGACCACGTAACTGGTGCAGTTGCGCTAAGCCTAAACGTTCGGGGTTTTCGATAATCATTAAGCTGGCATTGGGCACGTCGACGCCCACTTCAATCACTGTGGTAGCAACGAGTAATTGCAGTTCGCCTTGTTTAAATGCATCCATCACAGCGGCTTTTTCGGCCGGTTTCATTTTGCCGTGAATCAGCCCAACTTTTTGTCCGACCAGCGCCAGAGTTAAATCTTCAAAGGTACTTTCTGCAGCCTGGCAGGTCAGTTCTTCAGATTCTTCAATCAGGGTACAGACCCAATAGGCTTGGCGACCTTCTAAGCAGGCTGCGCGCACGCGTTCAACCACATCAGGGCGGCGCGTATCGCTGAGGACTAGTGTATTGACGGGTGTGCGACCCGGCGGCAATTCATCCAAAACAGAGGTGTCTAAATCAGCATAGGCACTCATGGCTAACGTACGTGGAATGGGTGTGGCAGTCATAATTAATTGATGCGGACTGTAGATGCCATCCACGCCTTTTTTGCGCAAGGCTAAACGTTGCTGCACACCAAAACGGTGCTGCTCATCAATAATCGCCAAGGCTAGATTTTTAAACTGCACTTCATCTTGAAACAGCGCATGGGTGCCGACCACCATAGGTACGCCACTGGCAATTTTTTCCAGTGAGCTGACGCGTGCTTTACCTTTGATTTTGCCGGCCAACCACGCCACTTCAATATTGAGCGGCTGCAGCCATTTAGTGAAGTTAATAAAATGCTGTTCAGCAAGAATCTCTGTGGGTGCCATCAGAGCGACTTGATAGCCGGCTTCTAAAGCTTGCAAGGCGGCGAGGGCGGCGACCACAGTTTTACCTGCACCAACATCACCTTGCACTAAGCGTAGCATGGGTGCGTCTTGGGCCAGATCCCAAGCAATTTCTCCACCGACTCGCTGTTGTGCACCTGTGGGTTTAAAGCCTAGATTATCTAAGAACAGTTGCGGCAGCTTTGTAGCAGGTGGCAGTTGTGGTGCACGTTGCTGGCGCAGGCTCTCGCGCACCCGCTGGATGGACAGCTGGTGGGTGAGCATTTCTTCAAAGGCTAAACGCTGCTGCGCCCAATGCACGCCTTCAGCCAGTTCATCGACATCAGCATCGGGTGGTGGCTGATGCAAATAACGAATGGCTTGCTCAAGCGAGCCGAGTTGGTGCTTTGCAATCATCTGCGGCGGCAGCCAGTCCGGTAAGCTGCGTGGGCTGAGAAAGCCTAGCGCCTGCTCGCATAAAGCGCGTAAGCGCAGTTGTGTTAGACCTTCGGTGGTTGGGTAAATTGCTGTTAGAGTGGTATGCAGTGCCGGTTCTTCATCAGGGTTATGCACGCGGTATTCGGGGTGGTAAATTTCTAGGCCAGTTGCGCCTGGGCGGACTTCGCCATAACAGCGCACTTGCACGCCTTTTTCTAAAGCATTTTTTTGCGCCATACTGAAATGGAAAAAGCGCAAGGTTAAACCACCGCTGCCATCTTGAATACGTACCAGTAAACTGCGGCGCTTACCCATGACAATACTCGCCGCCATCACCACCCCAGCCACCACTGCATCTTGCCCGGGGTGCAGCGCGCCAATTGGGGTGATGCGTGTGCGGTCTTGGTAGCGTGAGGGCAGATGAAACAGCACATCCTGTAGGTTTTCTATCCCCACTTTAGCCAGCTTTTCTGCCATGGCGGGCCCGATGCCTTTAAGCACGGTCACCGGGGTATGTACCAGTAAGTCACTCATGATTAGGACTCAAGCGTGACTTTGGCAACATCACACTGACGAATCGCATCCATCAGCACATCAATGGCCTTAGGACGCGGAAAAGTAGCGCGCCAAGCAATGGCGACAGTGCGCGTGGGTGCTGGCGCAGTAAAGGGCCGCACAGCAATCACACCGGCTGCATAACGGTGGTTATCTACAGCGGACAATGGCAGCACGGATACGCCTAAACCGGAAGCGACCATATGGCGAATGGTTTCTAGAGAGCTGGCTTCGACTGTGGTGTAGCGGTTGTCAGGATTACCCGACAAAGTAGTGGGGCAGGCTTCTAAAACTTGATCGCGGAAACAGTGACCTTCGCCCAGAAGTAATAAGCTTTTATCATTGAGCATTTTACTGTCGATGCTGTCTTTTTTGGTCCAAGGGTGATCCGCTGGCAACAGAACACAAAACGGTTCTTCATAGACTGCCTTAGTCAGTACATCGGCGTCATGGTAAGGCAGTGCGATAATGATCACATCCAACTCACCTTTACGTAATTTTTCGCGTAGCACATGGGTGAAGTTTTCTTCAATATAGAGCGGCATTTCCGGTGCGCTGCGGTGTAATAATGGAATCATTTGCGGGAATAAGTAAGGGCCAACGGTATAGATGGCACCGACACGCAGTGGTGCGGTGAGCTGGTTTTTGCCGGCTTGCGCTAATTCACGAATGGTTTGCGCTTGCTCCAGCACGCGTTGTGCTTGCGCAACAATCGCCTCGCCAACTGGGGTTACACGTACAGCGCTTTTACTGCGCTCAAAAATCAGTACGCCTAAATCCTCCTCAAGCTTCTTTACGCCAACGGATAAAGTCGGCTGACTGATATGGCACATTTCCGCGGCACGGCCAAAGTGTTGAACTTGGGCTAGGGCAACGATGTAACGCAGTTCGGTGAGAGTCATAGCTAATTCCCATTAGGATTAAGGTTAGCATAGCTGTTACATTAAATTGTGACCAATAATTCTGCTGGTTAGGCCAGTTATGGAGTCAATCGCAATGCAAAAGCCGTTACGCGTCGTCGTCGTTGGGTGTGGTGATATTGGTAGTCGTGTAGCGATTTTGCTGCACAAACAAGGCTGGTTAGTGCATGGGTTGCGCCGTAATACGGCACAATTACCGACTGGAATCTTACCTGTTAGTGCAGACTTAAATCAGCCCGAATGCCCCAGCGATTGGCCGCAGCAACCGATTGATTATGTGGTCTATGCCATGGCTGCTACGAGTATGACCGAGAGCGGTTATCAACAGGCTTATGTGCAAGGTCAGCGTCATATGTACAGCTGGCTGGCGCAACATCAGCAGCAACCCAAGCGAGTGATTTTTGTCTCTAGTAGCGGTGTCTATGGTCAGAGTGATGATAGCTGGATTGATGAGAATTCAGCGACCGAACCTCAGCGCTGGTCGGGGCAAATTATGTTGGAGGCGGAGCAGTGCGCGATGAACAGCGGTCATCCTGCTACGGCAGTGCGCTTAACCGGTATTTATGGTCCAGGTCGTAATATGCTGATTCGCCGTGTCGCTGAGGGTTACCATGCGCCGCATTTGCACAGTTTTACCAACCGTATTCATGCCGATGATGCTGCAGCACTGATTGCCACTATTTTACAGTCAGATGCACAAGGTCAAACGATTGAGTCGGTGTATTTAGGCGTGGATAACCAGCCGGTGGAACAGGCCGAAGTTGTGGCGTGGTTACAAGAGAAATTACAGGTAAAGAGTGTGCCAGACTTAGTACTAAAGCCGCGTTCTGGTAGTAAACGTTGCAGCAATGCACGTGCTCGAGCTTTAGGTTGGGAGCCGCAGTATACGAGTTATTGTGAAGGCTATACGGCGCAGTTAGCTGACTTATAAAGCCACACACTGCACCGGGTTACAGCGATTAACCTAAGTACAGTACCGCATCCATTTCCACACAAGCATTGCGTGGTAATGAAGCAACACCCACCGCAGCGCGTGCAGGGTAAGGCGCGCTAAAGTAACGGCCCATCACTTCATTGAGTGCGGCAAAGTTACCTAAGTCAGTTAAGAAAATATTCAGCTTAACGATATCATTGAGTGAACCACCGGCTGCTTCAGCCACGGCTTTTAAGTTCTCAAACACTTGCACTGTTTGCTGCTCAAAACCTTCAACCATTTCCATAGTGACCGGATTGAGTGGGATTTGTCCTGACATATACACAGTGTTTTCAACACGCACTGCTTGTGAATACGTGCCAATGGCGGCGGGTGCGTGTTCGGTGCTGATAATGCTTTTGCTCATAAGGTACTCCGTTATTTAGACAATCCGCACGCCAGACCACTACAGCAAGCCCAAAGGCGCACGGTATAAAAGTGGTTAAGCGCGCATACGGGTAATACGAGAGACACCCGGTAGAGCGCGTAATTTGCGAATAATACGTGCCAAATGCACACGGTCAGAGACGCCAATGCCCAATTGAATCACGCTAATGCGACCGTCACGTTCATCAACATTGATCTTATCAATATTGGCATCGGCTTCACTGATAGTGCCCGCCAGCAGAGCGATTAAGCCGCGCTGATGAGCCAGTTCAATGCGTAATTCAACATTAAATTCGCCATCAATATCTTTGGCCCAAGTCAGGGGTACGCATTTTTCAGGGTTATTGCGGAATTCGCTGATGTTTTTACAACTATCACGGTGCACTACCATGCCTTTACCGGCAGATAAGTGGCCGACAATTAAGTCGCCAGGAATCGGTGTGCAACAGCGTGCATAGTTCAGCACTAAACCTTCGGTACCGCGAATCACCAACGGACCGTCAGCGGCTAACGCGTTCATATCCGACTCTTCAGTCGACAATAAGCGTCGTGCGACCATATGCGCGGTACGATTGCCTAAACCAATATCTTCCAGCACATCATCGCGTTCATCTTGGTGATATTCTTTAAGCAGTGCTTGCAGGCGCGCTTCAGGAATATCTTCAAAGCGAGCTCCGAGATTATCCAAGGCTTTGCTCAGTAGTCGCGTGCCTAAACTCACTGACTCTTCACGCTGCTGTTGTTTCAAGGCATGGCGAATATGGGTTCGGGATTTACCGGTCACGACAAAGTTCAGCCAGTTTGGATTAGGCTGAGTATTGGGTGCGGTAATGATTTCAACAGTCGCACCACTTTCCAGTGCTTGAGATAACGGCGCCAGGCGGCGGTTGACGCGGCAGGCGATACAAGTGTTACCCACATCAGTATGCACGGCATAGGCAAAATCGACTGGTGTTGAGCCTTTGGGCAGCTCCATAATGCGGCCTTTGGGGGTGAACACATAGACTTCATCAGGGAATAAATCGATTTTAACGTTTTCAATAAACTCTAAGGAGTTACCGGCGCTTTGCTGCAGTTCCAGTAGGCCTTTCACCCACTGACGTGCGCGAGCATGGTTATTGCGTTGACCGTTTTCTTTGGTTTTGTATAACCAATGCGCGGCAATACCATTATTGGCCAGTTCTTCCATTTCGCGGGTGCGGATTTGAATCTCAATCGGCACGCCATGCATACCAAATAAAGTGGTGTGCAGTGATTGGTAGCCATTGGCTTTGGGAATGGCGATGTAATCTTTAAAACGACCTGGGAAGGGTTTGTACAAATTATGTACGGCACCGAGCACCCGATAACAGGTATCGACTTTATCCACGACAATACGAAACGCGTACACATCCATAATTTCATTAAAGGCTTTACGCTTGCCACGCATCTTTTTATAAATGCTATACAAATGCTTTTCACGGCCACTGACTTCGCCAGGTAAGCCTTCACGTTCTAAGCATTGGGTGATGGATTCTTGAATCTTGTTAACGATTTCTTTGCGATTGCCGCGAGAACTTTTAACCGCTGACTGAATACGTGCGGCGCGCATGGGGTACATGGCTTTAAAACCGAGGTCTTCAAACTCAGCATAAATGCGGTTCATCCCCAAACGATTGGCGATGGGTGCATAAATTTCTAAAGTTTCTTTGGCAATGCGGCGACGCTTTTCAGGATTCAATGCGCCAAGGGTGCGCATATTATGTAAGCGGTCAGCCAGCTTAACTAAGATCACGCGAATATCCCGCGCCATAGCCATGGCCATTTTACGGAAGTTTTCTGCTTGAGCTTCGGCTTTGGTGCCGAATTTCATTTGCGTCAGCTTGGTGACGCCATCCACGAGTTCAGCAACGCTGTCACCAAACTGCGCAACAATGGCTTCTTTAGGGATGCCAGTGTCTTCAATCACATCATGCAGCATAGCGGCCATCAAACTTTGATGGTCCATATGCATATTGGCCAAGATCGTTGCGACAGCGAGAGGGTGAGTCACATAGTGCTCACCACTGCTGCGTAACTGGCCGTCATGCGCTTGCTGAGCATAATAGTATGAGCGGCGCACAGCATTGACTTGGTCTTTGCTTAAATAGGTTGATAATTGCCCAGATAGGCGATCTAAAGCAGGCACAGCTCACCTCCTGGTAGCAATACATCTTTATTTTTGCAATAAACGACCGACACGTTTTTGAGCGAAATCAGTTGTCGTCAAATGCTGCAAATAAAGGTTCTTCAGCCGTCATAGCTTCTTCTTCGGCAATGATTGCATCGGTGATTAAACCTGCTGCAATTTCGCGTAAAGCTAAAACAGTGGGTTTGTCATTTTCAACAGGCACTTTAGGCTCTTTGCCGCCGGTGGCTAATTGACGTGCACGCTTGGTAGCTAACATCACTAAAGCAAAACGGTTTTCAACGTTTTCTAGGCAATCTTCAACAGTAACGCGAGCCATGGTATTCCTCACAGAAAAAAGCAGCGCCGAAAGAGGCGCATTAACACAGATAGTTTAAGAAATAATGCGCGACAAAGAAAGAGTATAGTCAACTCTATCGCACAGATGGATCTATCGTAGCAGGTCGCACAGCAGTTGTGTGTGACGTTTTTGCTGGGTGTCGAGCAGTAATTGATTGCAATGAAAGATCGCTTTTAAATCTTGCAGGGCTGTAGAGAAATCATCGTTGATGACAATATAGTCATATTCAACATAATGGCTCATCTCAGCAATCGCCTGCTGCATACGTAAATCAATCACATCCGCCGCATCTTGGCCGCGATTATGTAAGCGCTGACGCAGATCTTTATGGGTGGGTGGCAAAATGAAAATAGACTTGGCTTCGGGTACTAATTTGCGCACTTGCTGCGCACCTTGCCAGTCGATTTCTAGAATTAAATCATAGCCTTTGGCCAGAGTGTCTTTCACCCAAGAGTGCGAGGTACCGTACAAATTACCAAACACTTCAGCATGCTCTAAAAAGTCGCCTTGCTTGAGCATCTCGACAAAGGTCTCGCGTTGAGTGAAGTGGTAGTTAACCCCATCCACTTCGCCAGGACGCATGGCGCGAGTGGTATGTGACACTGAGACACGCACGCGAGGCATGCTATCCATCAGTGCTTTAACTAAGCTTGTTTTCCCAGCACCTGATGGTGCAGAGATAATATAAAGCGTCCCAGTAGTGGTCATGCAATACCTATTAAAAGTTCAAAACGCCGCTAACCAGCAAAAGTACCAACCATAATGCAGAGGTTTGCTCTGAAAAGGTAGGTTTAACACTCACAATGTGGCGGCGTATTAAAAAAAGAATAGGCGTATTCTAGCAGTAATTGTTGCGCTGCTTCATCTGTAATTGCCAGAGAGCGGCTTAGGTGTGGTTACTGATAGCTGTCGGCAATTAAACTGATCATGCTATCTGCTGCGCCAATATGCGGCAGAACTTTAATCACTTTATCCGGCCATTGCTGTTGTACTGCTGCTATTTCACGGGGTACATCGCTGACCACATGACTGCCTGAAGCTAAAAAGTAGGGCAGTACAGACACTTGATTGACACCGCGCTCAAAGCACTCATTCAGCGCTGTGGCAATTGACGGTAAGGCCAGTTCTAAAAAAGCTACTTGCACCTGCTGTGCAGGTATCTGCAAGCGCTCAGCGACTTTGCCAGCTAATACGCGAACTTCATTGTTAGAGGCTATACGGCGACTACCGTGCGCGACAATTAAAAGCTGTTTCATTATCGTTGTCCCTGTGGATAAGTGCTGCTAGCAGCGAAAGATATATGGATTTATTTTTCGAGGGTGTTCATCGATTGATCAACAAAAATAAGTTGATCGGTGGCAAAGCCCAGTTCAGTCATACGTTGAATTAAGCGCTGCTGCTGTATTGGATCCAGTGTGGGTGTTCTCGACAATAACCAAAGATAGGATGTGTTGGTACTGGTCACCAGCGAGTACTCATAGTCTTCACCTAAATCAAACACAATATAAGAGCCATAAAAGGGCCCAAAAAACGAGACTTTTAAGTAACCGGTGGCGCTATCTTCCACAAAATAAGCTTTTCCTTCGACTTCTGCCCATTCTTGCTTGGCCTCTTTAAAGCCACGATTGATCACTTTGATACCACCATCATCGCGCATGCTGTATTCAGCGGTAATCTGCTGCATGTCACGCTCAAAAGAATGATCCAAGCGAGCGATTTCATACCAAGTACCTAAATAGCGTTCGGCCTGAAAATCTTTAACCGGCTGAATACCTTCGGGGACAGAGACACAAGCAGATAACAGCAGTATTAAACCAAGCATTAGATAACGCATAGGGTTCAGTTCCTTAGAATGTGCAAGCGATTGAATCCGCTTGAGATTGATAATACTTATACAAATATTGGTGGTGTACAAGAATAAACCTGTGCATTATAGCCTTGTGTATAAGTTTTTGCAGCTGTTCTACTCTGCATTTTACTTGTTTATTGCGTATCATTTTGAAGGTTTTTGATGAAAAAAGCGCATTTACCAGAAAAAATTTGCCCTGTGTGTCAGCGCTCATTTACTTGGCGCAAAAAATGGGAAAAAGATTGGCCACAGGTCAAATATTGTTCTAAACGCTGCGCAGGTCAACGCGTATTATCAGGTGTTCAAAATGACTAAAACCTATCAGCGCTTGCGCTTAATTCTCGGGGATCAGCTCAATGCCAGCCATTCATGGTTTAAAGATAAAGATCCCGATACGCTGTATTTAATTGCCGAACTGCAGCAAGAAACCAATTATGTTGTACATCATATACAGAAAATCTGTGCCTTTTTTGCCAGTATGCAGCAGTTTGCTCAGGCTCTCAGTAGCGCAGGTTTTAGTGTTCTACATTTGGATTTAGACGACACGCAAGATTTTGCTGATTTACCACACTTACTTGTGCACTTAATCGATCAGCATCAAATTCAACAGTTTGAATACCAATTGCCGGATGAGTATCGCCTACGCCAACAATTGGCTGAGTTGAGCGCTCAGTTAACCATCAGCAGTCAAAGTTTTAGTACTGAGCATTTTTATTTAACAGGTGAAGAATTACTCAAGCATTTTAGTGCCGGTAAAAAATACCGCATGGAAGCTTTTTATCGCAAGCTGCGTCAGCGTTTTCAGATTTTAATGGATGCAGAGGGCAACCCAGAAGGCGGCCAGTGGAATTACGATGCCAATAACCGTAATAAGCTCAAAGCCCAGGATCTCGCCAGCGTGCCAAAACCATTGCTGTTTGCCAATGATGTCAGTGAGATTCTGGCACGTCTTGAACGTCATCAGATTAAAACCATCGGGCGTGCGCAAGCCTCTTTACTCTGGCCGGTCAATCGCCAGCAAGCTAAAGAGTTGTTGGATTATTTTTGTCGCTATTGCTTGCCGCTGTTTGGCACCTTTCAAGATGCGCTGACCAATCAACTCAAGCAGCGTGATGATAATCGCCAATGGAGTTTGTTTCATTCACGTTTGTCGTTTGCGCTGAATAGTAAAATCATCAGCCCGCGATTGGTGGTGGATAGCGTATTGGCGCATTACCGCGCGCAACAGGATCAGCTGCTCAGTTCTGAGCCGCCTATTGATATTTCTCAGGTGGAAGGTTTTATTCGGCAAATTCTCGGTTGGCGTGAATTTGTCCGTGGTGTGTATTGGGCCAATATGCCTGAATACGCCAGTCTCAATGCATTGTCAGCGACTCGGGCGCTACCCTCATGGTTTTGGACGGGGCAGACAAAAATGAGTTGCCTGAAACATGCGATAGATCAGTCACTGGAGTTTGCCTATGCCCATCATATTCAGCGCTTAATGATCACCGGTAACTTTTGTTTACTGGCGGGTATTGATCCTGATGCAGTGGATGCCTGGTATTTAGGGATCTATATTGATGCACTGGAATGGGTGGAAATGCCCAATACTCGGGGTATGAGCCAGTTTGCGGATGGTGGCATTGTCGGCTCTAAGGCCTATGCCGCCAGTGGTAATTACGTCAATAAAATGAGTGATTACTGCAGCCCTTGTCACTATAAAGTGACAAAAGTGACTGGCACCGATGCCTGCCCACTGAACTCATTGTATTGGCACTTTATGCATAAGCAAAAAGAGGTATTGGGTAATAACCCTAGAACTTCCATGGTCTATGCCAACTGGCTGAAAAAATCACCTGAACAGCAGCATGCCGTCTTAGCACAGGCGGAACATTATTTAACTCAGATTGAGCAACTATAAGCATGGCGCTTGCCGTTGTTTGGCTTAAGCGTGATTTGCGCTTAAGCGATCATCAGCCCTTAGCTGACGCGGTGGCCAGTGGTTTACCGGTCGTGCTGCTGTGGAGTTGGCGTGAACGGCCGGAAGTGCAGCGCGAGAATTATCGTTTACTCAAGCGCCATGTGCGTTTGACGGCTGCTACACGCAATAAGTAACAGGCTTTTTATGGCTGAGTATTTTTGTGCGAGAGAGGCTATATTATTGTGCAATAGTGGCTCTTGTGCTTTGCTGTGTGCTGAGTAGGTTGCCCAATAAAACCAGCTTCTGCATAGTAGGGCTCAGCTTAGCTATGAGTTGCATGATGGCTTGAGGCTGTAAATTGATAGCGCGTCAGTTATTAACAATAAGAATTTCAACCAGCGCTGCTTGACGACTACAGCAGTGCTCGATTGGAAAATATTTAAATTCCCAGGAAAAGGGCAAGTTTACTATGAGTGCTTATTACCAGTTTATCGACAGACATATAGATACTGAGGGTGTTGTTACAGCTAGGTACCGTTCAACGGTGCATGCGCAGGGTGCATGGAACGAGCATGAGCAGCATATGGCACCTGCTAGCGGTATTATCGCAGCAGAATTAGCACAGTTTCAGCCGCGTGATGATATGCGTATTGGGCGTATCAGTTACGATATTTTTGGGTTAATTGCCGCGGGTGAGTTTTCCATTGTTACGCGAGTGCTACGTCCTGGTAAAACCATTGAGTTGCTTGAGTCAGAAATGCAAGCCCAGGGTAGAACCTGCATTGTTGCGAGAGCGTGGCGCATGTGCCTCCAAGACAGCTCTGAAGTTGCAGGCTTAGAAGATCAGGTGATTCAACACCCTGAGGTATTACCCCAGTGGCATGGCATGTCGCGTTGGCCGGGTGGTTATATTCAAAGTATTGAGGCCCGCGCAGATGAAAAACACCGAGCGGGTAAAGGTATCGTTTGGCTTAATAATGCAAAAGAGATGGTGGAAAACCAGCCAACCAGTGATTTTGTGCATTTGCTGGGTATGGTGGATACCGCCAATGGTATTGCACCCCGTCAGGGTGATGATGTTGCTTGGGCTTTTCCAAATTTAGATTTGCAGATACATCTGCACCGACTGCCAACAGGACGCTGGTTGGGTTTAGAAGCTGTGCAACAATATGGCAATGATGGCATTGGCTTAACCAGTGCTATTTTGCATGATGTACATGGGCCTTTTGGACGCAGTGAACAGATTTTGACCTTGAGAAAAATGCGTTAAATCGATAGTCATCGATGTTCAAACTCAGTTTTTCAATAGATAGGGCAGCGGGCTATTGCTGAATATGACAACGCCTTTGCGCTATAAAAACGGCATATCTCGCTTAGATTTACCGAGTCGTTGCGTTGTGCTTTGAGTGATTGCCAGCTGCCTGTAGTCCAGAGAGTGACGCTTTAGTTGGAGTGTACACTTATGTTATATGCTGTTGCTGTCATTCAATTTACAGTAAGCTAAAGCGCTTTTGCAGGCGGAAACCGTGGCTCTGCAGTGGGAACCTAAACCCCCAATACATCTTATCTACCGGGGCGGACCGGCTCTTAATCTAAACTAAGAGTCTTCAAACGGCTCTGTGGAGTTTCAGTTGATCACCTTAAGTCCTATCAAGCGTCGTCTCTTGTATGTCACTGTCTTTGAATTGTTGGGTATTGTCTTTGCCACCTTGGTGCTGATGGCGCTCAGTGGTGGTGATGCACAAAACTCCTTACCTGTGGCCGTTATCGTGTCTACTGCGGCGGTGATTTGGAACTTTATTTACAACACCTTTTTTGAGTCATGGGAATCTCGCAACCAGATTTTAGTGCGCACGCTAAAAATACGCAGCATGCATGCCATTGGTTTTGAGGGTGGCCTGTTCTTGTTTTGCTTGCCTGTATATATGCTCTGGTACGACGTGGGCGTCTGGACAGCCATGACCATGGAAGCAGCATTGCTGCTGTTTTTTTTGGTGTATACCTTTGTATTTACCTTGTTGTTTGACCAGGTGTTTACCTTGCCGCACCAGAAGCAAGTCGGCGATATGTCTGAGTTATAAATCTTTCCTGCCGTATCAATTGCTACAATCTGGCAACTGCAAAAATATTTTATAATCTTCTTTGCAAAGAAGTCCTACTGAGATAGCTTACCTATACGTAAGGGTAAGTTTTTTCTAGCCTATTGCTGTGCCAATACAAACACACTTAAAAATTATAAAACTATAAATAGCAAGATAGACCATGACTCACAGAAGTCTGGCTCGCGATTTTCTTATAAAAAATATAAAAAGGAAAAACTATGAATGCTCTCGTGCAAAAACCAACGGTCTTCCAAAAAGTCAGCCAATTCTTTGTGACGTTGGTACAACGTTATCTTCCTGATCCCTTTATTTTCGCCATCGTTCTAACCTTTGTCGTATTTTTATTAGTCATGCCAAGCACCGGACAAAGCCCGATGCAGGTCGTCGATGCGTGGGCCGGTGGCTTCTGGAATTTACTGAGTTTCTCCATGCAGATGGCGATGGTGGTGTTTACCGGACACGCCATGGCCAGCGCACCTGCTTTTAAGCGCAAGTTAGCTGTGATGGCAGGCATTGCCAAAACGCCTGGTCAAGCCATTATCTTGGTAACCGTTGTCAGCGCCTTAGCCTGCTGGGTGAATTGGGGTTTTGGTCTAGTCGTCGGGGCGATTTTTGCCCGTGAAATTGCTGCTCGTGTACAAGGGGTGGATTACCGTCTGTTGATTGCCTCGGCTTACAGTGGTTTCTTGTTTTGGCATGCGGGCTTATCCGGCTCGATTCCTTTGACCATTGCCGGTGGTACGGATATTTCTAGAGTGACCAATGGCGCAGTGACTGCAGCTATTCCAACCTCAGAAACGCTTTTCTCACCGATGAACCTGACGATTTTAGCGGTGATGTTTATCACGATTCCGCTATTGAATCGCTTGATGCATCCTGCGCCGCAAGATGTGATTAGCATTGATCCAAAATTGCTGGAAGAGCCTGAGGTTGTGGTTGAAAGCAAAACTAATATGACACCCGCCGAGCGCATGGAAAACAGCCGTCTTCTATCGATGACGCTGGGTGCAATGGGTTTTGCTTATATCATTTATTATTTTATTAATAATGGTTTTGCACTGAACCTGAATATCGTTAACTTTATCTTCTTATTCACTGCGATTGTGCTGCACGGCACACCGAAAAGCTTGCTAGGTGCTGTTTCACAAGGCGCCCGTAACTGTTCAGGTATTCTGCTACAGTTCCCGTTCTATGCAGGGATTATGGGGATGATGACAGCAACAGGTGATGGTGGAGCTTCTTTAGCTGGGGTGATCTCACAATTTTTTGTCTCGATTTCCAATGAAACCACATTCCCACTCTTCACCTTCTGGAGCGCCGGTATTGTGAACTTCTTTGTTCCGTCAGGCGGTGGTCAGTGGGCCGTGCAAGCTCCAATTATGATGCCAGCCGGTGCAGCACTCGGTGTGGACGCAGCTAAAACTGC
>DATERS010000113.1:0-6996 GCA_035271365.1 Thiopseudomonas sp.
TCAACCAAACTGCTGGAAACACCTCGCCGACCATCGATACCAAACCCTGAGGAACAGGCACTTAATTGCAGCGCAACAATGAGCAACAAGCCAAACTTAACAAGTAGTGATTTCATCTATCATCCTTAATATATGTGCTGAACATGCGCAAACGTTTAAAAAACGAACACGCAGCACAGCTAAAATCATTCTTTAAACGCTAACAATGCATATGATTGACGGCATACAATATAAAGCAACGCACAAAAAATCAATATCGATCCATTCAACAACCACATATTAAATCGATCAAACCCGGTGTGCAGCAACGTATGCACTGCGTGCTCAGCCTCCAATACAGGCAAACTCTCAGATGTCAGTACCCATAAAAAAAGGTGAACGCTTTCACGTCCACCCTTGATGTCATACACACTAAAAACTATTGAGCAGTAGAAGCACCGTAACCCGTTTGGCCACGTACATACTGATCAGCAAATGCGGCACGCTCAGACGCTGCGGCAGTACTCTGATCTTTCATTGATACGATATACGCCAAACCAAAGGCAATGGGCATCGAGAACAGCGCCGGTTGCGTATAAGGGAAGATCGCTTCAGCAAAGCCAAACACATCCACCCAAACCGATTTCGACAACACCACAAATGTCACCGAGCTCACTAAACCTCCATACCCGCCGGCCATTGCCCCACGAGTGGTGAGATTGTGCCAGTACATCGACAGAATCAGTACCGGGAAGTTAGCCGATGCCGCCACACCAAAGGCCAGCGCCGCCATAAAGGCCACGTTCATATGCTCAAATGCCATGCCCAGTAAGATAGCAACCACACCTAAACCCACCGTCGCCATTTTAGTCACACGCAACTCTTGCTTTTCTGTCACCTTGCCGCGCTTATAAACTTCGGCATACAGATCATGGGCAATGGCTGTTGCACCTGCCAACGCGAGGCCTGCAACCACTGCAAGAATCGTTGCAAAAGCAACCGCAGACAAGAAACCCAGCAGCATATTACCGCCCACTGCTTGCGCCAAGTGCATCGCTACCATGTTACTACCACCAAGTAACGCTGCGCCCAAATCACCGCCTTCAAAGAAGCTGGTGTTTTGACCGACGATAACAATTGCAGCCACACCCATAATAGCAATCACGTTAAAGAAGTACGCAATAAACACTGAGGCATACAACACAGACTTACGTGCTTCCTTAGCATTCGACACCGTAAAAAAGCGCATTAAAATATGCGGTAATCCCGCTGTACCAAACATCAAACCCAAGCCCATAGAAATCGCCGTAATCGGGTCGGACAAAAGACTGCCCGGCTGCACTAAACGATCGCCCAGATTATGTACCGCACTGGCTTCTGTAATCAGCCTATCGTAGCTAAAGTCAAATTGTGAGAATGCTAAAAGCATCACACAAGTACCACCAAACAACAGTAAGCAGGCTTTAATGATTTGCACCCAAGTGGTCGCAACCATGCCGCCAAAAGTGACATAAACAATCATTAAGCCACCGACGATAAACAGCGCCAGCGTGTACTCTAAGCCGAACAATAAGCGAATTAACTGCCCAGCACCGACCATCTGCGCAACCAAGTAGAAACACACCACAATCAGCGAACTGATCGCCGCCATAGTACGGATTTTGCGTTGGTTTAAACGGTAGGAAGTAATATCTACGAAGGTGAATTTACCCAAGTTACGTAAACGCTCTGCCATCAAGAACAGAATAATCGGCCAGCCCGCAAAGAACGCCACCATATAAATATAAGCGTCCACACCCGACATGTAGATCATTGCGGTAAAACCCAGCAATGTCGCGGCTGACATATAGTCACCCGCAATGGCTAAACCGTTTTGAAAACCGGTAATACCACCACCCGCAGTATAGAAATCTGAAGTCGATTTGGTACGACGCGCAGCCCAAACAGTGATCAGTAATGTCATCATGACAAAGATAAAAAACATACTGATCGCCGGAACGTTCAGTGGTTTATCCGCAGCCAACGCTAAAGGACTCAACGCCAATAACGATAACCCCAGCACTGGCTTAGCCAATGCCATTATGCAGTTTTTAATAGTCATTTTTTATCTCCTGCAATCGCTTCATCAATCAACTCTTCGTTGATCCGATCAAACTCAGTATTGGCACGACGTACATAGATCCAAGTCAGCAATAAGAAAAAAGCAAACTGAGAAAATCCAGCCACGACGCCATAGGTTAATTTTCCGCTACCGATCGATCGACCAATCACCTCAGGGAAAAAGGCGACTTGCATAATAAAGCCGTAAAAGATGACTAGGACAATGATGCTTAGTATCGCGGCAAAGCGCCGCCGTTTCGTTACCAGCTCATTAAACTTGGGGTTATTGCGAATATGCGCATAAATATCTTTATCCATAACCGTTCCTTAAACGTGTGATCCACGTATTTATTATTGTTGTAAATAAAGCTTACTGATTTGCTGGAAAACACCACAAGCCGCTGGCTATAAATTTCTGACTGGCAGCTATCCGCCAAAAAAAGTGTTCGCACACTGCTTGGGTTGTTTGCTCAATTCGAGTATATGTAGGTCGCTCTGCGATAAATACACACAAAAAAGCAGGTTCGATATGCATAAATACATCAACCTTTTGCGCACACTGAATTGGAATGATTTAAAGTTCTTTCTTGAAGTGGCACGCTGCGGTCGTGTCACCAGTGCCGCAAAACGTTTAGAAGTTGACTACACAACCGTTTCTCGGCGCATTGCCAGCCTTGAAAGTACGCTGGGCACTTTACTGTTTGAAAAGTCACGTAATACCGGATTTAAACTCACCTGCGAAGGCTTGGCTCTACGCAATAATATTCAGGCCATTGAAGCGCTGATGCAAAATGCCTGCGAAGAAATCACAGGTACAGACATCGCTCTATCCGGCAAGGTACGTATTGGCTGTACAGAAGGTTTTGGTGGGCTGTTTTTGGCACCACAACTGACTCATTTTCAAAAACAGTACCCAGCGATCTCCATTAATCTACTGGCCGTGCCGCACTTTGTAAGCCTGAGCAAACGTGAAGCGGATATTGCCATCACCCTAGAACGCCCAACGCGCGGCCCTTTTGTCAGTACCAAACTCTGCGATTACCGTCTACAGCTGTATGCAACAGCTCAATACCTTGAGCAACATAAGCCGATACGTTGCGTTAACGACTTACCTGAGCACGCGTTTATTAACTATGTTGAAGACTTGACCTTTAGTAAGCAGTTGCACTATTTGGATCAGTTTATTCACCAAGCAAAGACGCCATTCTGCACAACAGGTGCCATCTCGCAGTACTTTGCCTGCTTACAAGGCCAACATCTGGCTATTTTGCCTTGCTTTATCGCCGATCAAGATCCACGCCTGCAAGCGGTATTACCCGATCAAGTGCGCGTGACCAATAGTTTTTGGATTTCCTGCCATCAGGATTTTCGTAAGCTAAAACGGATTCGTGTGATTTGGGACTATATTCGCGCGGTGGCTGAACACAATGAGCCACTGTTTATGGGCGAAGGTAGCGAACTGCAGTTGCTGCCTGATGGATAGTTAGCTGAAGCGGGTTAACTTTTCGAGCACATTGCCTTGCCTAACCATCTCAGCAAGGCAATGTTTCTAGCTCACACTGGTTCTTATGCTTCTGGTGCTCTTAATGCTTCATTGAGCTGATCAACCACTAATGCCCACTCACCATCAGAACACAGCAGCTCTTTTAGAAGCTGACGCTGGCCATCATTCCAAAATTCAGCATCGAGAACATTCACTTCTGACGCTAAGCGATTTTCACAAATAAAGTTTGCAACACCTTCTGGCGTTGCATCCAAACCCAGTTGCAAAAATAAATTGGTCATACGTACTGTTGCAGTCATAAGGTCGCTCTCCATATTTATAATTAACATTTACAGCATAACCATAAAACCAAGCATTTAACACGCTTGATTATGGAGCGTAGGCATCCATGCAAATGGCTTGTAGCATGTGACTTACTACAAACAGCCCCCATTACTACCTACTGCACCTTGCCGACACATTGTGTTTTTATATTCCTCACTCAACACGATTGCGCCTGTGCTGTTATCCACGGGTGAGATCATAATTTGTTCTACCTTCTCAATCTGGTTCTGTAAGTCAGCATCACTAAAGACTTCTAGAACCAGCTTATATTGAGCGCCAAGCCTTACACCTGTAACGGGGTTATGTCTGACACTTGAAGTTTTATTTTCGGGTTGAAAAACAGATTCATAAATAAAAGGCGAGCTAGGATCAGCAGGATTGTCTAAAGTTATTTTCATATAGACAGGCTCAGTAAATGCCTTAGTCACGCTTAAAGTGTACTCATAAGCTAAGATTGACTTTAAATCTTTATCTATAAACATCCAAAATCCAGCATTTACAACCTTAAAATGAGCAGTTTCCACAGCCTGCGGATATTCCTTTGTGTAGGCTAAATTCTCGTTCTGCACGCCCGCTAACCAAAGCGGTTTAGCTGAGGCAAAATAAACCAACTTATTCTCTGTTTTAAGAGCCTCACACCCTGCCATCATAAAGAACGCAAACACTAAAAATAAAAACTTAAATCTTGACATCATCAACTCCCTGTACAGATGTGTTGTACACAAAATTTACTAATAACTTATGATAAGGTTAATCGAGATGAGGGAAAAGACATCAATCAGCTACTCCGCATATACAAAATCAGAAAACCTACATCTTGAATGCGGAGGGCTTCACTACAATTAACAGTCGTTTTTATATGCCTTCTATCAAGTGCGACATTATGTCATTTCTCCAGCACAACCCCTGCTAACTGCATAACAACAGGCTGCGCCAAGCTATCTCCCACCGGACACTTGCCACCAATAAAGGCGACAAAAGCATCAATATCAGTCTGCGCTGAGGGTGATTTTATGTGGTAGGTGTAGCGAATGGCTGAATAGCCACAACGCACATCGGCTTTATCCATATAACCATCTGAGTCTAGGTCACCTTCAAGCTCCACCCAAAAATCATCCAATTGCACATTAAATCGCTTGGCATACACGCGCGCAACAATGGCCTGACATGCGCCTAAAGCACCGAGCAATGCCTCAACTGGATTCATACCCAGATTGGTGCCGCCGTCTTCTATCGGCTCATCCAAAGTCAACTCAAAACCACGTGAACGGACCTTAACTTGTGTGCCAGCCTGCAAATGCGCAGTGGCTTGGAATTGTTCAACAGCCATATATCACTCCTTACTGAACGTAATCTAAAAAATGAGTCACGCATGGTCGCAGATACATGGCTATCAGCGCAAACACTATGCAGATTACCGCTAAAAACCCAGTCAAATAGGTTAAACTGCTGCGTTTATTGAAGCTGGAGGGTATTGATATGGCCAAGGCAATGGCGCGACATATTTTAGTCAAGACGATGGAAGAAGCACAGGCGATTAAAGACCGCATCGCTAAGGGCGAGCCGTTTGATAAGCTGGCACGCAAGTATTCAACCTGCCCGTCAGGCAAGAAAGGTGGGGATTTAGGCGAGATACGCCCAGGGCAATTGGTTAAATCGATTGATAATGTGATCTTTAAAAAGCCCGTGCGAATGATTCACGGGCCGGTTAAATCACAATTTGGTTACCACTTAGTGCACGTATTTTTTCGTGACTAAGTGGTACACGCTTGTGTTACTTCAACACGACACCTTGGCTGCGTAGGTAGTCATCATAGGTACCGCTAAAGTCGTTGATACCGTGCTCGGTCAACTCAATAATGCGCGTAGCCAAGGACGAAACAAACTCACGGTCATGACTGACAAAAACCAGTGTGCCGGGGTAGTTTTCCAGCGCCAAGTTTAACGCTTCAATGGATTCCATATCCAAGTGGTTGGTTGGCTCATCCATCAGCAAGACGTTGGGCTTTTGCAAAATCAGTTTGCCGAACAGCATGCGACCTTGCTCACCACCGGAAATCACTTTGACTGATTTCTCGATATCATCACCGGAAAACAGCATACGACCTAAAGTGCCGCGAACCATTTGCTCGCCTTCAGTGGTCCAGCGACTCATCCAATCAAACAGATTCATATCGTCTTCGAAGTCACTGGCATGATCTTGGGCAAAGTAACCAATCTCAGCGCTGTCGGTCCATTTCACATGGCCACCCATGGGTGTCAGTTCACCCATCAAAGTGCGCAGCAAGGTGGTTTTACCGATACCGTTCGGACCGATAATCGCCACACGCTCTTCTGCTTCAATTTGCAGATTGAGGTTATCGAACAATACTTTGCCATCAAAACCTTGGCTCAGTTCATGCAATACCACAGCTTGGCGGTGCAGTTTTTTGTTCTGATCAAAACGGATAAACGGACTGATACGCGTGGATGGCTTAACTTCATCCAACTGAATTTTATCAATCAAACGCGCACGACTTGTAGCTTGCTTCGCTTTCGAGGCATTGGCAGAGAAACGACTGACGAAGGTTTGCAGCTCAGCAATTTGTGCTTTCTTCTTGGCGTTATCACCCAGCAGACGCTCACGTACTTGTGTCGCTGCGGTCATATATTCGTCATAGTTACCTGGGAACAGACGAATTTCGCCGTAATCCAAGTCAGCCATATGCGTACAGACACTGTTTAAGAAGTGTCTATCGTGCGAAATAATAATCATGGTGCAGTTACGGTTACTGAGGATATCTTCCAACCAGCGAATGGTATTGATATCCAAGTGGTTGGTCGGCTCATCCAGAAGCAGTACTTCAGGATCAGAGAACAATGCCTGCGCCAGCAGCACACGCAATTTCCAGCCTGGAGCCACTTCGCTCATCGGGCCAAAGTGCTCTTCAACGCCAATACCTAGACCTAGTAATAACTCACCGGCGCGAGATTCTGCGGTGTAACCGTCCATTTCCGCGAACTCAGTTTCCAGCTCAGCCACAGCCATACCGTCGTCTTCGCTCATTTCTGGTAGCGAGTAAATACGGTCACGCTCAGCTTTGACTTTC
>DATERS010000114.1:0-7228 GCA_035271365.1 Thiopseudomonas sp.
GAGTACGCGCATTTAAGTCGTTAGTGAGTTGTGTTTATAAACCGAATTTATACTTGATTTCCTCTGGTATACGACTGCTGTGCAGTTTTGCTTCGGTGAAAGATAGGCTACTATCGGGGCTTATGTTTTTAATAAGCGATCAGTGCGTATGTATTGTCCTTTTTGTGGTGCCAATGACACCAAAGTGATTGACTCGCGTTTAGTCGCCAATGGCGACCAAGTGCGCCGTCGTCGTGAATGTTTACTCTGTGAAGAACGCTTCACTACCTTTGAAACGGCAGATTTGATTTTGCCGCGCCTGATTAAGCAAGATGGCAGCCGCCAGCCCTTTGATGAAGATAAATTCCGTGCCGGCATGCTACGCGCATTAGAAAAACGTCCGGTGAGTTTGGAGCGTTTAGAAGAAGCTGTAGCGCGGATTAAACGTAAATTACGCGCCACCGGTGAGCGCGAAGTGCAATCGCTGGTGGTCGGTGAGTTGGTGATGAACGAGCTGAAAAAGCTCGATGAAGTGGCTTATATTCGCTTTGCTTCAGTGTATCGCCGCTTCCAAGATTTGAATGAGTTCCGTAAAGAAATTGATCTGATGGCCAGCAGTTCAGCAAGCCCCCATGATGTGACTGACGAATGAATGATCAAGCCTATATGGCGCAAGCGCTGCGCTTAGCTGAACAGGGCTTGTACAGCACTCATCCCAATCCACGTGTGGGTTGTGTGGTGGTGGCTGACGGGCAGGTGGTGGGTGAGGGTTGGCACGTGCGTGCCGGTGAGCCGCATGCTGAAGTGCATGCCTTGCGCGCAGCCGGCGTGCTGGCGCAAGGTGCGACAGCTTATGTCACTTTAGAGCCGTGCAGTCACCATGGTTTAACCCCGCCCTGTGCTGCAGCTTTAGTACGCTCAGGTGTGCAGCGCGTAGTGATTGCCATGCAAGACCCTAATCCGCAAGTGGCGGGCCGTGGTATTGCGCTGTTACGTGAGCAAGGTATCGAAGTTGATGTACTGAGTGGCGAGCTGAATGCTGCAGCCCGTGCGCTCAATTGTGGTTTTGTTAAGCGCATGGAGCAGGGTACACCCTTCGTACGCTTAAAATTAGCCATGAGTTTGGACGGTCGCACCGCCATGGCCAGTGGTGAAAGCCAGTGGATTACCGGTCCCGCCGCGCGCGCTGATGTACAACGTCTGCGCGCGATGTCCAGTGCGATTATCACCGGCGCTGATACCATTATCACTGATAATGCCCGCTTAACTGTACGCGCTGAAGAATTGCCGCTGAGTGCCGAGCAACGCGCTTTAGCATTATCGCGTGCGCCGTTGCGTATTGTGATTGATGGGCGTTTACGCGTACCCACCGATGTCGCATTTTTTAGCGCGGGGCCGGTATTAGTGGTGACGCACCAAGTGCCGCCAGCCAATACCGCTGAGATTGAATATCTACAAGTGCCGGAGATAAATGGTCATATTGACTTGCACGCACTGCTGCCTGAATTAGCCCAGCGTGGCATCAATGAATTGATGGTTGAGGCCGGTCCACGCCTCGCAGGTGCCTTTATGCAGGCAGGTTTAGTGGATGAGCTGTATATCTATATGGCCGGCATGCTGCTGGGCTCAAGCGCGCAACCTTTAATGCAGTTGCCAATTGATCTGATGGCCGATGCTGTGCGCTTAGATATTATCGAAATGCGTGCGCTAGCCAATGATTGGCGCATTATTGCTCGTCCAGTCGGCCTTGATGCTTAAGTCTGTTTAAAAGAGCTGCTGACTCTTTGAGCAGCAAGAGGCGGGCGAGTAAAAAGCAGTGTGGCTTCTGCTCCACATCTTCTTTTGGAGCTGTAAAACCAGCTAGGCATCGTCATTTAAACGCGCCTCTACCACCTCCGCCAATATGGTGTTGAGTAAGCGCATCGCTGCATTAGGATTTTCATCGCGACGCCGTAAAGCGATCAGCGGTGTGGTGATACTGCTATCTGCCAATCTCACGAATTCGACTCCTTCGCGGCGCAAGGTTTTTACTTGCTCAGGCACCAGTGAAAACCCCATATCAGATGCCACCAGCGATAGCGTGGTCTGCAAATCATTGACTTGTTGCATCACCTGTACTTTAAGGCCGCGACGATAAAATAAGCCCAGCATCATATCGGCAAAGTTGGGGCCGCTACCTGACGGGAAAGTAATCAAGGGCAGCTCAGCCAGTTGCTGCAGGGTCGGCTGCTGCTGTGTGAGCGGGTGACCTGCAGGTAAAGCGGCAACTAAAGGTTCAGTGAAGAGTATCTCTTGCCTAATGTCGGGGTCCTCAATACCTATCCGACCAAAGCCGATATCGATTTTGCCACTTTTAAGTGCTTCAGCTTGCTCCTGGGCTTTAAGGTCGTGCAAAACAATCTGCAAATTCTTATTGCGCCTTAGGCGTCGCACTATCAAGGGCAGCTCAGCATAAAACACTGAAGGCACAAAGCCGATGGAAAGGACGGTCTTGTTGTGTTGATCCACCTGACGCGTGCCCTCGATACTGTCATTGACCTTATCAAGAATGACATAGGCTTGTTGTAGGAAATACTGGCCACCCTGAGTCAGCTCCAATCCTCGGGGCTTACGAATAAATAACTGCACTTCCAGCTCTTCTTCCAGCTGTTTAATTTGTCGGGTCAGTGGCGGTTGAGTGATAAAGAGTTTTTCCGCAGCTCGGGTTAAATTCAGCTCTTCGGCGACTACGATAAAGTAGCGCAAGTGTCTTAACTCCATCCATACCTCCAGGGTATTGCTTGTAACTTAATCAGTATTGGCAAGCATATGTAAAACAAATGTAACTTCAATGCAACAGAGTAAGAAACGCAGCATCAGCAGCAACATCTACCGACAGTGATTTAATCTGTAGAAATGCTTATAGGACTAAAGGCTAGGCTTCTTGTGCGTGTGCAAGGCTTTGCTACTGCGAACAGACTGAGCAATGCGATCACAATCGATAGCTGGGTTTATAGCACAGAAAGCCTTAGCACTGATTTTGATTCTAGATTGGTCACTGAGCTGAAAAGCTCTATCAATACTCTAAAGGTTAGGCTGGATCGTTATACCTTAGGCTAATAAATTAGTTTAAGTTCGCTGCACAGAGCAGCGTAGAACAATAAAAACAAGTAGTTATAGAGACTCCCTTTATCCACTTAAAAGTGGAAAAGCATCACAAAAATAATAATGATGATGAGGAATTAATCATGAGCGTTAAAATTTACGATACTCCCGAAGTACAGAATTTTTTAAAGACCGTTGCCGGTTTTGATCAAGCGGGCGGTAACGATCGTGGTAAGCAGATTATCCACCGTATTTTGTCAGATCTATATCGCACTATTGATGACTTTGATATCAGCGCTGATGAGTACTGGGCGGCCGTTAGTATGCTCAACGCCTTAGGACAAGCCTCACAGTTTGGTTTGTTATCACCAGGGCTCGGCTTTGATCACTATATGGATATGCGTATGGATGCTGCCGATCTGGAAGCGCAGCGCACCGGTGGCACCCCGCGTACCATTGAAGGCCCACTGTATGTGGCGGGCGCTCCAGAGTCTCAAGGTTTTGCGCGTATGGATGATGATCCAGATACCGCAGGCGATACTATGTGGCTGCATGGTCAAGTCCGTGATACTGCGGGCAATCCAATCGCCGGTGCTAAGGTTGAAATCTGGCACTGTAACTCTTTGGGTCGCTACTCGTTCTTTGATAAGAGCCAAACCCCTTACAACTTGCGCCGCACTATTATTACCGACAACGATGGCCGTTATAGCGCATTGAGCGTGATTCCATCCGGTTACGGCGTGCCAGAAGGTGCTCCGACTGACCAGATTTTGAAAATGTTAGGTCGTCACGGCGAGCGCCCAGCGCATATCCATTACTTTGTTTCTGCGCCGGGTCAGCAGCATCTCACCACACAAATCAACTTGGCCGGTGACAAGTACACCTACGACGACTTTGCTTTTGCCACCCGTGAAGAATTGGTGGTTGAGGGCAAACGCCTTGAGCAGCACGCTGAAGCTAAAAAACATGGCGTGGATGGCCCAGTCACTGAAGTTGTATTTGATATCGAGTTATCAGCCACTGATGCAGATGAGCTGCAAGAACGCCATAAGCGTGCTCGTGCTCTGGAAAGTGAGTCGGCAGACAGTCAGCTGGCCGCTACCGCCACTGTCTAAGTCTACAAGTGACATGTTGAGTTAAGAGGAGAGCTCCCGCTCGGAGAGTTCTCCCTATATATAATAAGAAATAGAGGTTCATACCATGACAACTAAACAACAGCTTGATGATCTCGAGAAAGGTGTTCGTAGCGTTATTTTTGATGATGGCATTGCCGATACTCATACCCCAGATGAAAAGGATATCGTCAAAACAGATGTGCTGATTATTGGTTCAGGACCTGCGGGCAGTTCCGCGGCATTGTTCCTGTCTAACCACGGCATCGACAATATTATGATCACCAAGTACCGTTGGACGGCCAATACTCCGCGTGCGCACATTACCAATCAGCGCACCATGGAAGTTTTGCGTGATGCCGGTATCGAAGATCAAGTGTTAGCCGAAGCTGTGCCGCACGAGTTGATGGGTGATACTGTTTATTGTGAATCTCTAGCAGGCGAAGAGATTGGTCGTCGACCTACGTGGGGCAACCGACCTGACCGTCGCGCCGACTATGAATTAGCCTCTCCGTCCATGCCCTGCGATATTCCGCAGACGTTGCTGGAACCCATTATGCTTAAAAATGCCACCATGCGTGGCACGCAAACCCAGTTCTCAACTGAATACCTGAGCCATACTCAGGACGATACCGGCGTCAGTGTGCAAGTGCTCAATCGTCTGACCGGTCACAAATACACCATTCGCGCTAAGTATCTGATTGGTGCTGATGGTGCTCGCTCTAAGGTGGCCCAAGATATCAATCTGCCGATGGAAGGTAAGATGGATATTGGTGGTTCGATGAATATCACCTTTAAAGCGGATCTATCGCATCTGGCGGCACACCGTCCATCCATTTTGTATTGGGTATTCCACCCTGGTTCAAATATTGGCGGGCTCGGTGCAGGTTTAGTGCGCATGGTACGTCCGTGGAATGAGTGGTTGATTGTCTGGGGTTTTGATATCAATGATAAGCCGCCCGTACTGTGTAACGAAGAGGCGATTAAGATTGTCCGTAACCTGGTGGGTATTGAAGACCTGGATGTTGAAATTTTAGGGTATTCACTCTGGGGTAATAACGATCAGTACGCCACGCACCTACAAAAAGGCCGTGTGTTCTGTGCCGGTGATGCGATTCACAAGCATCCGCCAAGCCATGGTTTAGGTTCAAACACTTCCATTCAGGATTCTTATAACCTGTGTTGGAAGCTGGCTTATGTACTACGAGGCCAAGCCAGCCCTGAGTTGCTGGAGACCTATTCCACTGAGCGTGCTCCAATCGCTAAGCAGATTGTGACCCGTGCCAATGGTTCCAGTTCTGAATATAAGCCGATTTTTGATGCGTTGGGCGTGACCGATGCGACCACGGATGCAGAGTTCACCGAGAAACTGGCCTTACGTAAGGAAAATTCTCCAGAAGGTGCGCGTCGTCGTGCGGCTCTGCGCGCTGCGCTGGATGCCAAGGACTATGAGTTTAATGCGCAAGGAACTGAAATCGGCCATTTCTATAATTCGACCGCAGTGGTAACGGACGGTAAAGTGCGTCCAGAACTGACGCAGGACGCGATGTTACACCACCAGAAATCAACCTTTCCAGGCTTACGCTTACCGCATGCATGGTTAGGCGACGCGAAAGAAAAATACTCCACCCACGATATTGCCAAGGGTACCTGCTTTACGATTTTCACCGGTATCACCGGCCAAGCTTGGGCTGATGCGGCTGTTAAAGTATCAGAGCGTCTAGGTATTGATATTAAAGCGGTGGTGATCGGTGAAGGACAAAAGGTCCAAGACCTGTACGGTGACTGGTTGCGTCAACGCGAAGTGGATGAGGATGGTTTGATTCTGGTGCGTCCGGATAAACATATTGGCTGGCGTGCGATGAGTATGGTCTCTGATCCGGAAACAGCTTTGTTTGATGTGTTCTCAGCACTTTTGCACACCAATAGGGTTGCAGAAACAGCAGTTGTAGAGAAAGAGAGTGAGGCAGTTTGCGCAGAAGAAGTGGCTTATGCTTAGGGTAGAGCAACTGATAAACCCGAGTGAGCTGCTGGGTGTGTAATGATCAAGGTTGTATTCGTCAGTGGTATTAGATGAGTGGAACCTTGTTCTATCCAACAGTCAGAGCTCAAAGTCGCACAGAATAACAGCACCCAGTCAGATGATTGCGGTGCTGTTTTTTATTGTCTTCAGAACTTTCAGTCTTGCTTTAACATGCATTGAATCATTCAAATAAGGGGGAAGTTCCATGCCGCACTCTTTTCTATATACAGCTCACCCTGCGCGTATTGTATTTGGCCCAGGTCGCCTGTTGCAGCTTGCCGATGAAGTGAGCCATTTGGGTTGCTCTAAAGCGTTAGTGTTGTCGACGCCTTCACGGCGCGTGGATGCTGAGCGTCTCAATCTGCAGCTCGGCATGCTGGGTGCTGGCGTCTTTAGTGAGGCAGCCATGCATACACCGGTTGAAGTGACCGAGCGGGCGATGGCAGCTTATGCAAACTCTGGTGCTGACTGTGTGGTAGCTTTTGGCGGTGGCTCAACCGTTGGTTTGGGTAAGGCGATTGCTTACCGCAATGATGCACCGCAGTTGGTAGTGGCGACCACTTACGCCGGTTCTGAAGTGACATCGATCCTTGGGCAGACGGAGAATGGCATCAAGACCACCCTGAAGCATGCATCGATATTGCCCGAAGTGGTGATCTATGATGCTGAGCTGACCCTTGGATTACCGGTATCAGTCAGCGTAGCCAGCGGCCTGAATGCGCTGGCGCATGCGATTGAAGGCCTTTACGCAAAAGATGGTAATCCTATTGCTGAGTTGATGGCGCTGGAAGGGATTCGTGCTCTTAAAAATGCGTTGCCAGCGATTGTTCAGCAGCCGACAGATATTAAAGCACGTAGCAATGCCCTATATGGCGCTTGGCTGTGTGGCAGCGTATTGGGTTCGGTGGGCATGGCTTTGCATCACAAACTGTGCCACACGCTGGGTGGTAGCTTTGCTCTTCCTCACGCTGAAACCCATGCCATCTTGCTTGCGCATACTGCAGCTTACAACGCGCAAGCGGCAAAAGAG
>DATERS010000115.1:0-8906 GCA_035271365.1 Thiopseudomonas sp.
CGACAGCATCATCATACCCATCGCCATTAAGATACTGGCCACCACTAAGTCAATAATCAAAAACGGGATAAAAATCATAAAACCAATCTGAAACGCCGTTTTCAACTCTGAGGTGACAAAGGCTGGAATCAAAATCACCAACGGTGTTTCTTCAGCCGAGACAATATCAGTGCGTTTGGATAAGCGCACAAACAGCTCTAAGTCAGTCTCGCGGGTTTGCGCCAGCATAAAGCCTCGAATCGGTTGTTCAGCAGCCGTTAAAGCCTCCTGCACGCCAATCTGTTCGTTTAAATACGGCTGCAAAGCATCTTCATTAATACGCTCAAAGACCGGTGCCATAATAAATAAAGTTAAGAAAATCGTCAGACCCACTAAAATCTGATTAGAAGGTGTTTGTTGTAAGCCCAGCGCCTGCCTTAGGATTGAAAAGACAATAATGATCCGCGTAAAACAAGTCATTAACATCACAAACGCAGGGATAAAGCCCAGCGCTGTCATAATCAGCAGAATTTGTAAGCTAACTGAGTACTCTTGCTGACCTGCCGCATCCGTGGTTAATTTAATTGCTGAAATCGATAATGGATTATCCGCAGCAAACACACCTGTTGTCAGAAACAACAATGCGCTAGCCAATACTAAACGCAGCATTAAAGTGATCATGACTTGTCCTTTGCTGAGGTTTTTAACACCTTAGCTAAACGCTGAGCAAAGGCGGAAGTCATATTACCCTCAGGTGTACTGATATCCACTGGCTCTTGTAAGACATGCAGTGGCGTAATAGTGCCGGGGGTTAAGCCTAGGAGAATCTGCTCCTTGCCCACTTGCACTAAGAGTAATCGATCGCGCGGCCCCAATGCCTGACTGGCTAACAAGGAAATCGCTTGATTGGAGCTTTTCACTGGCAGGCTTTGCTGAATACGACGCACCAGCCATGCCAGTAAAAAAATCAAACCGATGACCAGCATCAAACCCAGCACCAATTGCAATAACTGACCGCTGACTGGAGCAACATCCAATACACCCGAGCTTGCAGGCAGCGTCTTAGGCTCAACAATTTTTTTGAGGACGACACTATCTGCAGCCCAAGCACTTGAACTGGCCAGCATCAATAGGATAAAAGCACGCATGGACTTACTGTAACTTCTTAATACGTTCGCTTGGGCTGATCACATCAGTCAAACGAATACCAAACTTTTCATTCACCACAACCACTTCTCCATGTGCAATTAAAGTGCCATTAACCAGCACATCTAAAGGCTCACCAGCCAGGCGGTCCAACTCCACTACCGAGCCTTGATTGAGCTGCAACAAGTTACGAATACTGATATCTGCACTGCCGACTTCCATAGAGATACTCACAGGAATATCTAAGATCACATCCAAGTTCGGCCCACCTAAGGTGGTGATCACATCAGCATCATGTGGCTGATCCGGAAAATCTTGCATCGGCGCTTTAGCAGGACCTGAGCTTTCAGCCAGCATGGCATCAATTTCATCTTGGTCTGTCTCGTTACCCGCTTCAGATAAAGCCGCCGCCCACTCATCAGCAAGGGCTTGATCGTCACTGGAAATCTGTTCGTTTTCGTCATTCATAGTCTTTTCTCAACAGCCCATATAGGCCAATCAGCGATTTTTAATTACAGGGCCAAGCACTTGTAAGGCCAAGTTGCCATGATTTGCCCCAAGCTTAACCTTAAAGGTTGGCACTCCATTGGCGCGCAGTAACATCGTCTCAGGCATATCAACGGGGATAATGTCACCGGGTTTCATATTCAAAATATCGCGCAACTTTAATTGCCGACGTACCACGGTAGAGTGCAAGGGTACTTTGACATCTAAAATATCTTCACGAATGGCTTTACTCCAACGCTCATCCTGATCATCCACATCCGACTGAAAGCCCGCATCCAGCATTTCACGAATCGGTTCAATCATCGAATACGGCATGGTCACATGCAAATCACCACCACCGCCATCCAACTCAATATGAAAGGTCGACACCACCACCACTTCACTAGGACTGACTATATTGGCCAGCGCTGGGTTCACTTCTGAGTTCATATACTCAAATTTAACATCTAAAATCGCATGCCAGGCTTCTTCTAAATCAATAAAAGCTTGATCTAAAACCATCCGCACCACACGCAATTCAGTAGGAGTAAACTCACGGCCTTCAATTTTTGCGTGACGGCCATCACCACCAAAAAAGTTATCCACCAGCTTAAATACCAGGCGCGAATCAAGAATAAATAAAGCCGTGCCACGCAAGGGTTTCATTTTCACTAAGTTCAGGCTGGTCGGCACATACAAGGAGTGCACATACTCGCCAAACTTCATCACCTGCACACCACTGACAGACACATCCGCAGAGCGTCGTAGCAGGTTAAACATACTGATACGCGTATAACGCGCGAATCGCTCATTAATCATTTCCAGCGTTGGCATACGCCCACGCACAATACGATCTTGGCTGGTTAAGTCGTATTGCTTAATCGAATTGGGTACGGCGTCATCATCGGTCTCCACAAGCCCATCATCAACGCCATGTAAAAGCGCATCAATTTCGTCTTGTGAAAGTAAATCTTGTACTGCCATTTTAAGTTGTTCCTATCAAGGTTTTACTGCATGACAACATTGGTAAACAACACTTGTTCAATCACCGGCTTACCCACCTCAATCAGCGCTAACTCTTGCACCGCTACTGTGGCTTTCTGTTTCAGCAACTCAACACCCAGCGGCGTATTCAGCTCTTCAAATGCCTGACTCGAAAACAACATCACCAACTGATTGCGCAGTGTTGGCATATGTATTTTCAATGCATCCAGATCAGCCTTATTACGCGCCATCAACGCGACACTGACCTGTAAATAGCGTGATTTACCTTGGCTTTTAAAATTCACAACAAAAGCCGGCGTTAACACCTCATAAATCGCTTGCTGTTTAACTGCGAGCTCTTGTGTCGACTCACGCTCAGACGAATCCGCTGACTGCCCCAAAAAGAACCATGTACCGGCCACCGAAAGTGCAATCGCTAGGAGTAAAGCAACGACCAACAACACAATCATTTTTATATTGCTTTTTTTCGGTGCCGCCGTTGCTGGCCCTAGAGTGTCAGGTTGTTTTGCCATGTCGATACCATTATTTAAAAATTATGTGCAACAGTTTACCAGCCTATACAGCGGATGCAGGATTGGTTAGGCATAATAATCTACTAAGCCCAAGCGCCCATCATGCGGCTCTCGAATAGAGGTTACATGCTGCTGCGTATCCTCAGTGTTATTTGTCCCCGTACCTGAGCGTCCTTGAGCTGCAGTCTGTGCTTGCGACTCTGACTGCTCGCGCTGTGATTGGTCGGAGACATTGACATCCACATTCTGCATCCCTTGCTGAGTTAACATCTCGCGCAGGCGATACATCTGTGACTCTAAAGACTCGCGCACACCGGCATGGGCACTGCTAAAGCTAATCTGCGTATGCTCTTGGGTCATATCCACTTTGATATCCAAACGCCCCAGTTCAGCCGGATCAAGCTTGATCTCTGCCGAGCGCAGATTTTGCGCCGACATCCACATGACTTTATCCGTCACTTCCTGGGTCCAGCCAGGCTGATGCATAGCGATAGCAGCTCCAGGCACTTGACGCACACTTTGCGCTGTCAGTAACGGCTCAGCACGCGGCTGTAAATCTGCGCGGATCGTATCTGTGGGTGTCACAGCTTTATTATTCAGCAAAGTCTCAGGGGCGGCCTTTAGAGTTTCAGTCAGTGCTTCAGAGCTGTTTTTATCAGCATGACTTTTTTCAATAAACTCATCAAACGACTTCGTTGAAGCAGTCCCGAGTAATGCAGACTTCTCAGACTGGCCAGCCAACTCTTCTTTAGCGCTCTTGCTTGCTGAGGTGTGTGTTACATCCGCTTTTAACTGCAATTCATCCTCGTCACTCAATGCTTGTTCGCCCTCTAAGCTCACTTGAGTGGTCGCACCAGGCAGTGCAATCAATGTATTGCGCTCAGCATCGACTGCGGCAAACTCTTGCAGTGTTTCAGAATCTTCTACCGCGCTCTCGTCTAACACTGCAGACAACTCATCCATATCAGCTAAGCCTAAACCCACAGCGGTATCACCTAACACACCACCGGCTTCAAGCTCAGACTCAACCTCCATAGCGTAGTCTGTTGGCATCACTATCATTGCCATCAGCAACAAAGGATCCAGTGCATCCTTTTTATTCTCTGCAGCTGGCTCTGCAACTGCAGCAGGCTGCTTCGCCACTGTCGTGGCAGCGCTGTCATGGGGCTCAGGCTCGGGTGCCTTAGAAGCAGCCGACTCTTTATGGGCTGTAACTGCTTGGTCTTTTGTCGGTTGTGCAGCAGGCTTTGAGGCGGTATGTCGAGCGGCCTGCTGTTGATTTTGTTCTGCCACAGCATCGCGCTGCTTAGCCTGCTGCGCTTGCTGCTGATTAGCGTGGGTTGAGCGTTGCTGTGCATAGACCGATGAAAAGCTCTGCGCAGGTGTGGGCGCTGTGCTGCGTTGATTCGCTACTTTGTCCTGCATAGCAGGCTGCACACGCTTGGACGGCGTGGAAGATTGTAATAAAAAGTCCGTGCTCGCCATAGTGATGCTCCTACAATAAACCTATACTGGCATAATCAAAGCAAAAACCAAGCCAACCTGCACAATAGCAGCCTTATCAGGCTTTTAATGCACTACACCTCATAATGACCTGTGAGCTGCCATTAAATTGACCTTTCTTACAGGCTCATCACATCTAAATAGCGCGGCTGTGCCTGTGTATCAATGCTTAAACTGGCGAAATCAAACAGCTGGCGATCCGCCAATTGTGAGGGTGCTACGTTTTGCAGCGAACGAAACATAATATCCAAACGCCCCGGCGTTTTTTGCTCCCACTCTTGCAGCATGCCTTTCACCACTTGGCGCTGTAAGTTTTCTTGCGAGCCACATAAATTGCACGGAATAATCGGGTAGCCCTGCATCTGTGCATACTCAGCAATATCGCTTTCTTTACAGTAAGCCAAAGGACGAATCACCACATTACGCCCGTCATCCGAGAGCAATTTCGGCGGCATGGCCTTGAGAGTGCCGCCAAAAAACATATTTAAGAAAAAAGTTTCTAAAATATCATCGCGGTGATGACCCAGCGCCATTTTGGTTGCACCAATTTCATCGGCATAGGTATACAAAGTGCCGCGGCGTAGACGCGAACACAGTGAGCAGGTGGTTTTGCCCTCTGGAATCTTTTCTTTCACCACTGAGTAGGTGTCTTTTTCAATAATATGGTATTCCACACCCACAGATTCTAAGTAGGCTGGCAACACATGCTCAGGGAAACCGGGCTGCTTCTGGTCCATATTCACCGCCACCAGAGAAAAGCGCACCGGTGCAACTTTTTGTAAATGCAGCAATACATCCAGCATGGCGTAGCTGTCTTTACCACCCGACAAGCACACCATAATCTTGTCGCCCTCTTCAATCATATTGAAATCAGTCACGGCTTCGCCGGCTAGGCGCTGTAAACGTTTCTGTAATTTCTTTTGACTGGCTAACACACTACTCATGACATGATCCGCAACAGGTAAAAACCAGCATTTTACCTGTTGCGCGGGGCAAACCCTAGCGCTGTCTTGTCACTGAGAGGGATTTGCCACAGACAGCACTGCAGCGAGTGTCGATTGAGCGGTCAAAGTCGATTGATTGCCTCACTTGGGCAACCACCCTAGACTGCAGATACAATCTTTTCAACAACCCGTCTTATACGAGCTCAACTTTGTGCCCAGCTTAGAAAAAACCAAATTACTCGCTACAGTGCAGCAAGTACTGCAAGCGTCTCCCGCAGGCTTAAGCGAATATGCGCTGATTCAGACACTAAAACAACAGCAGCACCCGCTGTTTATCAAGGCTAATCTAGGTGACCCCTTAAGCTTATTTCGTACACATTTTATTCTGTTTCATGCGCTCTACGTATTGCGCGACAGGCTGCGCAGTGTGGGCGAGTATGATCTACTGATCAGCCCACTGCGCATTCAACTGCACTCTCTGATCGTAGATGACTCGACAATCAGCCAAGCCATTGATCGCAGCGATGCGTTACGTGCCTATTATTTAGATTTAAATCAGCTGGCCAGCACTGATCGCGCTGCCGTAGAGCAGTTACTCTATGGCAGTCTCAACCGTTTAACTCAATCACAACAAGTCACTGATGCATTAGCTGAGCTAGGTCTTGAGCAACCCTTGCAGTCACTCAGCGCTCAAGATTTACGTTATCACTACAGGCAACTGGTCAGCCGCCACCATCCCGATCGCGGCGGCTGCACAGAACGTTTACAGCGGATCAATCAGGCGATGGATACGCTGCGCCAACAGCATTTACTGCGCTGACAAATAGTCTAGCGTTTGTAGCAGCATACTGGTTTTTGGCATGGCACAACCGGCCGCCTGAGCCGCTTCAAGTGGTGCGCGATAAATAGCCTGTAATTCCATGACACGCTTGAGACTGAAATCATGATACATACTGGGCAGATAGGCAGGTATGGCGTCAGTAAACTTAAGCATCCCCTGCACTAAGTTCTCAGGTAACGGATAACCACAGGCTGCAGCACCAGCCATCACCTCTTCCATTAAGTCAGTCACTAATTGGCGGCTGTGTGGCTCATTCATTAATTGCTCAGTATTGCTATTGAGCAGAACTGATAAACCGTTATAAGGAATATTCCACACCAGCTTCTGCCAGCGCGCTTGCTGTAATTTCAGCGCGGCTTTGGACTCAAGTCCCGCCTGCTGAAAAAACCCAGCACCTTGCTGCACAATGGCATAGCCCTCTTCTTCTGTGGCTGGACCACTGTGATAACCCAAGTTCACACCACCTTGCGATTGATGCTCAATCACACCGGGCGCGCTGCGATGCACACAGATAAAACACAAGCCACCTAATAAATGCAGATGCTGATCCAGTAAAGGACGCACTTGTTCTTCAACGGCTAAACCATTTTGTAGTAGCACCACTTTAGCGCCAGCAGCGGCCACCTGATTAATAATCGGTGCCATCTCAGCATTACTGGTGGTCTTTGCCCCAACAAATAACCAATCACATTTTGGCATCTGCGCTGGATCATTCCAGGCCTGTACTTTTGGCAAATACAATTCACCGTGCACAGCACTATTAACACGCAAGCCATTGCGGCTGACAGCGTCATATTCACTGCGCAATAAAAAATGCACTTCAAAACCGGCACGCGCCAGCATTAAGCCATAAAAACCACCAATAGCACCGGTACCAATAATGCCAATACGCGGCTGTTGTTCTTCACTCATATCAACTCTCTTATTCTTTAACTGTGCCTATTTCGCTTAAAAAACACAGCGACAGATAAAATTAACTTAAGGATTTACTACCAGTGTTTCACTGTTTAAGACGCGCTTCGCCTGCAAATAGGCGTTATTCCAATACTTAGAATCAACGCTATCCAAGCGCACCGTACCGCCTGAAGAAGGTGCATGCACAAAACGCCCTTCACCCACATAAATACCGGCATGACTGACGCGTCCATGCCCTGCAGTACTAAAGAACAGAATATCACCACTGCGTAATTTACTGCGGGCAATGCTCTGGCCTTTCATCTGAAGCATTTGCTGAGTGGTTCTGGGCAAACGAATACCCGCAACATCGTTAAAAACGAAACCAATCAAACCACTGCAATCAAAGCCTGAAGCTGGGGTATTACCTCCCCAGACATAAGGTGTTCCGACCAAGCCAATCGCACGAAACAACACATCATCAGCAGCGGGATCAAACAAACTCACAGCAGCCGTAGCGCGAGGTGCGGGAGCAGATTCAGTCACAGGGGCTCGTGATGAACAGGCGGTTAGAAAAATCAGACTGGCGAAACCCAGCAGACGAATACCCACATGCATGCCACGCTTCCTTTTAATCAATATCAAAAATAATAAGCACTATAGCAAAGTGTCACTCAGTACTTTGCAAAACTTTCTAATTGCATTTCTTTAAGACGGCTGTAGGTGCGACGAAAGGCAAAAGCTAAATAGCCGTGCATATACAGCTCTTCCAGTGCCACACCAGCTTCAATATACACAGGTACACGACGGTCATAGCACTCATCAATCAAAGCAATAAAGCGCCGTACACCGTCATCACCTGGAGCCAGCATCGGCAGCTCTCGATCACCGGCATCCACACGTTGCGCCGCATCTTCAGTGCCGCGGGCAATTTTTGCCACCTGCTGTTCACCGCCTAAAGCAGGAATCGCACTGATCAGCAGCATTTGAAAGCGATCACAGAGCAGCATAAAGTCTTGAGCGGCAAACGGCTGTTCGCACAACTGAGAAAACTCACACCACAGCACGCTTTCTGAATAAGCCTGGGTCACTAAAGTGCGCTCGCCTAAAACCAAGTCACCCTGCTCAAACGCTTGCCCATCATTCAATCGTGCAAAGAGCTCGGGCATGACACTGTCCTGCTCAGGCGTTTTAACCCAATAGCGCTGCGTGGTCGGCCCTTCATGCAAACGGTGATCTTGCTCACCATTGACATTGACCAAGACCATATGTTTCTCAATGGCAGCAATCGCTGGCAGCAATTGCCCACGGTTATAGCCATCACTGTAGAGATCGCTAGGAGGCTGGTTCGAGGTTGCCACTATGACTAAACCCTGAGCAAACAGCGCTTGAAATAAGCCACCTAAAATCATTGCATCGCCAATATCACTGACAAACAACTCGTCAAAACACAGTACTTTAATTTCACCACTCAGCTCTTTAGCAATTTTCTGCAGCGGCTGAGCGCTGCCCACCACGCGAAATAAGCGCTGATGGATATCTTTCATAAAATGATGAAAATGCTGACGTCGGGCTGGCACAGTTAAATTGCGATAA
>DATERS010000116.1:0-17935 GCA_035271365.1 Thiopseudomonas sp.
TTGCTGCTGTACCAAAAGGCGATCGCAAAGAACACAAAAGTATCCAGTAAATTACCCAGTACCGTTGATGCTGTGGGTGCGACCCACCATTGTTTGAGCTGGCGCAAACGATCAAAGACCTGGATGTCTGCCAGTTGTCCGATAGCGTAAGCCGCAAAGCTGGCTAAGGAAATACGCAGGACAAAGGTATTGAGCACCAGTAAAGACTCCGCTCCGCGAAACGCTCCTTCCTGAAATACAACCGATACCGCATAGGACACTAACAAAGCGGGCAGCATCACATAAGCGATCACGCGCCGTGCGGGCTGCTTGCCGAGTAAGCGTACGGTAAGGTCAGTGGCGAGGAAAATAAATGGAAAGCTAAACGCTCCCCAGGTGGTTTGCCAGCCAAACAGCTGCATGGGGAATTGCACCAGATAGTTACTGGCTATGACAATAAAGATGTGGAACGCAATCAGCGTTACCACGGCGACACGTTGCCGTGAGCCGGTTAGAGCAAGCATAAGACACCTTTTTGAATGGGGTGAGGGAACCATGGGCACCTAAGTTTAGGTGTTGCGAGCGCGTATTATACGCATAAGCCGCACTGATAAGTAGGCGAGCCCGTCTGCAGTGTGCTGGCAGTCGAGCGCTGAGACAGGTTTTGCTGGGGAATAACGCTTATGGAATCTCGCGCCCTTGCCCTTGTTCCTCGTAGGTGATGCCATCACGAATATGGTACAAACGCTTAAAGGTCGGAATGATTTTATCATCGTGAGTCACCACAATGACCGCAGTATTATAATCGCGAGCAATAGCATTGAGGGTGCGAATCACCGTGAGCGCACGTACGCTATCCAAGGCGGCTGTGGGTTCGTCGGCCAAGATCACCGGTGGGCGATTGATGAGACCGCGAGCAATTGCAATACGCTGTTGTTCACCTCCGGATAAGCGTGAAGGTAGGGCGTGAGCACGATGCTCGACTTGCAATACAGTCAGTAATTCTAACGCGCGCTGGCGTGCTTCTTTATTGCTTTTACCGGCGAGCATGGGTAACAGGGCAACGTTATCCAGCGTGGTCAAAAATGGAATTAAATAGGGCGACTGGAAAACAAAGCCAATTTTGTCGCGGCGTAGGGCGCGTAAATCGGAGATTTTCCAGGCATTGTCATAAATCAGTTGATCACCGATGTACATCTGCCCAGCGCTGGGTTCGATAATGGCACCCAAGCATTTCAGTAAAGTACTTTTACCTGAGCCTGAAGGGCCAATCAGTCCAACCACTTCGCCTGGCGCAACCTGCATATTCACTTCTTTCAGCGCACGCACAGCGGTATCGCCGCGGCCAAAAGTCTTGCTTAAATTAGAAATTTTAATACCATAGGTTTGCATTGATTTAACCTCCCACTGCATCGGCAGGATCGACGCGCAACGCCGCGTAAATGGCGACAAAGCTGGCAATAACGCACATGCACAGCACCGCTAACAATCCAGTGATGGTGTCTTGGGTGATCAATAAAACGTATTTAGGGAAGAATGGCGCCCAGACCGTGGCGGCAATTTTACCCACCATAAAACCGATAATGCCCAAGGCTAAGGCTTGCTGGATAATCATCGAAATAATACTTTTGTTGTGCGTGCCAATCAGCTTAAGCACCGCGATCTCACGAATTTTACCCATGGTGAGGGTGTAAATAATAAAGGCCACAATCGCTGCGCTGACCACCGCCAAAATAACTAAAAACATCAGAATCTGCCGTGCTGAAGTAGCGATCAGTTTACCGACTAAAATGCCTTCCATTTGCTCACGGTCGTAAACCTGTAAACGTAACCAGCGACGCATGTCTTCTGCGACCTGCTTGATTTCAGCCTGCGCTTTAAGCTGCACTAATACCGCATTCACTTGAGTGTTACTTTCTTGTAGATCCAGCACGGCATCGAGTACTTCGGGGTTGCGCGGGTTATTAAAAATAGGGTTCTGGCTGATGCGTCGACGGTTTTGTGCGATAGCGTCATTACTTTTTAGAAACTGTGCTTGTTGCGCATCCAATAGCGGAATAAAAATCATCGGATCGCCACTGGATGACACCATGCGCTGGGTTAAACCGACAATAAGATAGCTATTACGGCGGATTTGAATACGCTCGCCCAGTTTAAAGCCGCTGGCAATATCGGCCACTGCTTCATAGTGATTTTTGCTGACCTGTCGGCCGGCTAATAAGGTGAGCGGCCAACCGGCCGAGCCCGGTCCAGTATTAGCAATACCGGTCACTAAAGCACGAGTATCACCGCCAGCATGCGCCACTTGCATGGTTAAATAAGTGACATTTGAGGCCGTGGCAACACCGGGCATATTCGCTACTGCACGCCAAGTATCATCGGGTAAGTTAGAGGGTTCGGCATAGGGGCCAAGGGTGTCTTTTTGTACCACCCATAAATCCGCAGCGCTATTATCCAGCAGCACTTGCGCATCATCGACCATGCCGCGATAGACGCCAGCCATGGTTAGGGTGACGCCAATCAGTAAGCCTAAACCCACACCGGTAAAGACAAACTTACCCCAAGCATGAAGAATATCGCGACCGGCTAAGCTGATCATGGCGTATCAACCAACTGTTGAACTGATTTGACTCGGCTGTTGGCGGTTAAAGGTTTGCTGCTATACAACACCACCTGCTGCCCAGCGCTGAGACCAGAGAGTACTTGCACATTGCCGACTAAATCACTGCGCCCGACTGTAATGGGTTGAAACACCGGCTGCTGATCGTCCAGCAGCCACACGCCGAGCTTTCCTGCCTGACGAATAATAGCGGCATTGGTAATCACAGGGGTGCTGGCTAACTCTGGGAGTTGCACTGTGACTTCGGCCAGTTCACCGATGCTGGGGGCAGTGTTAGGCTGCTGGGTAAACATCACTTTGGCTCGACGCTCTTCAGTAACGCTATCGGCCAGCCATTCTAGGCGTGCGACATAACCACTATGCGGCTGCAACTCTTGCGAGCGTAAAATGATCTGTGTGGGTTGCTGTGTTGCTAGCAGCATGGAGCCGGCTTGATCAAAACGCACATCGATCCACAGTTGCCGAGGATCGATCAGTTCAAACACCGTTTGTCCGGCCAGTACCGTGGCGCCTGGGTCAATATGCCGTGCAATAATCAGCCCAGCAACAGGTGCGCGTAAATAGCGATCTTCACGCAGTGCAAGTAGCGCCAGATGCTCAGCTTGAGCGCGAGCCAATTCACTGCTGGCACTGCGGACTTGGCTGCGGGCTAGCGTCCAATCATATTGTTTAGCTGCATCAAGCTCTTCGCTGACTGAGCGTGAGGGTAATAGTTTTCTGTAACGCTCAGCCTGTCTGCCTGTGTAATCTAAACGTGCTTGTGCTTCATTCAGTTGCGCTTTATTGCGCTCGACCAAAGCGACTTGCGCATTGATTTTTTCATCGAGATCGACCACGTCAATAATGCCAAGAATGTCTCCTGCTTCGACCTCAGCGCCGACATCGACATTTAGCGTCGTGGCACGTCCGACATTATTACTGGCAATACGGTAGGTGTAACGTGCTTCCACGCTGCCGATACCAAATAAAGCCGGTTTAAGAGGCTGTTCTTGCACTTCGGCCACGACTATTTTTATTTTAGACAGGGGGCCAGAGCTGAGCAGTACCCAGATAAAGGCTGCTAGCAGGATTGCCATGGTGGCAAATACCGCAAGCAGTTTTTTTTGCTTCAAAAATTCTGGCATAACTAACGGACCTCAATGGCGCGGGTATACAGAGCAAAGATGTCTTGGGCCGCGTGTTGAATGGCAAAACCAGTACCGAGCAAGACACTTTGCACCACTAAGCCTTGAATGCTGCCAATAAACAGTTGTGCTGCAGCTTCTATATCAAGCTCGGTATCGAACTCGTGGTCTTGCTTACCTAGCTCTAGTGTCTGTTGGACACGCTGGCGGTATTGATTGAGTAATGTGGTGACTAGTTTTTTCGCCGCAGTGCTTTCTTTGCGCTGCAGTTCACTAAAGAGAATGCGGGGCACGCCAGGGTGGTCGCTGATAAATTGTATATGGGTCATAAATGCGGCGTGTAAAGCAGCCAGTGCGGTTGTTTGGCCTTGCATGGCTTTATCAATGCGCGTCAGTAAGCGTTTGGCGACCCAGTTGATCACGGACTCTAAAATAGCTTCTTTATTAGCAAAGTGCCGAAACAGCGAACCTTGGGTGACGCTCATATGTTTCGCGATAGCCGCAGTGGTGATCTCGCTGGGATTTTGCTGTGCCGCTAGCTCGATAACTGCTTCAACAGTGACGGCGCGGCGCTGATCTGCCGGTAGGTATTTACTCGGTGGTTGCATATGTCCATCCGCTGTAAAGATAGTAATTGATTGCTATCTTTACAGCGGTGAATACTTTCTGCAAGTGCGGATATATTTAGATATTAAAAACTTGATTCAGGTTAAGACGTGCCACTTTGCATGCCGTGGTTATTAATTTTGCGAGATTTTTTGATTGCTTGAGCAGGGAAGAGTGCGCAGCTTATCGCGCCTACAGAATAAGGCGCGAATAAGAATAATTTTATCAGTCTTGCGCGACAGCCTCTTTAGGGCGGGGAGGATGTCAAAGCTGCCCGTACAGTAACGCAGCACTGATGAGTACAAATACACTAAAGATCACTTTCAACACACTCTGCGGCAAGCTGTGGGCCGCGCGTACGCCGTAACTCACGGTCATCACACCACCAATGGCCATGGCAATACCGGTGGTCCAGTTGACTTGATCGTGCATGCTGTAAGTGACTAAGGTAGCTGCGGTGGTGGGTACAGCAATGGCCAATGATAAGCCTTGAGCAACCACTTGGCTGGCGCCGAAAAACATCGTCAGTACGGGAGTAGCCACCACCGCGCTACCCACGCCAAATAAACCGCCTAGAAAACCAGAAATACTGCCTAAACCAGCAAAGTAAGGCCAGATTAATTGGCGCAAGCCGCCGCTGCTATTGCGCTTGACCAGCATTTGCAACAGATTCCAAATGGCAATAAAAATAAGAAAGCCGATAAATATTTTACGCATAGCGCGATGGTCTAAATCAATCGCAATTAATGCGCCGAACCACGACAAAATAAAGGCAGAAAAGCCTAAAATCGCGGCGGTGCGCCATTCGATACGGTTGCGCTGATTGTATTTATAGATCCCCAGCACAATATTGGGTACCACCATCGCTAGTGCAGTACCTTGCGCTAATTGCTGGTCCATACCGTACATCAGGCTGAGTGTTGGGATGGCAAAAAGCCCACCGCCGATGCCGAGTAAACCGCCAAATATACCCAGCACGCCACCAATGGCAATATTGATCAAAAATTCAATCACGTTTACAGCGCCTTTTAAAAGTCGCGCATCCGTTGCGCAGAGAAGTTGGGTGGAGTTACATGCGGCCCTATAGCAGACGACAGCCATGCGGTGTTATCTGATCCAGGGGTAGGGGGTGTTTGTTTTTCAGAGGCATCATGCCAAACTGCTTGGCGTTTTGTATATCTGCTTTATTCTAATGGGGTGTTAACTTTTGATTAACGCTAGGGGCATGTAATGATACATTTTGATCTGGCTGATTTGCGTTTATTTATCAATATTGCTGAAACCCCAAGCATGACTCAAGGTGCGCGCAAATCCTTTATGTCGACTGCGGCGGCCAGTAATCGGATTAAAAAGCTGGAAGCGCAAGTGGGTACTCCTTTGTTGTATCGCGACTCACAAGGCGTTGAGCTGACCTCAGCCGGTAGTATTTTGCTTAAGCATGCGCGAATTATGTTGCGCCAAGTGCAGTATCTACAAAACGAACTCTCTGAGTTCAGTGATCAACAAGTGGGGCATATTCGTATTTTTGCCAATACCACTGCAGTCACAGATTTTTTACCAGAGACGTTGGCGGTACTGATGGTGCAGCATCCACAGCTGACGATTGATTTACAAGAACGAGCCAACCTTGAGGTGTTGCGTGGTGTGGCTGAAGGTGCCAGCGATATTGGTATCACCGCAGGCCCGATTAAAGCTAAAGGCCTTGAAGTGATTCATTTCAGTACGGATCGTTTAGTACTGACCATCAATAGCGCGCATCCCTTGGCACATAAACAGTCGATTCGTTTAGAAGAGACGTTGGATTATCCGCATATTTGCTTGCAAGAAGGCTCAAGTTTATTGCGTTTTCTAAAGAACCAAGTGGATATCTTACAGCGCGATATTAATGTGCGCATTCAGGTGTTTGGCTTTGAGTCGATGTGTCGAATGATTGAGGCGGGCGTGGGCATTGGCATTCTGCCGGAGTCTTCAGCTTTACGGCACCAGCAGACTATGGACCTTAAAATTATTCAATTGGATGAGCCGTGGGCATTGCGTGAGCGCAGTATTGTGGTGCGTGATGCGCAAGCCTTGCCTGAGTATGTGAAAACCTTAATTAAGTTATTGGTTAAAGAGCCATCTCAACACGCAGTACAATAGTGCACTGAATCGATTGAAAACGCTGAGTGTGCGCAAGGGGAAAGGTATGACATCGGCAAAGCCACGCTGGCGCAGCTTACTCTGGCTGGCGCTATTTTTTATAATTTTGCTGTGGCCGCTGCAGCGCTTGGTTGAAAGCTATTACCTAGAAGGCTTGCAGCGAAAAAACGGGCAAACACTCGATTTGTTTGTCGCTAATCTGACCGGCGCTTTAAAGCGCTATGAAGTGTTGCCGCATATTTTGGGGCGTTTACCCGATGTGCAGCAGGCACTGTTAATACCTACGGACGCCAATGCATTGCGCACTGCAGATGAACTGTTGGAGCGTATTCAGCAGCAAACCGGTGCCGATGTGATTTATCTTATGGATACGCAAGGTCTCACCTTAGCTGCTTCGAATTGGCATGATGAGCGTAGTTTCTCAGGTAATAATTTTGCTTTTCGCCCGTATTTTCGTGATGCCTTACTGAGTGGCACGGGGGTTTTTTTCGGCTTAGGTAATATTTCCTTTAAACGAGGCTATTATTTTGGCAGCCCAGTGTATGCAAAGGGACAGGTGATCGGCGTGATTGTGGTTAAGGTGGATTTAGATTTCACTGAAACCCTCTGGGGGCAAACGCCAGAGCAATTACTGGTCACCGATAAAAATGGCGTGGTGATTCTGACCTCGCAAGCCGATTGGCGCTTTACTGCAACGCGTGAGCTAACTGCACAAGAACAACTGAGTGTGGCAGAGAATCAGCCATACACCTCGATAACTCCAGCACGAATTAAGCTCAAAGCGCACGATTGGCTCACCTATGATCAATACTTAGATGATATCGGTTGGCATGTCAGCATTTTAGCACCTCAACGCTTAATCAATGAGCCCGTGCGTACGGCGATGGCGGTGGTGGCGGCATCTTTGTTGGCGGTGTTATTGATCTTGGGTTTATTAATGCAGCGGCGCAGGCACTACCTTGAACGTATCGCCATGGATACCCATGCCAAGCGGGTGCTGGAAGACAATGTACGTACGCGTACGCAAGACTTGCAAACCCTCAATAGCCGTCTGAAACAAGAAGTGCTAGAGCGTGAGTCAGCTCAGCAAGAGTTGGTGCGTGCGCAAGATGAGTTGGTGCAAGCTGGAAAGTTATCTGCGCTTGGTATTATGTCAGCCAGTATCAGTCACGAGCTGAACCAGCCTTTAGCGGCGATTCGCAGTTACACCGATAATGCGAAAATCTTGCTGGATCAGCAACGCGTGGAGGAAGTACGCAATAACTTAGATCTTGTCGCGCAGCTGACTGAGCGTATGGCCTCGATTATTAAGCATTTACGTGCCTTTGCCCGACGTGATCGCCTGGCTTCAGAGCATGTAGCACTGCAGCCAGCGATTGATGATGCTCTGGCCTTAACGGTCAAACGCCAACGCAGTTTGCAGGTAGAAATTATTCGCGATGTACCGGATGCCACGCTCTGGGTTGAAGCCGGTGAGACACGTTTGCGCCAAGTGTTAAGCAATTTAATCAGTAATGCATTGGATGCCTTGAGCGAAAAAGGTCTGCCGCGGCGTATTTGGCTCAATAGCCGTGTCGAAGAAGGTTGGGTGGTATTGATCTTGCGTGATAATGGCCCAGGTTTTAGTGAGGAAGCATTGCAGCAAGCCTGTGAGCCTTTTTACACCACGAAAACCAGTGCGCGCGGTTTAGGATTAGGTTTGGCTATTTGTGAAACCTTAATTAAAGCACTCAAGGGACGCTTGTTATTTGCCAATCACCCCGAGGGTGGTGCGCAAGTGACTTTATATTTACGCGAGATTCCATCGACAGTGAATTTACGCTCAAACGAGGATCGTTTTGCATGATGCAAATCAGTCATGAGACCGATGTAGTGTTACTGGATGATGATATTCACTTGCGCACGGCATTAAGCCAGACCTTTGATTTGGCCGGCTTACGCGTGCAAGCGTACGGTAGTGCTGAAGGTGTTTTGCAGGCGCTGCCTGCGCAATGGTCTGGGGTTTTGGTCACTGATATTCGTATGCCGGGTATGAATGGGTTGGAGCTGCTGGAGCAGTTGCAGGAATTCGATAGCCAATTGCCCGTGTTGTTAATCACCGGTCATGGCGATGTGCCGTTGGCTGTGCAAGCCATGCGTATTGGTGCGTATGACTTCTTACAAAAACCCTTTGCCAGTGAATTATTACTCGATAGCGTACGCCGCGCCTTAGAAGTGCGCCGTTTGGTGCTGGAGAATCGCTCGTTACGTCTTGCTTTAGCTGAGCAGCGCGTATTGGGTGAGCGCTTATTAGGTCATTCACCCAGCGTGCAGCGCTTGCGCGATCAAGTCAGTGCTTTGGCTACTATTCAGGCGGATGTATTGATCTTGGGTGAAACCGGCAGCGGTAAAGAAGTAGTGGCGCGCGCACTGCATGATTTGTCGTCGCGTTGTGATGCCCCCTTTGTTGCCATTAATGCCGGCGCTTTAGCTGAGTCAGTGATTGAAAGTGAGCTGTTTGGCCATGAAAGCGGAGCCTTTACTGGTGCGCAAAAGCGCCGCATAGGTAAGTTTGAATACGCCAATGGCGGCACACTGTTTTTGGATGAAATCGAAAGCATGAGCCTGGATGTGCAGGTTAAATTACTGCGCTTATTGCAAGAGCGCGTTGTGGAGCGCGTCGGATCCAATCAATTAATTCCCTTGGATATTCGCGTGATTGCTGCCACCAAAGAAGATCTATTAGCTGCGGCTGATGCGGGTCGTTTTCGGGCTGACTTGTATTATCGTTTGAATGTTGCGCAAATTAATATTCCAGCATTACGCCAGCGCAGTGAAGATATTTTGCCGTTGTTTCAGCATTTTGTCAGTGCTGCCAGTGAAAAGTATAATGTCACTGAACCCGTATTAACTGCTGTAATACGGGCAACGTTATTAGGGCACGACTGGCCAGGTAATGTGCGTGAATTACAAAATGCGGCCGAGCGTTTTGTGTTGGGGCTGGATTTAGCCATTGCTCAAGTGCCGCAGACATTAAATTTAGAGTCTGATGGGCTTGCACTGAATGATCAGGTGGAAGCCTTTGAGCGCAGTTTAATAGCGGCTGAATTGGCTCGTCCGCATGGATCGTTACGCGAAGTGGCAGAAGCTTTACAACTACCACGAAAAACCTTGCACGATAAGTTACGCAAGTATGAGTTAAGTTTCGCCAGTACTGGCGAAAAGCCGCCATCGAATGAATAGCAGCGGCGGTAATCCGCCAAAATAATTTTAAGTTACTGTCTTTTTTCTTGAGTGGACTGTTATTGTATTAAGAGTTGATACTTTTTATCGACTTTAGTCGTATGAGTTGTTGTTGGGTATATAACTTGCTTTGTATATACAGTTGCTGGGTTTATCTCAGGGCTACCAACACGCTATGTCGCATTGTGCGGCACTGACTATTTACAGTAAGAGGAAATTTTAATGCTTAAAATGACCGCTAAAGCACTGGTTTGTGCTGTTTCATTGGGACTGGCTGGCTTAGTTAACGCTGCTGAGCCGATCGTTATTAAATTCTCACACGTCGTTGCTGAGCACACGCCAAAAGGCCAAGGTGCATTGCTGTTTAAAAAACTGGCAGAAGAGCGTTTACCAGGCCAAGTTAAAGTTGAGGTGTATTCCAACTCATCTTTATTCGGTGACGGTAAAGAAATGGAAGCTTTGCTATTGGGCGATGTGCAGCTTATTGCACCGTCATTAGCAAAATTTGAGCACTACTCAAAACCCATCCAGATCTTTGACTTGCCTTTCCTGTTTGACGATATGGAAGCGGTTGATCGTTTCCAGAAAGGTCCAGTGGGTAAAGAGCTGTTAACTTCGATGGAAGATAAAGGCATCACCGGTTTGGGTTACTGGCACAACGGTTTGAAGCAGTTGTCTGCCAACAAAGCACTGCATCTGCCTAAAGATGCACGTGGCCTGAAGTTCCGTGTGCAAGCGTCCGCTGTATTGGACGAGCAGTTTAAAGCACTGCGTGCTAATCCACGTAAAATGAGCTTTGGTGAAGTGTACCAAGGTCTGCAAACCGGCGTAGTCAATGGTGCAGAAAACCCGTACTCCAATATCTACTCGCAAAAAATGCATGAAGTGCAAAAGTACATCACTGAGTCAAACCACGGTTTGCTCGACTACATGGTGATTACTAACACTAAATTCTGGAATGGTTTACCCGCTGATGTGCGCACTGAGTTGAGCAGCATCATGGAAGAAGTGACTGTTGAAGTGAACAAGCATGCTGATGAGATTAATCAGCGTGATAAACAGTCGATTGTAGACAGTGGTAAAAGTGAAATCATTACTTTAACCAAAGAGCAGCGTGACCAGTGGCGTGATCAGGTCAAGCCAGTCTGGAAGAAGTTTGAAAAAGAAATTGGTGCTGAGCGTATTCAAGCCGCAGAAGCGTCTAACCAGCAGTAATCAAGCGTGCCTTTACGTAGCTTAATCGGCTGCGTAAAGGCCGACTTAACACTGAACTGGTAGCGTCTGAGTTTACTATCCGTTTCGGGAGAATATTTATGAATGCTATGCGCCTGATCTGGGATCGCTTTGAGGAAGGCTTTATTGTTTTCCTGCTGGCGGCGATGACGCTGGTAACTTTTGTTTATGTGATTTTAAATAACTTGTACACCGTACTGTATTCAGCCGCTGAGTATTTTTCAGAGCGCTCTGAAGGTGTGTCTGAGTTTTTTTATACTGTCGGTGATTTCTTTTTAGATATTGTGCAGACCATGACCTGGAGTAATGCTTTAACTAAAGCGTTATTTGCTTGGCTGATTTTCTTTGGCTTGGCCTATGGCGTGCGCATTGGTGGGCATATCGGTGTGGATGCGTTAGTTAAATTAGCCTCTCGTCCAACCCAGCGCCTGATTGCTATAGTCGCTTGTCTTGTCAGCCTAGGCTACGCAGCATTGTTAAGCGTTGCCAGCTTCGAGTGGATTAACACTTTACTGCAGGCCTCGATTGGCGCTGATGATTTAGGCCAGTTTGGCGTTAAGCAATGGCATATTGGCATGATTGTTCCTATTGGTTTTGGCTTGATATTTATCCGTTACTTAGAAATTTTAGTGCGCATTATTCGTCATGAGCAAGTGGGTTTAGGCTTGGCGGATGAGGCGGCTGATGCCATGAAGCTGACAGAAACAGGGGAGTCTAAATAATGACTATTCCATTTCTGTTTTTAGCCTTATTTGCGCTGATGTTTATTGGTGTACCGGTCGCTATATCCTTGGGTTTAGCTGGATCAGTGACTATTATTCTATTCAGCCCAGACTCAGTGCGCTCACTGGCGATTAAGTTATTTGAGACCAGTGAACACTATACATTGTTAGCAATTCCGTTCTTCTTGCTGGCCGGTTCATTTATGACCACCGGTGGCGTGGCGCGACGCTTAATCGACTTTGCCAACGCCAGTGTCGGTCATATCCGTGGTGGTTTAGCCATTGGTGCGGTGATGGCCTGTATGTTGTTTGCTGCGCTGTCAGGCTCAAGTCCTGCCACGGTAGCTGCGGTCGGTTCGATTGCGATTGCCGGTATGGTGCGCTCGGGTTATCCACAAGCTTTTGCTGCGGGAATTGTGACCAACGCGGGTACGCTGGGTATTTTGATTCCACCCTCGGTGGTGATGGTTGTTTATGCAGCAGCCACTGAAACCTCAGTGGGCACCTTGTTTATGGCCGGTGTGGTGCCAGGTCTGTTGCTCGGTGTGGTGTTGATGGTGGCTATTTACATTATCGCCGTGAAGAAAAACTTACCGGCAATGCCGCGTGCGACTGTGCGCGAATGGTTAAGCGCTGCGCGTAAAGCGATTTGGGGCTTACTGCTGATGGTCATTATCCTCGGTGGTATTTATTCTGGAATGTTTACCCCAACCGAAGCCGCTGCAGTCGCTGCGGTGTACTCGGCCTTTATTGCGCTATTTGTCTATAAAGATATGCGCATTACCGAAGCACCTAAGGTGGTGCTCGAATCAGCCAAACTTAGCATTATGCTGATGTTTATCATCGCTAACGCCATGTTGTTTGCTCACGTATTAACCACAGAGCAAATTCCACAGCAGATTACTGCGATGGTATTAGAAGCTGGCCTCGAGCCGTGGATGTTCTTATTGGTGGTGAATATTGTGCTGCTGGTTGCCGGTGCATTTATGGAGCCATCGGCGATTATTTTAATCTTGGCACCGATCTTATTCCCGATTGCTGTGCAGTTGGGGATTGATCCGATTCACCTGGGTATCATTATGGTGGTGAATATGGAGATCGGCTTGATTACGCCGCCCGTGGGGCTCAACTTGTTTGTGACCTCTGCGGTGACAGGTATGCCGCTATCCGAAGTGATCAAGGCCGCAATGCCGTGGCTGATGATCTTGCTGGGCTTCTTGGTGCTAGTAACCTATGTACCAAGCATCTCGATGGGCTTACCACGGATGCTGGGAATGTAGCCCCGCACACTGTGTTGAGCGATATTAAAAACGGCTGGTAGCTGAGTGCTCCAGCCGTTTTTTATTGCTTGCTGTGACTGTTAGATCGTTTTATAGCGAGTTTTTTGGTTGAGCTCAGTACGTGCGTGATAGTGTGCAGTGACCGTCGAATCGCCAGTGATCAAGTTTAAATAAAATAGTCGATGCTCTATCGATGTATAAGGACACTTAATATGCAATACGCTTTTCCATTGCTCGCCGTATTATTTTGGGCAGCCAATACCGTGGTAAATAAAATGACTGTGGGGGTGATTTTTCCTGCCGAGATTGGTTTTTATCGCTGGGTATTTGCTGGCGTATTGTTGACCCCCTTTATTTTGCGTCCGCTGCTGCGTAATTGGAGCAATATTCGGCCGCATCTGTTAAAGATTTTTGTGCTGGGCGTATTGGGCATGGCGATTTATCAAAGCCTAGCCTACTTTGCTGCGCCGAAAACCTCAGCGACACATATGGGCATTATTTTATCGCTGATGCCGATGATGTCCTTGGGCATGGCCATTGTTGCTTTGGGGCAGCGTTTAACCATGGGTGCAATAGTGGGAGCGGTGTGCTCCTTTCTAGGTGTGCTGCTGGTGGTGAGCAATGGTGATCTGCGTAATCTGGCGCAACAGGGGGTCAATCTAGGTGACCTGATGATGTTGGTCGCCACCTTAGCCTATGCGCTGTATGGCACTTTATTGAAATACTGGCAGATGGAGATTCCAGCACTGCAGTTGCTGTATTTACAAATGATAGTGGCGATTATTGTGCTGTTTCCCTTGTTTGTGTTTTCAGAAAAAGCCGGTTTAAACAGTGCTAACCTACCTCTGGTGTTATTCGCCTGTGTCTTTGCCTCAATTGCTGCACCCTTAGCCTGGATGCATGGTGTACGTACTTTAGGGCCCAGTCGCACAGCGGTATTTTTCAATCTGATGCCGATACTGACTATTATTATGGCTGCGTTGGTGCTGTCTGAGCACTTGGCGCTATACCACGCGATCGGTGGTGGTCTGACCTTATTTGGAGTGTTGATTTCGGAGCGTTGGACACGGCCTTTGCTAAGAGTGCGGCCTAAAAGCCAGTAAGTCAGGCGGTGTAGGCTAAGGTTATTGCTTTACTGTTTTTAATTCGATTTGGCTATATGGTCAATTGATGTTATTGTTTTCTGCTGTCGCAAATACAATTTACAGCCTGTGTTTGCGCATCTTCCGGTGACTACCGGCTTATCGCTGCGGGATTTTTCTCCCCCTATAATTTAGATAATTGTTGAATCTGCGTGCATTGCGCAGCGCCTTATTTATCTTAAGCAGCAATTCTTTTATGCGCTCAGGGCCTCTCTTGCTGACCCTGCCGAGTCGCGCAATACCGCCGTGTGTAACGCTGTCCTGCTTGTGATGGCCACGGCATAAGGAGTAAGAATGTTCCAGTTTACAACGAGTAGCGCGCTATTAATCCTGCTGGGGTTTTATGGCGTGACCTTTCTTTTAACATTACGTATCGGCAAAAAACAAGAAAACGCTGATGGCTATATGACGGCCAATGGCTCTGTCGGTTATGGCATGTCAGCAGCCAGTATGACCGCGACCTGGATTTGGGCAGCATCCTTCTATGCAGCCGCCAGCTCAGGCTATAAATACGGTTTATCAGGTGCGATCCACTATGGTTTTTGGGGCGCGCTGATGATTCTATTTATCTACCCTTTTGGTCGGCGCTTTCGTAAGTTGGCGCCTAACGCGCATACGCTGGCAGAGATTATGCACGCGCGGCATGGCAGCTCCAGCCAGATGATTTTAGCCGGCTCCAATGTGGTCGGTAGTATTATTAGTTTAATGGTTAACTTTACTGCAGCCGGTGCGTTGGTGGATATTCTTTCGCCGCTGAGCTTTGTGCAAGGTGTCGTAATTGCTGGGGTAGGGGTGTTGTCGTATACGCTGTGGTCGGGCTTTCGAGCTTCGGTCTTTACCGACTTTGCTCAGCTGGTGGCGATGATTTTAGCGGCAGTGATTATTATCCCGATGATCTTCTTCCAGTTAGGTGGCCCGACTCTGTTTGAAACAGGCATGTCGAATCTAACCCTAGAGCAGCAAGACTTCTTTTCAACTACGGCTATTTTAGAGCAGGGCGCACCCTTCTTTGTAGCGGTACTGGCCTATGCGATTGGTAACCAAACCATTGCCCAGCGTTTATTTGCGGTACGTGAAGACCTGATTAAATCGAGTTTTATTACTGCAACCATTGGTTATGGTTCGATTGTAATTGGTTTAGGGATGCTGGGTTTGCTGGCATTGCTAGCAGGTGTGACGCCTATTGATAATGATTTAAACAACTTGATCCCACAAATGGCTGCGACCTATTTGCCGCCCTTTATGGTGGCGATGTTGTTTATCATGGTGATTGGTTCATTATCATCCACCGCTGACTCTGACTTATCGGCCTTGTCTGCGATTGTGATGACCGATGTGTATGGTAAACACATCGCTAAAAACAAACCTGACCCACAAAAAATGATTTGGGTAGGACGTCTGACCATGGTTGTGGCTGCGCTATTGGGTGTGGTTTTCGCCAGCTTAAAGTTAGATATTTTATCCATGTTAATCTTTGTCGGTGCGCTATGGGGCTCGATTGTTTTCCCTGTGATTGCCAGTCTTTATTGGAACCGTGTGACTAACGCCGCCTTTACCGTATCGGTTGCAGTGTCGTTCTTATTGTTCTTAATCGTGCGCTTTAGTTGGTTGCCTATTGAAGGTGCTGTTGCCGTATTCTTCGAGATTTTTGCTGCCGTAGGTGGTGGTGTGGTGATTGGCTTGATGACCTTTGGCTTCTTTGGCCGTATGGCCGGGTTAGTGATGGGTATGATTACCGCGCTGGTCTTAGTCTTCTTTACGGTTGGCTTTTTACGTGAATATACGGTGTTGTTAAGCTCATTAACTGCTTATGGAGCCAGTACCATTATCTGTACGTTGATGACCTTACGCAGTAAGGCGCCAGACTTTGATTTCGACAGTATTGATAAGAACGTGATTGAATTTCATAAAGAAGCACAAGCTTAAGGAGCATGAATATGTCTACATTTGGATTAACTGTGTATGTACTGATTTGGCCTGTGCTATCCAGCTTGGTGCTGATAACGCTGTGCACGGCTTTAGTGTTTGATATACGCAAAGCTAAGAAGGACGGTAAGTCGTTGGTCTAAAAAATATCTGCGGGCTTTGTGTGAGCTCGATAGCCTGCTGTGTAGATTGATGACCTAACAAAACCCGCTCATTACATTATCAATTGACCCCAAAAAGTCGGCCTGACTTTTTGGGGTTTTTTATGGTTATTTGGTATTCAAGTGCGGATGAGAGTGGCAGTACGCATCAGCGAGAATATGTGCATCAGGATGGTAGTAATAGAAGTTTAGGTGAGAGTTGAGCATACTGAGTTATCGCGTACTTTGAGCATTCTGCTGGGTTCGTCAGCTCCACATAACGTCCTATTTATAAACAGCTCCAAACAAAGAGAACCACATGAAGAAAATTGTTGCCGCTGTAATTTTTGTAATCATATTAATAGTCTTCTATAAGCTTAACCCGTCAGATTTAAAAGTAGCGACAGAGCAAGCTCAGCAAGGTCAGGCAGAGTCACAATATGATTTAGCGGTGATGTACAAAACTGGCGAAGGGGTTAAGCAGAGTTCTAGCAAAGCACAGCAATGGTTTGAGAAAGCAGCTCAACAAGGCTATGCAGAAGCACAATATAGCTTAGGCATTATATATATGACCGGCGAAGGTGTTGAGCAAGACTCGATCCAAGCAAGGCATTGGTTTGAGAAAGCAGCTCAGCAAGGCCATGCACAAGCACAGTATAATTTAGGGGTTATATACAATACTGGCGAGGGTGTTGAGCAAGATTATACCCAAGCCAAAGACTGGTTTGAGACATCAGCTCAGCAAGGCTATGCAGAAGCACAGTACAGCTTAGGCTTGATGTACGAGAGCGGCCTTGGTATTGACCAAGATTATAGCCAAGCAAGGCATTGGTATCGTAAAGCTGCCGAGCAAGACCATGCATCAGCTCAATATAGCTTAGGTAAGATGTATAAAGACGGCTTAAGTGTTGAGCAGGACTATACGCAAGCCAAAGGCTGGTTTGAAAAAGCAGCTAAAAAAGTCCATGCCGACGCACAATATAACTTGGGCTTTATGTATAAGAACGGTCTAGGTGTACGACAAAATTACGATACCAGTAAAGAGTGGTTTGGCAAAGCCTGTGATAATGGCCTGCAAGAAGGCTGTGATGAATACAAAGACTTAAATACGCGCGAGTGACGCAAGAGATTTTAAGACCCGTTTAGACATTTTAAAATGTTAAAGCGGGTTTTTTATTATCTTGTACTCAATCTCGCGATTAATCATCCGGATTTCTAATACTTCACCTTATGGTCGATCGGTATTTTTGAGTTTTTCAGGATGGGTTGGGTTTTCACCTATGATTATGATTTCAATGTTTGGGTTGTAGTGTGTTGTTGCCCAGTAATATGGGTTTTCAGTGTCACTGGCAATTCTGTAGCCGATAAATGTGCGAGGAACGCCCACATCTGAAAGAGCATGAATTTTATCGGCTAAAGCGTGCAGTGTATCTTCATCAATTGGCGAAGATAGCTCCACTTCCACAGCACGTTTAATGTTTCTTCGGACTGTGTCCTTGGTGATTTTATAGGGCGGTAACTTCACCTCTACAGAACTTTTAATGTTATTTTCAACTGTATTCTGAGCGATGTTCTGTTGGGCTAGCTCCGGCGTATCATCTGAGCAGGCTGTGAGTGCCAAGAGCGCAGTGGCTATAAATAAAGCTGTAAGTTTATTAAACATGATCTATCTCTGTAAAAGTCTGTTTTACAATAAGTGAAGGTCAGCTATCTGACTGTAACTCGTTTTATTACATAGTATTGTTTACTGTTAATTAGCATAAGAAGTACCGCAAACGCAAAGCCGTTAGCGTAGGTACTTT
>DATERS010000117.1:0-3987 GCA_035271365.1 Thiopseudomonas sp.
ACCATCATGATTGGTGGTTTTGGAACGGCGGGTCAGCCAGCAGAATTAATTGATGGCTTAATTGAATTAGGCACTAAAGACTTAGTTATTGTAAATAATAACGCAGGTAACGGTGATTACGGCTTAGCTAAGCTTTTAAAAGCAGGTGCAGTACGCAAAATTATTTGCTCTTTTCCTCGCCAGTCTGACTCATGGGTATTTGATGAGTTATACCGTGCGGGTAAAATTGAGTTAGAGCTTGTTCCTCAAGGCAACTTAGCCTGCAGAATTCAAGCAGCGGGTATGGGGTTGGGTCCTATCTACACGCCAACAGGTTTTGGCACCATTCTGGCTGAAGGTAAGCCTGTGTTAAATCATGAAGGTAAAGATTACGTCTTGGAAAACCCAATCCGTGCCGACTTTGCTTTAATCAAAGCCTATAAGGGCGATCGCTGGGGCAACTTGGTGTATCGCAAATCAGCTCGTAACTTTGGACCGATTATGGCCATGGCTGCTGCTGTGAGTATTGCTCAAGTTCAAGAGGTGGTTGAACTGGGTGCTCTGGATCCTGAGCATATTGTTACTCCAGGAATTTTTGTTCAACACGTCGTACAAATCTAACCTAAACCTTAATAGGAACTGGAGTAAAAAAATGAGTTACATCAAATTAACGCGTGATCAAATTGCCGAACGTGTTGCCCAAGATATTCCTGAGGGTGCTTACGTCAATTTAGGTATTGGTTTACCGACAAGAATTGCCAGCTATTTGCCGGAAGATAAAGAAGTGTTCTTGCACTCTGAGAACGGTCTGCTTGCATTTGGCCCACCCCCAGCTGCAGGGGATGAAGATCCAGAGCTGATTAATGCCGGTAAAGAGTTCGTAACCATGCTCAGCGGTGGTGCTTTTTTTCACCACGGTGACTCGTTTGCCATGATGCGTGGCGGACACTTGGATATTTGTGTTCTTGGAGCATTCCAGGTTGCGCAAAATGGTGATCTGGCCAATTGGCATACAGGCGCACCCGATGCTATCCCTGCTGTGGGCGGGGCAATGGATCTGGCTGTTGGAGCAAAAAAAGTATTTGTAACCACTGATCATGTCACTAAACACGGCGAGCCTAAACTTGTGAGCGAGCTGACCTATCCTGCAACAGGTTTGAAGTGTGTTGACCGCATTTATACCGACCTGTGTGTTATCGATGTCACTGATAAAGGTTTAGTGGTGATAGAGAAAGTTGCAGGTTTAAGCTTTACAGAGCTTCAGGCAATGACGGGTGCAGAGCTGATTGATGCCACTGTTTAAGTTGCACCTATAAGTTGAATGGCTTTATTCAATAAAAGCCTTTGCGCTAATTCATAGATGCTTCTAAATATTTTAGAAGGTTAAGGATGTTATTCAAAATGAAAAATGCATATATTGTGGACGCAATCCGAACCCCTTTTGGTCGGTATGCTGGAAGTTTAGCGTCAATTCGTGCTGATGATTTGGGCGCTCTTCCACTTAAAGCATTGATGAAGCGCAACCCATCTGTGAATTGGCAGCAGGTTGATGACTTGGTGTATGGCTGTGCTAACCAAGCCGGTGAAGATAACCGTAACGTTGGACGCATGTCTGCATTATTAGCAGGCTTGCCGTGTGACGTACCTGCGACAACCATTAACCGCTTATGTGGCTCGTCTTTAGATGCGATCTCCATCGCGGCACGTGCCATTAAGTCAGGTGAAGCTGACTTGATTATTGCCGGCGGCGTTGAGTCCATGTCGCGCGCACCTTTTGTGATGGGTAAGGCTCGTACGCCCTATGATCGCAGCCAAATAATTGAAGACAGTACGATGGGCTGGCGTTTTGTTAATCAGCAGCTAAAAGAACTGTATGGCGTAGAAACTATGCCGCAAACGGCTGAAAATGTCGCCGAACAGTTTAATGTCAGTCGTGAAGACCAAGATGCATTTGCTTTGCGCAGTCAACAGCGCACAGCTGCGGCACAAGCGCGTGGTTTTTTTGCCAATGAAATTATTCCGGTAGAGATTCCACAGCGTAAAGCTGATCCCGTTATCTTTAATCAAGATGAGCACCCACGTTCTTCGACTACGCTGGATAACCTGACAAAACTTAAGCCGATTGTGAAGCCTGATGGAACCATTACTGCCGGCAATGCTTCTGGCATTAATGATGGTGCTGCTGCCTTGCTGATTGCTTCAGATGAGGCGCTGGTACAGCATGGCTTAAAGGCTCGGGCGAAAATCATCGGTGCAACAGTGGTGGGTGTTGAGCCTCGAATTATGGGCTTTGCTCCTGCATTGGCGATTAAAAAGCTACTTGAAAAAAATAATCTAACCCTTGAGCAGATGGATGTGATTGAGCTCAATGAGGCTTTTTCTGCACAAGCTTTAGCGGTAACGCGCTACCTAGGCTTGCCGGATGACAGCGAAAAAGTAAACCCCAATGGTGGTGCTATTTCTATTGGCCATCCATTGGGAGCATCAGGTGCACGCTTAGTTGCTACAGCACTGAATGAACTTGAAATAACTCAAGGCCGCTATGCTCTGTGTTCTATGTGTATCGGTGTGGGTCAAGGTATTGCTTTAATTATTGAGCGTGTTTGAGGTTGGAATATTAAAATGTCGGAATTTAATTTAAACGGCGTCACACTCAATTACCAAACATTTGGTGATTCAGCTCATCCTGCATTAGTTCTATCCAATTCCTTGGGTACTAACCTGACGATGTGGAAATCACAAGTTGAGTTTTTTAAAAAAGACTTTTATGTGATTTGTTATGACACTCGCGGGCATGGTGCTTCATCAACACCTGATGGCCCTTATACCGTCAGTCAGCTTGGGCAAGATGTTGTTAACCTACTTGATTATTTAAAAGTAGAAAAAGCAAGTTTTTGTGGCATATCAATGGGTGGCTTAGTCGGCCAATGGTTAGCTATACATAAAGCAGAGCGTTTCAATAAAATCATTGTCTGTAATACCGCCGCGAAAATTGGTCAGGCTGCAGCATGGCTAGAGCGTGCAGACTTAGTTCGGGAACACGGACTGAGCTCAATTGCGGCTACAGCTGCATCACGTTGGTTTACCGAGGGCTTTATTAAAGAAAACCCTGATGTTATTGCGTCTTTAAGCGCGGATTTAGCTGCAGGCTGCAATATGGGCTATGCCAACTGTTGTGAAGCATTAGCAACAGAAGATTTACGTGAAAGTATAGAGCGCATTTCTATTCCTCTGCTCGTTATTGCTGGTCTGCAGGACCCTGTAACGACCGTTGAAGATGGGCAGTTTATAGTGAATAAGGTGCCTCATAGTCAACTGTTTGAAATTGATGCATCTCATATTTCAAATATTGAGCGACCTGATGTGTTCAACCAAGAAGTGCTTAGGTTTCTTGTTGAGTAAAACTCTAACCTGCTGTGGTTTTCTATCAAAAGCTGACAGTGCGTAGCAATGCTGCTTTTCCTAGCCTATTTAGATCGCTATTCTGGTTGTGTTAAGTGAAGACTGATACGGCCGGAATACGTTCAAAGATGTAGCTTCTTCGTGTATTCCTACACATTCAAAAGAAAGCGTACTAGACCTCATATCAAGCTCATCAAGCTTGTCCTCTTGACCGTCGTCATCCTCTTGCTGAAACACAATCGCTAACAATGTATCGTTTGCTACTCTATAGAGAGACCATGTGTTCTCATAAGCAGAGCACCTTGGCTCACAGATCATTTCCATTTATAGGTTCAGTATGAAGTTTTCAGCGTTGTTGTGTGCTGCTTTATTTTTATCAGGGTGCTCAGGCTTAAAGTTTGATGACAGCTACCAATCTGTGGGGCAGGACAGTCGTGTGCAGTTTATTGTGCTGCATTATACCGCCAGTGATTTGCCGCGCTCTTTGTATTTATTAACAGAGAAAGAAGTCAGTAGTCATTATCTTATCGCTGAACAGCCAGCGACGATTTATCGTTTAGTGGATGAGAATCGCCGTGCTTGGCATGCGGGTCAAAGTCAGTGGAG